>CAIMWA010000029.1 GCA_903845045.1 uncultured delta proteobacterium | reverse complement strand
GACCAAGGGCAGCGCGTGCCCGCCGGAGCTTCTCGTCGACGCGGCGATGCTCGCGGTGCACCACAGCGACGCGCGCGGCGCCGACTTCGCCGAGGTCACCTGGGCCGAGCGCCGCTACGTTCGCAAGCCCAAGGGATCGCCTCCCGGCAAGGTGGCCGTGGACCGCGAGCACGTGCTGGCGGTGCGCCCCGACGCGGAGCGCCTGCGAACGCTCCTGGCGTCGCGCGCCGAGGGGTGATTTTTACGAGGGTGCGTAAACTTCCGGTCAGAGCCGGAAGGTGAAGCCGAGGGAGCCGCTGGTGAAGCTGCCGTGGTAGGTGCCGCGGCTGATGGTGCACGCGCCCTGCCCCTGCGACGCCGTGCACGACGTGAGCTGGTTGTTCGCGGCGGTGCCGTCACCCGGCGTCACGATGTAGCCGGTGGAAGCCGACGCATCGACGGACTGGAAGAAGAACTGGCCGACGCCGGCGTTGATGGTGAGCCAGCGCCAGCGGTACGAGAGGCCCGCGTGAACGCTCTCGCCGCCGTACGCGGGGATGTGCACCACCATCGACGACGCGTTGAGGCCCTGCGTGTCGTAGGAGAAGCCGAGGCGCGCGGCGAGGACGCCGGGGATGATGTTCCAGTCGGCGCCGACGCGGACGCCCATGGTGTCGGACAGGTTGCTGTCGAGCACGATGTTGCGCGGCGCGGGCACGCCGGCGCCGTTGCCGACGTTGATGTTCCCGCTGTTCACGATGGCCGTGTGCCCGAGCAGGTGCGTGGCCTCGTAGTGGAAGTCGACCTCGAAATCGAAGACGTCGTCGCGCATCGGGTCGTAGTGGCCCGATCCGTCGTCCTGCGTGGGCTGGCCGCGGCGCGGGCGGTTGTAGCGAACGCCGGCGTTGAGGTTCCACGGGAGCTGCACGTGCATCTCGTCGATGTGGAAGGTGCCCGGCGCCTGCCCCGACGCGGGCGACGCGTAGTAGCCCGCGATGGTGTTCGCGGTGCCCGACGCCGTCACCGGCGCGTTGTAGTGGAACTGCGCGCCGAAGGAGAGCCACGGCGTCGCGAGGATCTGCGTCGACACCGCGCCGGCCATGAAGAAGCCCATGGCGTTGAGCTGGATGTAGAGGTCCGTGTCCGGCGACTGCGGGTTGGTGAACGCCGCGTTGGCCATGAGTCCGAACTGGAAGCTCGCGATGCTGGGCTGGAGCGCGAGGCCGAAGCGCAGGCGCGGGTGCGGGGCGACGGCGACGCCGATGGTCGGATACAGCACCAGGAAGTTCTTCTGGAACAGCATGTTGCGCGCGGGCGACGGCGCGAGGATGCCGCCGCTCAGCGTCGTCGTGTCCTGGAAGTTCTGCTGCGCGCCGGGGGTGCTCGGCGTGTGCAGTCCTGCTCCGAAGGCCACCCAGCGGTTCAGGCGATACGTCGCCAGCACCTGCGCCGCGAGGGCGAGCGCGGTGTCGCTGCAGACCTCGGGATAGTTCCGGCCCGCGTAGCCTGGAAGACCGTCGGCGCCCGTGTTGAAGCGCGTGCCCGCGGCGTTGGGGCTCACGTCGGCGTTGCCGTCGTAGGTGCCGCTGCGCTGGAAGCAGTTCGACGACGCGCCGGCGTTCACCGACAGCATGATCTGCGGGTGCTCCTGGCCCATGACGCCGGCCATGTTGAGCGCCACGGCGGAGGGGTCGCTCGCGCGCGCCACGTAGGCCCCTGCGCGTCCGAACGGGACCGTGCCATTCTCCGGCACCTCGACGCCGTAGGCGAAGCCCGCCGAGGGCACCGCGACGGCGGCGAGCGCTGCCCACCCCATGAAGCGAGTCTGGCGACCCATCTTGTTTCCCATGCTGACCTTGATCCTCCGTGAGCGGGCCGAGTGCCGAAGGGTCCCGCGGGGCTGAGTGCTGGTCGATCGCTCCCGACTCCGCGCCCTCGCCCGTGCCTGGCCCTTGGCCGTGATGCTGCTCGCACCTTGGGCTGCGCTGCAAGCCCCTTTCGTGCGCTCGGCGATCGTCCATCTCGCCGCCCGGATGCACGGGGGCGACCCCACGGCGGTGCCCGAATACGCCCTCGCGTACTGCCTCGGGGCGATGATCCTGGTGCCCAAATCGCTGCTCTCGGGCCTCGCCGGCTACGCCTGGGGACCCTGGAAGGGCTTCGTCGCGGCGCTCCCGTCGGCCACCCTCGGAGCGTGCTGCTCCTTCGGCATGGGGCGCTTGCTGGCGCGCACCGATTGGGCTCGGCAATGGCTCGAGCACCCTCGCTTCAAGCAGATCGACACCGTGGTGCGCCACGAGGGCCTGCGGGTGGCGATCCTGCTGCGCATGTCGCCGGTGATGCCGCAGCCGCTGCTCTCGATGCTGCTGGGCGCCACGCCGATGCCGCTGTGGCAGCTCGTGGTGTCGATGCTCGTCGGGCTCGCGCCGGCGACGCTGCTGCACACCTACGTCGGCTCGCTCGTGCACTCGGCGCTGGAGCTGCTGGCGCACGACCGCCTGCGCGACGTGCTCACTCCCGGACGTCTCGCCTTCGGTGCGCTGAGCCTCGCAGGAACGATGCTGTTCCTCGGGCTCATCGGGCGCGTCGCGAAGGGCGCGCTGGCCAAGGCGCTGGCCGAGGTCGAGGTCGAGGTCGAGGTCGAGGTCGAGCCGCCCGCGTCCCGCTGAGGGGGGGACGGTTTCAACATTTCAACATTTCGGTCCCACCGGAATTCGGCGGGAACGAAACGCTGGAATTCAAGCCTTTCGCGATTTCAGAATTCCGGTCCCACCGGAATGGCAACTTGTTGAAACCGTCCCCTGCCTACTCCGGCACGCGACGCAGCGCCGCCTGCACGGTGATGCGCCCGCCCCGCGGCACCACCTCGGACCACTGCGGAAGCCACCCTTCGCGCGACACGGCGACGCGGTGCGCACCAGGCCCCAGCGCGACGCCGCGGCCCTGCCACAACGCGCACGATCCGAGGTCCGTCTCGTCGATGGCGATGCGCGCGTCGGGCGGGTCGCAGACGAAGCCCACGGTGCCCGCGACAGGCGTCGACCGCGGCCTCGGCGCGCATCCCGCGACGGCCATCAGCGCCGTCAGCACCACGGCCGCGCCGCGCACGCTCACTCCCACTCGATGGTCGACGGCGGCTTCGACGAGATGTCGTAGACCACCCGGTTCACGCCGCGCACCTCATTGATGATCCGCGACGAGATGCGCGCGAGGAGCTCGTGCGGGAGCCGCGCCCAGTCCGCGGTCATGCCGTCCTGGCTCTGCACGGCGCGGATGGCGCAGACCTGGTCGTAGGTGCGACCGTCGCCCATGACGCCCACGGTGCGCACCGGCAGCAGCACCGCGAAGGCCTGCCACACGGACTCGTAGAGCCCCGCGGTGCGGATCTCGTGGTCGACGATGGCGTCGGCGCCGCGCAGCACCTCGAGGGCCTCGTCGGTGACCGGTCCGATGACGCGAATGGCCAGACCCGGTCCGGGGAACGGCTGGCGCCAGAGGATCGCGCGCGGGATGCCGAGGGCCTCGCCGACCTCGCGCACTTCGTCCTTGAAGAGCTCGCGGAGGGGCTCGACGAGGGCGAGCTTCATGCGCTCGGGGAGGCCGCCCACGTTGTGGTGGCTCTTGATGACGGCGCTCGGTCCCTTGAACGATACGCTCTCGATGACGTCGGGGTAGAGCGTTCCCTGCACGAGGTGCGTGACGCCTTCGACCTTCGCGGCCTCCTCCTCGAAGACCTCGATGAAGACGCGGCCGATGATCTTGCGCTTCTGCTCCGGGTCGGCGACCCCCGCGAGGGCATCGAGGAACCTCTTGCGCGCGTCGATGACGTGCAGGTCGAGGCCGAAGGATCCGCGGAACACGCGCTCGACCTGGTCGCGCTCGCCGCGGCGGAGCACGCCGTTGTCGACGAAGATGCACGTGAGGCGATCGCCGAGGGCCCTCTGGCAGAGCACCGCAGCGACGGAGCTGTCGACGCCGCCGGAGAGGGCGCAGAGCGCGCGGCCCGAGCCCACGGTGGCCTTCACCTGCTCGATGGCCTCTTCCGCGAAGGAGCCGGGGCTCCAGTCGGGGTTCACGTCGGCCACGTCGAAGAGGAAGCTCGCGAGCACGTCGCCGCCGCGCGGGGTGTGCACCACCTCGGGGTGGAACTGCACGCCGTAGATGCGGCGCACGGCGTTGCCCACGGCCGCGAAGGGCGAGTGCGGGCTCGTACCATAAGCGGTAAAACCCGGAGGCAGCGCGGTGACGCGGTCGCCGTGGGACATCCACGCGTCGATCTCCTCGCCGAGCTCGAAGCGCGAGAAGATGCCCTCGTTGCGCTCCACGCGGACCTTCGCCGGGCCGTACTCGCGCTCCGTCGACGGCTCCACGCGGCCGCCGCAGAGGTGCGCGAGGAGCTGCTCGCCGTAGCAGATGCCGAGCACCGGCACGTCGAGGGCGAAGACCCCGGGGTGGATGGCCGGCGCGCCGACGTCGAAGACGCTCGACGGTCCGCCGGAGAGGATGATGGCCACGGGCTCGCGCGCGCGGATCTCCTCGAGCTTCATCGTGCAGGGGTGGATCTCGCAGTACACCGACATCTCGCGGATGCGGCGGGCGATGAGCATCGTGTACTGCGATCCGAAGTCGAGGATGAGGACGTGGGGGCGGCGCATGGCAGGGGCCTCGTGACGGGTTTTTACTACTGCAGGTAACGCACGACGCCGACGCCCTGGACGATCTCCACGGCGTAGTTCGCGCGCACGTTCGGGAAGGTCTCGACGGTGCCGGCGGCGTCGGGCCAGCGCACCTCGATGCGGTCGATGGCGCAGGTCGCGCCGAGGCCGAAGTGCACGGGCAGCTCCGTGGCCACGCCGGCGAGGCCCCAGTTGTTCACGACCTCGCGCTGCTGCGTGACGCCGCCCGCGGTGACGCGCACCCGGGCGCCGATGGCCGCGCGGTTGGCGCCGCCGGCGCCGCGGCCGACGAGGCGCACGGTGGTCCAGTTGGCGTCGCTGGCGATGTTCTCGTAGATGCGCACCACGGAGCGCCCGCCCCACGCCTGGCTGCACGTGCGCATCATCGACGTGCCGAGGATCACGTCGAGGTCGCCGTCGTGGTCGTAGTCGGCGAGGGCGAAGCCCGTGGGGCACGCGTGGTGGATGCCGGCCTGGCGCGAGACCTCGCTGAAGTGCCCCGCGGCGTCCTGCGCGAAGAGCCAGCCATACATGTTCGGGTAATCGCTGCCGCCGGCCCACACGTCGAGGCGGCCGTCGTTGTCGAAGTCGAACATCGCGTTGGTGAGGATGCCCTCGTCGCCGCCGAGGGACCGCGGAACGATGCCCGTGGGCATGCGCCCGGGTCGCGAGAACCGCGTGCCGGCGTCGGTGGTGCCGTCGTTGACGAGAAGCTCCGACGGGTCGCTGCTGGCGCCGACGTCGGGGTGCGTGATCTCGCCGGTGTAGAGGTCCACGTCGCCGTCGTTGTCGATGTCGCCGCAGGCGATGGAGAAGCCGTTGCCGTTGAGGCGCCAGGGCTGGTCGTCGACGCCGGGGCGCCAGTCGCCGCGCACGCCGCAGGTGAAGCTGCTCGATGGGGCGGGCACCGTCGTCGGGCAGCTCCCGCGGTGCGTCTGGCAGTAGCAGCGGTACGTCTGGTTGTCGCTGAAGTCGTGGTTGGCGTCGCCGCCGACGCCGCTCGCCACGGACTCGTCGCGGAACATGTCGCCGCGCGACGTCATGAGCAGGTTGAACTGGCGTCCGTAGGCCGCGCCGAGGAGGTCGAGGCGGCCGTCGCCGTTCACGTCGCACATCGAGAGGCCGTAGAGCGGGCGGTTGTTCGTCACCGTGGTGAGCGAGGCCTGCGACGACTCGAGGGTCATGCCGACCTGGTCCGTCACCTCGGCGAAGGTGCCGTCGCCGGCGCCGCGGAACATCTGCGCCTGCTGGCCGATGGGGTTGCCGAAGACCTCGGCCTGGTAGCCCACGGCGAGGTCGATGGTGCCGTCGGCGTTCTGGTCGTTGAAGATCGCGTTGATGGTCTGCGGGGACGAATCGGCGCCAGGCGTCGCGTCGCTCGACGGCGCCAGGCTGAACACGCCGTGGCCGTCGTTGAGGAGCACGGTGCCGCGGTCGCCAGGGTCCGGGTCCTGGCCCATGGCCGGCGCCGCGGTGGGGCTGTTGCCGGTGTACGCGTCGAGGTCGCCGTCGTTGTCGACGTCGGCGAAGGCCACCACCGTGACGAGGCGTCCGTGGGACCCGTCGCCGCCCGCGATGGCGAGAAAGTTCGAGGCCCGCGTGAACTCCGAGAAGCTCCGCCCCACGCCGGCGTCGGCGTCGGCGGGGCGCGGTCGGTTGAGCAGCACGCGCACGAGCCACGCGGTCACCGGTCGCGAGAAGTCCGTGCGGGAGTTCACGACATCGTTCCACGCGATGAGGTCTGCCCAGCCGTCGCCGTCGATGTCGGCGGTGGAGAGGCGCTTCGCCGTGAGGTCGCCGAGGCCCCACTCCGCCGTGGCCTCGCGGAACGCCGGCATCGAGGCGCTCCACGGCGCGCCGGTGCGGCACACCATGGGCGGGAGCACCGGGCCCGTGTCGACGGCGGGGCGATCGGCGACGGACGCGTCCATGCCGGGCGCCGCCGGGGTCGAGCCGCTGCAGCCCGCCGCGACGAGGAGGGAGAGCACACCGAGTCCGCGGCGCTTCATCGCGCGGCATCCTACACCAACTCCTCGCGCGGGCGTTGACAGCGAGGGCCGCGGCGGTGCACGCGTGCGCCCATCGCCATGCGAAAGCGCGTGCCCTGCTGCCTCGTCCCGTCCAACCGCTGCGGCACCGACTGGCCCGCGCTCACCGCCTGGGTCGGTAAACATACCGGCAAGGGTATTCGCGTGCTCGAGCTGCACGGCGAGGAGCAGGGCAAGGCCCCGTTCTTCGCGCAGCCCGTGGGCTTCGACGGGCGGAGCTTCTTCGTCGCCGCGGACCACGGCTGCGACACCGAGAAGGTGCTGCACGAGGCGTGTCATTTCCTCGTGGCTCCGGCGGAGCGCCGCAAGCTCGTGAACTACGGCCTCGGGCCGGGACCGTTCCGCCACGTCGACGACTTCGTGCAGGACAACGAGGAGGTCACCGTCTCGCTGCTCGAGGCGAAGCTCGCGCCGCATTTCGGGCTGCCGAAGCACAAGCTCGCGAAGCCCGACTACAACTGCGCGAACCGTCGGCACCTCGAGTGGGACACGTGCGAGGCGCGCGCCGACGAGCTGTACCGGCGCCTCGAGGCGACGCTGCCGACGCGCTGAGCGGGCGTCAGTTCGCGGGGTGCGCGGCGGAGTCTTTCACGCTCTCGCCGGCGCCGTCGGTGTTCGGCGTCGCGCCCGCGGCGGGCTCGTCGATGTCGTGGGCCACCGCGGGCATGTCGTGCTCGCCGTGCACCGGGTTGCGCGCCAGCTCGATGAAGCGCGACATGGCCTGCACCGACATGGAGAAGTCGCCGGCGCGGAACCGCGAGCGCCCGATGAGGTAGTAGACCTCGGGGTGCCGATCGACCCAGGCGAGCTCCTCGGCGACGAGGGACTCGAGGGCCTCGGCGGCGTCGACGAAGCGGCTGTCGCGGTCCTGAAGAAGGGCTGCGCGGTAGAGCAGGTAGCCGTACATGAGCCGCAGGCTCGGGCCCGAGTGGTCGCGCACGCTCGCGGGCAACGCTGCCATGGCCTCGAGGGCCTGGTCGTAGTGACCCTCGTCGATGCTGCGCCGCGCCCGCGCGACGGTCTCCTCGAGGAGCCGCGCGCCCTCGCGGGACATGTCCGGGCCAGGCACCGGCGGCTCGAGGCGGATGGTGGGCTCCCGCGGCGTGGTGATGCTGTCCCAGATGCCCGCGGCGCGGCTCAGCTCGGGTAGGTCCATGGTGCCGCCGGGCGAGCGCGTTGCGGCGACGGCGTCGTTGAGCACGTTGCCCGCGCGGCTCGGACGCCCCGCGGCGAGGAGCGACACGGCGAGGTTCGCGAGGGTGCGCGCGCGGCGGTTCGGGTCCGCCATCGGCGGCAGCTCGCGCTCCACGCGCCCGTAGGACCAGTCCTCGGAGTACATCGTCTCGACGTAGCCCGAGAACGCGTCGAAGCCGATGAGGTCCCGCGGCGCGGCGAACTCGATGCGCGCGTTGTCGTCGGTGTTCACCGGCGCGGCGGTGCGGCGGCACGACGGCATCACGCACTCGCCGAGGCCGTTGGCGCGCAGATCGGGACGCCACGCGCCGCGCTCGAGGCGCTCGTCGATGTGCGCGAACTGCAGCACCTCCTCGCGGTTCGCGAAGAGCATGCGGGCGAGCAGGTCCGACGCCGACGCGGCGTGCGACGGGTCCACCGCGGCGCGGATGGAGCGGTCGGCGAGCAGCGCGTCGATGTGCTCGGGGTCCACCGGGATCGGACGGAAGGATCCGAGCATGATGGTGTCGGAGCTGTAAGCGTCGGCGGCGAAGACGCGCACGTACGGGAACACCGTCGCGAAGGTGCGGTAGATCGTCTTGATGTTGTTCGGCGACATCTCGTAGAGCTGCACCCACTGCACGAAGATCCCGTCCGGCGTGAGGGCCTGCGTGGCCGCGCGGAAGTGGTCCTCGGTGAAGAGGTTCGAGACGCCGGTGATCCACGGGTTCGACGGCTCGCTGATGACCACGTGGTAGCGGCGGTCGGTGCCCGCGAGGTAGTTGCGCCCGTCGTTGTTGATGAGCGTGAGCCGCGGCATCTCGACGAAGGGGTACGCGCGCTGCGGAAGGAACGTGAGGTGGTTCACGTCCTGGAAGTACCGCGCGGCGTCGGGGATCCAGCGCTCGAGCTCGACGTCGTCGACGCGGCGCACGGGGAACTGCAGCGTCGTGCCGATGGTCACGCCGGAGCCGAAGCCCACGATGGCGACGTCGAGGTTCTGCGGTCCGCGCGGGTGCAGCAGCAGCGGATAGCCCGCGACGAGCACCTGCGTCGGCATGTCGTCGCCGTTCGACGCGTCGACCTTGCCGTTGTTCTTCAAAGCGTAGTGAACATGGTCGGCGCCGAGCGCCCAGCGCTCGACGGTCACCGTGGTGGTCACGCCGTCGTGGTAGTAGATCGGGTTGTCGCTCCCGAGGTGCTGCGTGCGGTCGGCGGGACCGGTCTCGATGCAGCGCCCGTTGCGCCGCTGGATCATCCCGTCGGCGAGCGAGAGGCGGAACACGCCGGTGGTCATCTCGCCCTGGTCCCAGGGGCGCGGGAACACGCGCACGGTGCCGCGGGAGCGCGCGAGGCGTCCGTCGCGGCCCAGCGTCGCGCCCACGGTGGTCACCGCGAGGAGCACCGCGCACAGCGGCACGAGAAGGTACTTCACGGGCTCCTCGCCCGGTGACACGAGCAGCAGCGCGAGGGCGAGCGCGAGGTTCACCGCGACGGCCACGTACATCGCCGTCTCCATGCCGACCCACGGCATGATGGCGAAGCCCGTGAGCAGCGACCCGAGGATCGAGCCGATGGTGTTCACCGAGTAGACGGCGCTGGTGTCCCGGCCGACGTGCTCCTTGTCCGTCGCGTAGGCGCGGATGCCGAGGGGGAACGCCGCGCCCATGCCCACCGCCGCGGGCAGCGCGCAGAGCAACGCCACGACGAAGCTGAGCCACTGGATCTCGCCGACGTGCTGCGAGAAGTGGATGGCCTCGTGGGCGTCGCAGTTCGTCGTCGACGACAGCGCGAGGTACACGAACATCCGCGGCACGCGGTCCTGGAAGAAGTACGTGACGATGGCGCCGGCGGCGATGAGGAGCTGCGTCAGCGCGAGGGCCAGCGTCGGTCGCCGCCACGTCGTGGCGATCGCCGTGCCGAGGAGCACGACCAGCGTGATCACGGCCCAAAGCAGCCGCGACAGCGTCGTCTGGTAGACCAGGAACTGCAGCACCGCGACGGCCTCGAGGGCGCCTCCCACGGCCAGCGTCGCCGTGACCGACGGGCGCAGCCGCAGGATCGTCGAGGCCACGCCGCTGCCCCCGCCGATGCCGATGAGGAACCCCATCAGGATGATGGTGAACGAGTAGATCGACGACCCGATCACCATGTCGAGCGCGCGCGACAGGATCACCTCGTAGGCGAGCGCGGCGAAGCCCGAGCCGGCGGCGGCGAGGAGCACGAAGCGCCGCGTGAGGGGCGTGCTGGCCTCGTCGATGAGGGAGTCCTCGTCGGGCGTCGCGACGGCGTCCGGGGCCTCGGGCTCGGCGGGCGCCGCGGGGGTCTCGGCGTCGGCCTCTTCGGCCGTGCGCGCGGGCAGCAGATCTCGCCACGACTTCGGCCACGCCGCGCCCAGCAGGCTCTTGCGGAACAGCACGATGAGCCCCGCGAGCGCGAGGTTCGTGCATGCCGCCGTGGCGTTGGTGAAGCGCAGACCGAAGCCCGGGAGCAGGAAGAAGCCCGCGAGGAACGTTCCCGCCACGGCGCCGAAGGTGTTGGTGGCGTAGAGCGCGCCGACGCGCTGGCCGAGGCCGCCGCCCTGCCGCACGAGGTGCTTGGCGAGCAGCGGCAGCGTGGCGCCCATGAGCGTCGTCGGGGGCAGCAGCACCAGCGCGACGACGACGAAGCGCAGCATCGTGAAGACGTCGAAGCGGTTGCCGCCGTGGTTCGTGACCCAGTGCGAGAACGGCGGATAGACCCCGTGAACCACCGCCGGGATGATCAGCGCGAGGACGCCGACGCCGGCCTCCATCGCCGCGTACGTGAGGATCGGGAATTTCAGGCGATCGGTGAAGCGCCCGAAGAACCACGAGCCCAGCGCGAGGCCGCCCATGAACGCGCTCAGCACGGTGCTGATGGCCGGCGTCGAGGCGCCGAAGACCAGCGTGAGCATGCGCGTCCAGATGACCTCGAAGACGAGGCCCGAGGCGCCGGAGAGGAAGAAGCAGAGGAACGGCACCGCGAGCGCGCGGATGCCTGCGCTGCGGCCCGAAGACGACGGCGGCGTGGTCACGGCGCGGAGGTATCGCGAATGCCGCCGGAACGCCAACCCGGTCGGCGTCTCTACGGCGTGGGCCGAGGCTCCTGCCGCGCGACCCACGCGACGAGGGCATCCCACTGCTCGCCCGCGACGCGCACCTGCGGACGCGCCGCCGCCACCTTGGCCACGGCCTCGTCGGCGGTCGTCGCGTGCCCGAGGCGCACGAGCACGGCGGCGGTGACCAGCGCGCTGCGTCCGCGACCGAAGGCGCAGTGCACGTAGACGGCGCGGCCCGACGCGATGCGCTCCACGGTCCACGCGACGGCGCGGTCGAGGGCGGGGTCCGTCGGCGGCGCGCGGTCCAGCGTCGGACCGGCGTGACGCTCGAAGGGCGTGGCTGTGAAGACCCGCGCGACGGGGAGCTCGCTCGTGAGGTCGACGACGCCGGTGTAGCCCCGCGAACGAAGCTCCTCGGCCTCCCACGCGAAGAGCCGCGGCCCGATGGCGAGGCCCGGCACCACCTCGCACACCGTGTCACCGCCGCGCCGCAGCACCCGCGACACGGCGAAGACGACGAAGCTCACCAGGCGAAACGGAAAGAACAGCGGCTGCAGCCACGGCCAGCGCTCGCCCTTGAGCACGAGGCCCGCGTCACCGCCCGCCGCCGCGGCGACGTAGAGCACGCACACCGCAAGGAGCGACGCCGCGCCCCAGAGGATCACGGCGCCGAGCGCGCGGGAGATGTCGTGGAAGACCTGCGCGCCGAGAAAGAAAGCCCCGGCGTCGACGACGAGGAGGAGCGCGGTCCACCGCAGGAGGCCCCGGGACCAGGGCCTCGACGGGGTGGACCGCATGCGATCAGCCCTTCGCCTGCGCCGCCATCTCGGCGACCTCGGTGGCGAAGTCCTTGGCCTGGCCCTTGTCGATGCCCTCGCCGACCTCGTAGCGCACGAAGCGCACGACCTTGGTGCCGGGCACCGCCGCCGCGACGTTCGACTGCACCTTCGAGATCGCCGTGTTCGACTCCTTCACGGAGATCTGGTCGAGCAGCACGATCTCCGTGAGCCACTTCGCCACCTTGCCGTCGAGGATCTTCTCCTTCGCCGTCGGCGCGCGGCCCTTGGCCTTGTCGGCGGCCTTCTTGAAGCCGTCGAGGGTGGCGCGGTCCTTCTCCGACTGCTCGAAGTGGGCCTTCACCGCGGCGTCCATGTCGCCGATCTCGCGGCCCTCTTCCTGGGAGCGCTCGGCGATCAGCGACTGCACGCGCGTGAGGAACTCGCCCGGCGCCGCGGCGGCCTCGGCGTCTTCCTTGTCCATCTGCGCCGAGAAGATCTCGCGCTGCTTGGCGACGACGTCGGCGGGCACCTCGCTCTTGTCGAGGAAGCGCGGCGCCATCGAGGCCACCTGCAGGCAGACGTCGTCGGCGAAATCGACGACGCGGGCGTCGCCGACGTTCGAGCTGGCCACCTCGACGAGCACGCCGATGCGGAAGTTCGAGTGCACGTAGGTGTGAAGGTGCGCGCCCGCCGCGCCCTGGAAGAGCGACACGCGACGGAGCGCGTGCTTCTCGCCGGAGCGCGCCGTCAGGCCGTCGATGCGCTCCTTGAAGGTCACGCCGTCGATGGAGACCGCCTCGAGCGCCGCCGCGTCGCCGGTGCCGTGGGCCAGCGCCGCCGTCGTGAGGGCCTTGAGCAGGTCCTTGAAGTCGTCGCCGCGCGCGACGAAATCGGTCTGGCAGTTCAGCTCGATCACCACGCCGGCGCCCCCGTCGACGAGCGCCGACACGGCGCCCTCGGCGGCGATCTTGCCCGCGGCCTTCGCGGTCTTGATCGCGCCCTTCTTCTGAAGGACCTCGACGGCCTTCGCCATGTCGCCGTCGGCCTCCTTGAGGGCGTTCTTGCAGTCGGACATGCCCGCCTGCGTGCGCTCGCGGAGCTCCTTGACCATTGCAACGGTGATCTCAGCCATTGTCTTCCTCGATGGGGTTCAGTCGCCGTTCCGCCGGGGAGCGCATGGGCTCCCCGGTCGGAATCAATTTACCGGGTGTCGTAACGTGAAAGGGGTCGCGAGGGCGCCGAGGCCCTTCGCCGCGGGAGCTCAGCTCGTGGGCTCGGTCGGGCCGCCGAAGGAGCTCGGGCCGCGCGGGCCGGTGCTCGCCGGGGCCGGCGTCGTCGTGACGATCGGGCCGCTGGGACCACGGCCGCCAGGGCCGCCGGGGCCACGGCCACCGGGGCCGCCGGGACCACGGCCACCGGGACCACGGCCGCCGGGGCCGCCGCCGCCGCGCTCACGGCCGCGCTCGCGGTCGCGCTCGCGGGGAGACATCTCGACCTCGCGCGAGCCGCGGTGGTCGCCGCCCGGCACGTCGCGGCGCTTCTGCACGCCCTCGATGCACGCGTCGGCGATGCGCGCCGTCACGAGCTTGATGGAGCGGATCGCGTCGTCGTTGCCCGGGATCGGGAAGTTGATGACGTCCGGGTCGCAGTTCGTGTCGGTGATCGCGACGATCGGGATGCCCAGCTTGCGGGCCTCCTTCACGGCGATGTCCTCGAGCGCCGGATCGATGAGGAACACGGCGGACGGGAGCCCGTTCATGTTCTTGATGCCGCCGATGTACTCCTCGAGGCGGATGCGCTCCTTCTCGAGGCCGAGGGTCTCCTTCTTCGGAAGGTTCTCGTAGGTGCCGTCCTCCTTCATCTTCTCGATGTCGCGGAGGCGGGCGATGCCCGTGCGGATCGTGCGGAAGTTCGTCAGCGTGCCGCCGAGCCAGCGGTTCGTGACGAAGTGCATGTTCGACCGGGCGGCCTCTTCCTGGACGATCTCCTGGGCCTGGCGCTTCGTGCCGACGAACAGCACGTGCCCGCCCTTGCCCACCACGTCGCTGATGAAGTTGTAGGCGCGGGTGAACAGACGAGCGGTCTGGTCGAGGTCGATGATGTGAATGCCGTTGCGGGCGCCGTAGATGTACTGCTGCATCTTCGGGTTCCAGCGCTTGGTCTGGTGGCCGAAGTGCACGCCGGCATCGAGCAGCGCGCGAACGGGGAGCGGGGCTTCGCCCGGAAGGGGCATCGAGGCTTCCATCGTCATGGTCGGAGACTCCGTGGCATCGGGTTGAACCTCCCTTTGCCGGCCGGCGCGCAGGACCCGGAGACGCTCCGGGCACCCACCCGCGCACCGTCGCGAAAACCCTTGTTTCCAAGGTCTTTCGCACTGCCGGAAGGTGTGGATTCTCGCGATCGAGGGCACCAACGCCCGCGTCGCGAGGGCGTGCTGGATACCACCGGGGCGGGGCAGGTTCAAGGGACCGGCGGCCCCCGGGAGCTCTCCCCGGGGGCGTCGGTGCGGGGCAGGAGGGTCAGTGGCAGGTCACGGAGCGGACGACGAGCCCGGCCTGGCCGGTGCCGAGGTCCGCGAGGTCCGTGAACGCCGCGGGGTACGCGGACATGTACGTGTGCCCGAAGCAGCCCCACGACAGCGCGCTGGTCGTCGCGATGCCCGAGAGCATCGGGTGCGTGAGGCCCGCCGTGGTCACCGCCGTCGGGTCGACGCAGGAGACCCCGGTGGAGCTCGTGAGCGGGCTGCCGAAGGCGCCGGTGTAGTTGCCCAGCGTCACGCCGGAGCACCCCGTGGAGAGGTACATGCCGGTGCGGCCGCCGTCGACGTTGCGGCCGAGGCCCGCGAGGTAGCGCACGCTGTTCGCGATGAACGTCTGCGCGTTGCCGTTGCCCGGCGCGTGGAGGTCCGCGTCCGAGGTCGTGAGAGCGACGCGGCCGGTGACCGCCGGGCCCCAGGCCGCGACCGTCGACGTCAGCGTGGAGTACGGGGTCAGCGTGCCGCTGCAGCTCGCTCCGTCGACCCAGAGCAGGTCGTAGTTGCCGAACTGCGCCGCCGTCATCGACGACCACATCGCGTCCGTCACCGTGGTGACCACGGTGCCCGCCGGGAAGTACGTCGTCGACGCGCTCCCGCCGGAGCTCAGCATGAGCACCCGGGCCGCGCCCGTGTAGCAGGCCGGACCGCAGCTTCCGGCCGTGCAGGCGCCGGTTCCGCAGCTCGTCGCGCAGGTGCCGCAGTGCGCGGCGTTGCTGCTGAGGTCGACCTCGCAGCCGTTGCTGGCCACGCCGTCGCAGTCGGCGAAGCCGCTGTTGCAGGTGAACCCGCAGGTGCCGCTGCCGCAGGTGGCCGTCGCATTGGCGCGCGCCGGGCACGCGTTGCCGCAGGCGCCGCAGTTCGTGAGCGACGTGGTGACGTTCACCTCGCAGCCGTTGGCCGACGCGAGGTCGCAGTCGGCGAAGCCCGCGGAGCACACGTAGCCGCAGACGCTCGAGTTGCAGACCGGCGCGGCGTTGGTCCGCGCGGGGCAGGTCGTCGTGCAGAGGCCGCAGTGCGTCGGGTCCGTCGCGAGGTTCACGCAGGCGCCGCTGCACGCCGTGAGGGGCGAGGCGCACGTCGCCGTGCACACGCCCGAGGAGCACACCTGGCCGGCGCCGCACGGCGTGCCACAGCCGCCGCAGTTGGCGTTGTCCGTGAGGATGTTCACCTCGCAGCCGTTCGACGGGCTCGCGTCGCAGTCGCGGTGCCCCGTCGTGCACGAGCCGACGGCGCAGGCGCCGCCGACGCAGGTCGCCGTGGCGAACGACAGCGAGCAGGCGCGGCCGCAGGCGCCGCAGTTCGCCGCGGTGGTGTTGAGGTTCGTCTCGCAGCCGTTGGCCGCGATGGCGTCGCAGTTGCCGAGGCCGGCGTTGCACGTGAGCACCGTGCAGGCGCCGCCGCTGCAGCCGTTCGTGGCCGCGCCGGAGAGCGCGCACACGAGGCTGCAGACGCCGCAGTTCAGCGGGTCCGACGAGAGGTTCGCGCAGTACGCCGACGACGCGGCGCCGCAGGTGCTGAGCGGGCTGGCGCAGGTCGCGGTGCACACGCCGGCCGAGCACACCTGGCCGGCCGAGCACGACACGCCGCACGCGCCGCAGTTGTTGAGGTCCGTGCGGGTGTTGACCTCGCAGCCGTCCGCCGCGATGCCGTCGCAGTCGAGGTAGCCCGTGGAGCAGGCGCTCACGGTGCAGGCGCCGGACGTGCACGCCGACGTCGCGTTGGCGAGGGCGCACGCGCGGCCGCAGGCGCCGCAGTTCGCCGCGCTGGTGTTCAGGTTGGCCTCGCAGCCCGTGCTGGCGACGTTGTCGCAGTCGCCGAAGCCGGCGTCGCAGCGCTGCACGGTGCAGGCTCCGCCGCCGCAGCCCTCGGTCGCGTGGGCCAGCGTGCAGACGTTGCCGCAGCTGCCGCAGTTCGCCGGGTCCACCGACACGTTCGCGCAGTACTGCGCCGGGGCAGTGCCGCAGGTGCTCAGCGGCGCCGCGCACGTCGTGGTGCATGCGCCGCGGGAGCAGACCTGACCGGCGCCGCAGGTGACGCCGCAGCCGCCGCAGTTGCCGCTGTCGGTCTGCGTGTTGATCTCGCAGCCGTTCGTCGGGTCGCTGTCGCAGTTGGCGAAGCCGGTGCCGCACGCGGTGATCGCGCAGGCGCTGGCGGTGCACGCGCTGGTCGCGTTGGAGAGCGCGCACGCGTGCCCGCAGACGCCGCAGTTCGACGAGTCCGTCGCGGTGTTCACGCAGGTGCTGCCGCAGAGGGTGCGGCCGGCGCCGCAGGTGCACGTCCCGCCGACGCAGGTCTGCGTGCCGACGCACGCGCGGCCGCAGGCGCCGCAGTTCGCGATGTCGGTGTTGAGGTTCGCCTCGCAGCCGTCGGACGCGGCCGCGTTGCAGTTCGCGAAGCCCGTGAGGCACCCGATGACCACGCAGCCGCCGGCGTTGCAGCCGCTGTTGGACGCGTGCGCGAGCGCGCAGGTGGTCCCGCACGAGCCGCAGTTCGCCGGGTCGCTGGCCGTCGCCGCGCAGTACTGCGCCGAGCCCGTGCCGCAGGTCGCGAGGGGCGACGCGCAGGTCGTGGTGCAGTGGCCGCTCGAGCACACCTGGCCCGCGGGGCACGAGGTCCCGCACGCGCCGCAGTTGCCGTTGTCGGTGTTGGTGTTCACCTCGCAGCCGTTGGCGCCGCTGCCGTCGCAGTTCGCGAAGCCCACGGAGCACGCCCCGAGGGCGCAGCTCCCGCCCATGCAGGTCGACGCCGCGTTGGGCAGCGCGCAGAGGTGGCCGCAGGTGCCGCAGTTCGCCTCGTCCGCCTGGAGGTTCGACTCGCAGCCGTTCGCCGCGGTGCCGTCGCAGTCACCGAAGGACGCGTTGCACACGTGCACGGTGCAGGCGCCGCTCGCGCAGCCGTTCGCCGCGACGTTCGGCAGCGCGCAGGCGGTGCCGCACGCGCCGCAGTTCGACGGGTCGATGGAGGTGTTCGCGCAGAACTGCGCCGAGCCCGTGCCGCAGGTCGCCAGCGGCGACGCGCAGGTGGTTCGGCACATGCCGCCGGAGCACACCTGGCCGGCCCCGCAGGTGGTGCCGCACGCGCCGCAGTTCGCGTTGTCGGTCTGCGTGTTCACCTCGCAGCCGTCCGCCGCCATGGCGTTGCAGTCCGCGTAGCCGGCGTTGCACGTGGTGACCGCGCACGCGCCCGACGAGCACGTCGAGGCCGCGTTGGCGAGGACGCAGAGACGGCCGCACGCGCCGCAGTTCGCGGTGTCGGTGAGGAGGCTCGCCTCGCAGCCCGTCGTCGCGTCGTGGTCGCAGTCCGCGAAGCCCATGGAGCAGCTCGCGACGGCGCAGCCGCCGCTGGCGCAGGTCGTCACGGCGGTGTGCGCGAGGGCGCAGCCGCGGCCGCAGGCGCCGCAATTCGTCGGGTCGTTCTGCGTGTTGGCGCAGTACGCCGACGCCGAGCCGGTGCACGCCGTCAGCGGGGCGGCGCAGGTGGTTCCGCAGGTGCCGCCGGAGCAGACCTGGCCGGCCGGGCAGCTCGTGCCGCAGGTGCCGCAGTTGCCGTTGTCGGCCTGCGTGTTGACCTCGCAGCCGTTGGCGGCGACGCCGTCGCAGTCCGCGAAGCCGGGCGCGCAGGCGCCGATGGCGCAGGTGCTCGCCGCGCACATCGCCGACGCGTGCGGAAGGACGCACGCGCGTCCGCAGGCGCCGCAGTTGCTCACGTTGTCGGTGGTGCTGCTCTCGCAGCCGTTCGACGGGTCGCCGTCGCAGTCACCGAAGCCCGTCGCGCAGCGCACGACGCTGCACGATCCCGCGGAGCAGCCGGCGGTGGTGGTGTGCGGGAGGGAGCAGGCGCGGCCGCACATGCCGCAGTTGGCCGGATCGACGGCGGTGTTCGCGCAGTACGCGCCGTCCGTCGACGGACACGTCGCGAGCGACGTGGCGCAGCTCGTCGCGCAGGTGCCGCGGGAGCAGACCTGCCCGGAGGCGCAGGCGAGGCCGCAGTTGCCGCAGTTGTCGTTGTCGGTCTGCAGGTTGACGCAGGTGCTTCCGCACTGCGTGAGGGCGGCCGAGCACGACACCGCGCAGACCCCGGCGGTGCACGTCGTGCCCGCGAGGCAGGCGTTCCCGCACGCGCCGCAGTTGTTGTTGTCGGTCTGCAGGTCGCGGCACGTGCCGTTGCACGTGGTCTGGCCGACGGCGCAGGAGACCTGGCAGTGCCGGTCGAGGCAGCGCTGCCCCGAGGGGCACACGGTGCCGCAGGCGCCGCAGTTGTTGTTGTCCGTGGTGAGGTCCGCGCAGCGCTGCGTCGAGCCCGCGTCGGCCCCGGCGTCGCCGCCGCCGCACGTCGCCAACGTCGAAGCGCACGTCAGCGAGCACCGTCCGAGGCTGCACACCTGGCCGCCGGCGCAGGCCTGGCCGCAGCGGCCGCAGTTGGCGTTGTCGGTCTGCACGTTCACGCAGGTGCCGCTGCACGCCGTCGCGCCGCCGGGGCACGAGAGCTGGCACGTGCCGTTGGTGCAGAGCATCGACGCGCCGCAGGCGTTGCCGCAGGCGCCGCAGTTCGCGGTGTCGCTGCGCGTGTCGACGCAGGTCGCTCCGCACCGCGTCGCCGACCCCGTGCAGGCGATGTCCGCGCCGGCGTCCATTCCGGTGCGCTCGCCGACGACGGAGTCGCCGGTACAGCTCGCCAACACCATCGCCGCGACCAGTGTAGCGGCCTCCCACAGTCTACCGTTGAAGCGTCTATTCATGCGCAAGCCTCCCGCGGCGTGCGCGCTCGCTGCGCGCAGGCCGAGTCCTCGCGGAATACCGCGAATTGCCCGCGCAGAGAAGCCTGGGTGGACCTCCAACAATGGCCGCGCTGACGACGCGATGTGGGTGCAGGTGGGCCACACCGAGCGCGCGACGAATTGGACCTCCGCTGCGTCCGCACCGTGGGATCGTGCCGTCGCGATGCAGCCCGCCGCGCGTCGGTTCTCCGTGTTTTTCAAGGTTTGCGTCGCAGCGCTGAGCGTCCTCGGAGCGTCCGCGGCGGAGGCCAACGGCCGCTTTCCGGCGGCGAACTACTTCGTCGCTGGACCGGGCGCGACGAACGACGTGCTGCTGCTCCGCACGACCTTCGGGCTGCAGGTCTCGCGCAACGGCGGGCGCGACTGGTCCTGGGTGTGCGAGGAGGCCTTCGCCTCGGCGGGCTCCGGGGACCCGTCGCTCGCCATCGGCGCTGGGGGCACCGCGGTGGTGGCGACCTTCGCGGGCCTCTTCGCGAGCGCGTCGCCGTACTGCGCGTGGCCGGCGGCTGCCGGGGCGCCGGCGCAGGGCTTCGGCGACCTCGCGAACACCGCCGATGGCACGCACCTCGTGGCGCTGCTGGGCCCGTCGGGCGAGAACGCGCTCTACGTCTCGGCCGACGGCGGACAGAGCTGGAGCGCGGGCGCCGGGCTCCACGGGTTCTTCGGCGAGACCGTCGACGTCGCCCCGTCGGACCCGCGGAGGGTTTACGTGACCGCGTATGCGTCCGGCGGCGTGGCGGTGCTCCTTCGCAGCGACGACGGCGGCATGTCGGTGCACGAGGTCACGCGGACCTTCGGCGTCGACGGCAGCGTGTACGTCGCCGGCGTCGATGCGCACCGGCCCGACGTGCTCTACCTCCGCGGCAACGACGGGCTCGGCACGGTGCTCTTCGAGAGCGACGACGGCGGCTTCACGCTGCGCGGCATCGGCGCGACCCGCGGCACCATGCTCGGCTTCGCGCTCTCCGACGACGGGCGCACCGTGTGGACCGCGAGCACCGACGCGACCGAGGGGCTGCAGCGCTCCGTCGCCGGCGGGCCCTGGACGCGCGTCGGCGGCAGCGTCTCGGTGAAGTGCCTGCGCTACCACGCCGGCGTGCTCTTCGTGTGCGCCGACGAGGTCGTCGACGGGTGGTCCCTCGGGTGGTCCGCGGACGCGGGCGACCACATCGCGCCGCTCCTCTCGCTGCGTACGCTCCAAGGTCCGTCGGCGGAGTGCCCTGCGTCGTCGCCGGTGACGACGCTCTGCGGGCCGCGTTGGGACACGGTCTCGAGGCCGCTGCGCACCACCGAGGCCGGCGCGCCGCCGACGCCCGTGTACCTCGACGCCGGCGCCGACGCGCCCGCGCCCCCGACGGACCTCGGACCCGCCGCGCGCGACGCCGGCGCTCCGGCCGTAGACACCGCGACGACGCCCGCCGACGCCGGCATCCCCGACGCCGCCGACGCCGGCTTCGACGCGGGGCTGCGTGACGCCGGTGCGCCTTCGACGACGACCTCGGGAGGCTGCGGATGTCACGTCTCCACGGCCGCGGACGGTCGCGGCGCGGCGTTGCTCGCGACGGCCCTGGCGCTGTGGTCGCGGCGGCGGCGACGGCGTTCCTAGGGAGCGCCGAGGGCCGCGGCGATGCGGCGGCGAAGGTCCTTGGCGATGGCGTTGCGGGGGTCCGCGGCGAGCGCGGCGTCCTCCTCGGCGAGGGCCTCGGCGAGCTGCTCGGGGTGGCACTTGAAGAGCCACTCGCCGCGGAACGTGTGCCTCCGCGCGGGTTCGGTCATCGTCTCGAGCGCCGCGCGGTACTGGGCGTCGGCCTCGGCGATGCGACCCCGGCGCGCGAGGATCCGCGCGTAGGTGTAGCGCGCGACCTCCGTCGGCTCGGACTCGACCGCGCGACGGTGGAACGCCTCGGCCGCGTCGGCGTCGCCCCGCGCGTCGAACTCACCCGCGCAGCGCACGTAGAACTGCGCGCTCCGGAGCCCCGCCTCGTCGCGGTGCGCGTTGCACAGCGCGAGCATCGCGCGCTCGCCGCGGAAATACCGCACGGTGTTCATGAGGAACAGCAGCGCCCCGCCGCTGCCGGGCTGCGCGTCGGCGTTGGCCGTGAGGAGCCGGACCTCGTCGTGCCACACCTCGTTGCGCGCCCGGGTGACGCCCGCGAGCAGTACGCAGAGCACCGCCGCGGGAGCCAGCACCGCCGCCGGACGAACCCGACGCGAGAGGGACCCGAGCGCCGCGGCGAGGGCGATGGCGAGGCCCGCGGTGGGGAGATAGAAGTACCGCTCGGCCACGGGCTGAGCGCTCGCGAGGCGCGTCACAAGCGGCGACGACGGCACGAACGCCACGACGTAGAACAGCAGCCCGTAGGTCACGACGGGGAGCCGCGCGCGCAGGCGCCACGCGACCGCGAGCAGCGCGCCGAGCACCACCACCGCCACGGGCACGGCGTCGGCGGGGTAGTCGACGCGGGCGACGCAGAGCGGGTCCGGCCAGAGGGTCCAGCGGAGCCCGTCGCGCGCCGCCGCGAGGGTCTGCGCGAGCGCTTCGGGGTCGAGCACCCGCGCCGGCCGCGGAGCCGTCGGGTATCGCGCCCAGCCGAAGCGCAGCGCGAGGTACGACGCCAGCACGCCCGCACCGGCGAGGCTCGGCGCCGCCGCGCGGAGGCGCTCGCGCAGGGGCTGGTCCGGAGCGCGGAGCACCATCCACAGTCCCAGCAGCGCGGGCAGCGTCGCCGCGCTCTCCTTGCAGCACAGCGCCGCGGCGTAGAGCGCTCCGGCGCCGAGCCACGCCCGAGGGCGGTCCCGCGGGGAGGCGCGCGCCACGAGCCACAGGGCGCCGAGCACGCCCAGCGTCGCGAGGATCTCCGAGCGGTTGTACGCGCAGTCGACCACCTCGGAGTGCAGCGGGTGCACCGCGAAGAGCACCGACGCCACGAGCGGACCGATCCAGGCCCGGGAGCCGAGGAGCGCCCGCGCGACGACGAACACCAGCACCGACGCCGCGGCGTGGAGCGCGACGGTGGTCGCATGGAACGCCCGCGGCGCGACGCCCCAGATCGCGCGGTCGGCGAGCAGCGTCGCCGTCGCGAGCGGCCGGTACGGATCGACGCCCTGGCGCACGGAGTCCCACGGGTTGTCGCGAAACGCCCGCAACACCGAAGCAGTGAAGCCGTCGCCGGCACGCAGCGGCACCGGGAGCGACGATCGGTCGTCGAAGACCAGGAGATCGACGACGGCGTTCGCGTACGTCGCCACCGCGGCGAGCCCCGGCACCCACGGCAACCAGCGCGGCGCACGCGGAGCGGCGTCGGTGCTCCGCGATCGGGCGCGACGAGGGCGGCGGGAGCGACGCGAGGCAGGCGGTTCGGACATCGGCGGCGCGGCCTCGGACCCTGGCCCGCGGCGGCGTAGTCAAGCGCCACCCGCGGCGCCGGGGCAAGGGCGCTGTCGGCGAACACCCCATTTCTGGCCTCCGAGGGGCGATCCGAGGAAGCTCCGGCACACCGACGACGGAACCCATGGCAGGACTCACCGAACACGCGACGCGCCTCGGACTCGGCCTGCGCGGCTGGCGAAGCCGGCACGTCCCGACGTCCGCGGGCGCCGTGCACCTGCTCGAGGCCGCGGGCGCCGGCGTGCTGCCGACGATGGTGTTCCTGCACGGGTTCACGTCGGCGGGCTGCCACTACGGACCGCTGCTCGAGCGCTTTCGCTCCGCAGCCGGGCTCGTCGTCGCGCCGGACCTCCCGGCCCACGGCTTCTCCGACGTACCCCCGCAGCTCGACCCCGACGCGCTCTACCAGGGCCTGCGCGAGGCCCTCGACGCGACCGTCGTCGAGCCCGCGGTGTTCGTGGGCAATTCCATGGGCGGCGCGGTGGCGCTGCGCTACGCCCTCGACCGGCCCGAGCGCGTGCGGGGCCTCGCGCTCATCGCGCCCGGCGGCGCCCCGATGACCCCCGCGGAGCTCGCCGGCCTCAAGCGCCTCTTCGAGGTGCGCTCGCGGGCCGACGCCCTCGCCTTCGTCGACCGCGTGATGGTGCGGCCCGGCGCGATGCGGCAGGTGTACGCCGCGGGCATCCACGCCGGGTTCCGCCGCCCCGCGATGCGCGAGCTTCTCGCTGCGATCACCCCGGAGCACGCCGTCACCGCGGCGGAGCTTCGGGGACTGCGGGTGCCGACGCGGGTGCTCTGGGGCGCCGAGGAGCGCGTGTTCCCTGCGAGCGGCCGGGCGTTCTTCGAGGCCCACCTGCCGCCGCACGGACGCGTCGAGGTCGTGCGCGGCATCGGGCACTGCGCCCACCTCGACGACTGCGACCGCACCGCGCGGGTGGTGCTCCGGTGGACCGAGGAGTTCGCCCGCCTCGGTCGCGGGACCGCCCTCACGGACGTACCGTGAACTCCTGCGCGAGCGTGCTCCCGTCGGCCTGCGGGAGGTACATCGTGAACGTGGTCAGCGTGCCGGTGTAGGCCAGCGCCGTCGCGCACGTCGGGCACGGCGGGCACGTCCAGCCCACGTCGTGGAGCGAGGTCGAGCCGCCGAAGGTGTCGCCGTGGAACGCGTACGACACGTCGGCGCACCCGGGCTGCGTCTGCACGCCCTGGTAGTAGTCCACGGAGCCCATGCCATGGAGGTCGAGGGTGCCCGCGTAGCGCGCGCCGCTGGGCCCCGACGCGCCGCCGACTCCGGTGTACACCGTGGCCGCCGTGAGCACGTAGAGCCCCGCGGGGTACCATCCCGCGGTCGTCGCCGGCGGGGCCGTCGCGACCTGCATCTCCGTCACCGGCGACCCGACCTGGGCGAGCATGGCGCACCCGCGACCCGCCACCGGGAAGTGACACAGCGCTCCGGCGTCGCCGGTGGACGCGACGTCCGTCGGCGCCCCGTCCGTCGCGGCGACGACGTCGATGGGAACGCCCGCGTCGATCGGACCCACGACGTCCGGCGCCGAGCCGCCGTCGCCGATCATGGGAGCATCCGTGGGTGTGCCGGCGTCCGTCACCGCGACGCCGTCGTTCGCCGCCGGGGCATCGACGACGAACCCGCGATCGGGCGCGACGACCGCATCGAGCGCCGGTGCCGCGTCGGCCGCATCGACCGCGGCATCGCCGGGGCACGGCTCCACGGTGCACCCCGCGATCATCGTCGACCCGAGAAGCACGACCAGCGCCGCGCCCCCGAAGACTCCTTGCATCACTGCCGTCCGTCGCACCCTTCTTCGCTATCACCCCGCGGCGGCGACGGCCAGCCTCGCGGCGTTGACGCTCCCGCGCGCTCCGTGCGAGCGTGCTCGGCGAGCCTGCGGATGAGCCGTTTTCGTGCATTCTCCGCGCTCCTCGTGGTCGCGACGGTGGCGGGGTGCGATGCCCCGGAGCAGCGCGACGACCCGTTCGGCGACGGAGCCCGCCGCCTCGCCCGGCTCGCCGCGCGAGAGACGCCGCCCTGCGATGAAGCCGTCCTCGTGGAGGGCTCGCAGCCTCGGTCGGCGGAGCTGACGCTGCGCTGCGACGGGGTGCGCGAGGCGTGGCACGTCCGCGGGGTCGGGCCTGGCCCCCGCGAGGGCAGCGCGCGGTTCTATCACCTGGAGCCCGCGAGCGGGGTGCGCGACCCGACGCGTGCGACGCGCCTCCTCGACCGGACCTTCGCCCTCGACCCGTGGCAGCCGCCGATGGGCACCTTCGACGCCTCCAACGCCGTACGGCGGAGGCCCGAGGCCGCCATCGCGCTCTCCATCGCGGCGTCGCTCGCGCTGGGCGTGGCGTTCCTGCTGCGCGCGCGCCCGGCGCCAGGGGATCGATGAACCCGCAGCCCCAGGAGATCGCGCCGTGGCTCCTCGCGCCGGGTCTGCACGCCGTCGCGGTGCTCGTGGCGCTCGCGTTGGCCGCTGCATGTTTGCGCGCCGCGCGGCGCCCCGACGACACCAAGGCGGACCTCGGACTCGCCACCCTCGTTGCCCTCGCTGCCGCAGCGTGGCTCTCGCACGTCCACGGCGGCCCGTGGACCGGTCACGACCAGACCACCGGCCTGCTCCTCGCCCAGGACTGCCTGCAGCGCGACACGTGCCACCTGACGAGCGTCGACTCGGGCATCCGCGGCTTCACCAACGGTGCCCTCTGGCCGCACCTGCTCACCGTCGTCGCAGCGCTGCACGGCACCGCGGCGACGCTGCGGGGCACCCTCGTCGCGTTCGCCGCCGTCTCGGCGGGGCTGGTGTTCCTGACGTCGTGGCGGTGGCTGCGTCCGGCCGTAGCGCTTCCTGCCGCGGTGTTCGCCGTCGCGGGCTTCGGCGCCGGCGGAGGCCCCTCGGCGGGTCCCGGCGACCCGGGACCGTCGAACCTCGTGGACGCCAGCGCCGCGTGCCTTCCGACGGCGCTCTTCGCCTGCGCGCTCCTCGTGTTCGTGCGGACGCGGCGCACCCCGGCGCTGCTGCTCGCCGCGGTGTTCGCCTCGCACGCGATGAACACCCACGTCGCCGGGGCGGCGCTGGTCCCGGGTCTCGTCGCCGCCGCCGCGCTGGCCGGGCGGTGGCCGGTGCCCCTCGCCGCGCTCGCCCTCGCCACGCACGCGGCGACCACCCTCGTCACCTCGCCCGCGGCCCTCGCGGTCAGCCTCTCCCACATCGATCGGTCCGAGCGCATCGCCATCGCGTCGGGCATCGCCGTGCTCGTCGCCGTGTGCCGCGTGGCGCATCCGCGGTTCGTGCGCGCGGGGCCGGCGCTCCGCAGCGCCGTCGTGGGAGCCGCGCTGGTGCTCCCGGTGGCCGCGGCTGCGGCGATGCTGCTGCGCGATCATCGCGAGTTCTCCCCGCGGTACCTCGCGCCGGTGATCGCACCGCTCGCCATGATGGCCGGCGCCCTCGCCGCGGCGCTCCCGTCGCTGGCCGCGCGCGCGCTACCGGCGCTGCGCCCCGCAGCCTTCGCGCTGCCGCCGCTGGCCGCGATGGCCGCGCTCTTCGCCGTCGAGGCCCCACCCCCGCCGCGCGTCTGGACCTACGACGACGGGCGCGTCGTGGCGGCCGCGCTGCGCCGCGAGGGCGCGTGCTACGACCGGGTCTTCGGTCGGCTCCAGACCCCGCAATGCACCCCGGTCACCTACGCCGTGATGCCGTATGCATGCTTCGGCGGCGACGACCTCGGGGCCCTCGACGACCGGCGTGCGTGGCGTGCGTGGCTCGCGCCGGGCGGCGAGCTTCCAGCGCTCCCGCACAACGCGCGGGTGCTGCCCGTGGCCGGCGGAGACCGCGTCGTGCTCAGCGCCGTCGACTCCTGGATCGACACCTCCGACATCGAGGTCTGCACCACGCCGGACCTCACCCTCGGCGACGCCGTCGCGCCGCGCACGTGCCACCGCCCGGAGGCCCCGGACGCCGCGCCGTTCCTCTTCTCGCGGCGCCTGCAGCTCGGGTACGGCGACGCGTACTTCCAGCCTCCGTTCCGCATGGTCTACACCCTCGCGCTGCGTCCGACGCCGGGCGCGCCGCGGCTCCTGTGGCTCCCGGACGGTGACGTCCCGCTCCCGCGCGACCCGTCCATGCCTCCGCCGAACGCCGCGCGGGCCCATTGCGGATGGCAGGTCACCGCCGTCACCGGCGTGCTCGCCGACCGGCCGCTGCCCGCGAACCCCGTGCGCCTCAGCTCGCCCGAGGGAGCCCCCGCGAGCGTCGTCGTCGAGCGCCTCGTAGGCGCCCCGGACTGCTTCGACCCGTTCCCCGGCCAGCAGCTGCCGTGCGTCTGGGAGGCCACCCCGGACGACCCGGCGTGGATGCAGGACCCGACGCGCTGACGGCCTCAGCGTCGGAGGGCGGCGGCGGCGAAGGCGCCCACCACGGCGCGCGCCCAGCCCTCCCCCGGTCCCGGCGACGCCGCGGCGGCGATGTCGGCGGCGGCGGCGGTCTCGTCGTGCATGCGTAGATGCATCAGCGCGAGGTCCGCGCGGGCTCCGGGCGAGGCCGCGGCGCGCAGCGAGCGCTCGAGGAGCGTCACCGCCAGGGCCTCGTGTCCCCCGTCCCGCGCGGAGCCGGCGAGGGCGTCGAGGGCCGCGGCGCGCTCCGTCGCTGCGAGACGATCCAGCACCTCGGCGTCGAAGCGCAACGCGACGCGCTCGGCGTCGGCCGTCGGGAGCCGCCACACCGGCGCGAAGGGCCCGTCGAGGAGCCGCCGCCACGCCCCGTCGTCGGGAGCGTGGTCCCACCCGAGGGCGGCCGCGTCGGGCGGCAGGAACACGCGCGACGGACCGTCGACGAGCCGATGCCACGCCCCGTCGGCGCCGTCGCCCCCGGTGGGACGAAAGAGCGCCTCCCAGGCCCGCCGCGCGCCCTCCTCGACGCCCTCGCCGGCCCCGCACGCCGCGGCCTGCGCAGGCGCCGAAGCGCGCAGCACGGCTCGGCCGAGGGCGTCCAAGGGCAGCGGGTTCGGGTGGCAGTGGTCGAAGAAGACGTCCCACCCGGGCACCCCGTGGTCGGCCATGGACGCGAAGAGCACGGGCACGTCGACGAGCGCCGCACCGCTCGCGCGCGCGGTATCGCGGATGGCGTCGGTGGTCGCCGTCGACGCGCGGAACGACCCGGGCTCGAGGTCCCGCGCCTGCGCGAGATCCGACGACACGCCGTCCCAGCTCCCCGAGGCGACGCGAAAGCGCGCGCGCTCCCAGGCCTGCAGCGGGTCCTCGGCGCCGGTCGACGCGAGCGCCGCAGCGGCTCCGGCGGCGTCCCCGCGGGCCCAGCGCACCCACGCCGCCGCACGACCCGGCGAGGTTGCATACGCCGCTCCGGTGCGGGGGCGGATCCAGAGGTTCGAGGCGAGCACCACGGCCACCACGGGCACCCCCCGGGACCGCGCTGCGGCGACGATCGCGCGGTACGCCACGCGCCCGAGCTCCGGCGCATCGCGCGTCGGATCGGGCAGTGGTTCCTGCGAATTCGCACCGGGAGGGGGCGGCGGCGACCCCGCCCCGGCGGCGGCCCAGGTCGGTCCCGGCGGCGGCGGTGGACCCGGGAGGAGGAAGTTGTGCCCGATGGCCACCACCACGGCGTCGGGTGCATATCCGAGAGCCTCCTCGGCGCGCCGCACCGCCACCCACGGCAGCGACCCCGACGCCGCGCACTGCAGCACCTCGACGCGCCCGCCGCACCCTGGCCCCGCCGTGAGCGCGGTCAGCGCGCGCTCGAGCATCTCCGCCGTCGACTCGCCCACCACGGCGATGCGACGCACGCCCGGCCCACGCTCCCGCGCGAACGACGCGCCCGGCGCCTCGGGGCGGAACACCGGACCCTCGGGCGGCGGCACCCGGACGATGCGATCCCCGTCGACGCGGTAGCACGGACCCTCGGCCCACGCGTGGTAGTCCCGCGCCGCCGTCACCACCGCCGCATGCGCGGCCGCGCCGGGCCGTGAACGCCGCACGAGCCGGTGGCCCGCCGCGAAGATCCCGACGCCGAGCGCCGCGCCGGCGAGCGCCGTCAGCGCGCGAAGCAGCCTTGGAGGGGTGTCGGACACGGGCCCATTCTGCACGAGCGGCGACGACCGCGCTCGGCCTCGAGGAGGGTCAAACGGCGGTGCGGGTGGTGGCGGGGACCGTGGCGGTGCCCACGTACGCCTGGCCGGCGCAGACCGTGACCGCGTAGTGCGCGAGGGACGTGCGGGCCGGTCCGCGGGTCACGGCGCCGTTCGCATCGAACTGCGCACCGTGGCACGGGCACGTGATGGTGCCGCGCACCGGCGTGGGCAGCGTGCAGCCCTGGTGCGTGCAGGTTGCGGAGAATGCATACAGCCCGGCGGCGTCGCGGCCGATGATCAGCCGGCGCGTGCCGACGGTGACCGAGCGGAAGCTCCCTACCGCGAGGGCCGTCGAAGAGCCGATGCCGCCGGTGGTCGGGCAGCGCACGCCGCTGTCGGCGGGAACGCCGGTGTCCGTCGGAACACCGGTGTCGGCGGGGCCGGCATCGCGGCGGCGTCCAGCGTCCGTGGGCGGCATCGCAGCGTCGGCGCGCGGCGGTCCCGCGTCGGTGGCCGGCGATCCGGCGTCGAAGCCCGGGCGGCCCGCATCGACGGAAGGAGACCCCGCGTCGGACGACGGCCTGCCCGCGTCGTTGCCCGTGGACGGAACGTCGCGCGTCACGAAGCCCCGGTCCTCCGGCGGAGCTCCCGCGTCCTGGGGCTCCGATCCGGTGTCGTCGGTGGCGTTGGGATCGCCGGTGTCGTCGACGAACGCTGCGTCGTCGCCGAGCAGCCCGTCGGTGACGTTGCTTCCGCACGCCGTCACGCCCACCGCCGCGCCGAGCAGCAACAGCTGCCGACGATCGATCCCGTCCACCACCGGAAGTCTTCTCCGCATCGACGTGTTCCTCCTCAGGAATTGCTGGATGACCGGGTCGCGTGTCGCCCTTCGGCGCCGTCGCGTCAAGGATGCGCGCGGACAGTCATGCGACGTCGCATGCGGCATCGAGGTCGCCCCGCGGTGTGCGCTGCGTGCGGTTCGATGAAGGGGATTGGAAGGGGAGGATGCGCCGTGCGGCGCGCGGCCGATCAGGCCGAGGCGGCGACGATGGAGACGCGCTTGCGGTCGTTCTTCGTGCGGTCGAACTTCACGACGCCGTCGACGAGGGCGAAGAGCGTGTAGTCCTTGCCGGTGCCGACGTTGGTGCCGGCGTGCACGGTGCTGCCGACCTGGCGGACGATGATGCCGCCCGCGCGGATCTCCTCGCCCGAGTACACCTTCACGCCGCGGTACTGAGCGTTGCTCGTGCGGCCGTTGCGAGACGATCCCTGACCCTTTTTGTGTGCCATGGCGCTATCCCTCGATGCCCGTGATCTGGATCTCGGTGAAGGGCTGACGGTGCCCGTTCTTGCGGCGGTAGTTCTTGCGGCGCTTCATCTTGAAGACGATGACCTTCTTGGCGCGGTCCTGCGCGACGATGGTCGCGTTGACCTTCACGCCGGCGACGCTCGGGGTGCCGACGCGCACGGCGTCGCCGCCCACGAGGAGCACCTGGTCGAAGGTGATGCTGGAGCCCTTGTCGCCGGCGAGCTTCTCCACGCGAAGGTGGTCACCGGGGGCGACCCGGTACTGCTTTCCGCCGGTCTTGATGACTGCGTACATGAACGAATCCTCCAAGTTGTCTCGAGTCGCCGGCACCGCGTGTGCGGCGGGCTCGACGGAAGGGCGCGGAACCTATGCGAAGCACCGCTCCCGCGTCAAGAGCGTGGACCGGCATCGCGCGGCGCGTTGCGGCACCGAAGCTCCAGCACCACGGGAGCTCCCGCGTCGGCGGCGATGGGCCAGGCCGCGATGGCGCGCTGGCACTGCGGGCGCCCCTCGAGCTGCGGCTGGTCGAGCTGAAAGCGGTAGCGCCCCGGCGTCGGCGCGATCTCCCGCGCGCACACCCCGCGCTGCGGATCGAGCACCTCCTCGCGGAGGATGCCGTCCCAGTGCGCGGCCTCGAAGCTCTCGCCGGGCGCGAGGGTGACGTCGCCGGGCTGGCCGAGGCCGCCGTAGCCCGCGCCGCCGTCGGCCGTGCACAGCGCCATCTGGCCGATGGGAAAGGCCTTCACGCGGTCGCCGTCGGCGAACATCGCGGCGCGGTCCGACGCCTCGGGCGAGACGCGCAGGCGGTACGCCCAGATCATCTCGTTGGAGTCGGGGTTCGTGAGGATGCGCAGCGGCACCGTGTCGATGTTCTTCACGCGCACGCGGAGCACCACGCGCTCCGTCGGTCCCGCGTCGTGCGCGGCGACGGCGGGATGCATCGCTGCATCGTGGGCGGGAACGACGGCGGGCGGCGGCGCGGGGGGCGGACGGTCGCGCTCGCAGGCCGGCGCCGCGAGGACGAGGGCCAGCAGCCCCCTTCGATGCGTGCCTTCATGTGTTGAGCTCTCGGAGACCGAGCTCCTTCATCTTGATCTGCAGGCTCTTGCGCGAGATCTTGAGCAGCCGCGCGGCCTGCGTGACGTTCGAGCCCGTCTGGTCGAGGGCCTTGAGGATCAGGTCGCGCTCGAGGGCGCGGGTGCGCTCCTTCACGACGCCCTTGAGCCCGCCGCTGGAGCCCTCGTCGTCGTCGTCGTCGGACGCGCCGCCGGCGCTCGCGGAGCCCGCGCCGGTGCGCACCTCCGGCGAGAGGTCGCGCAGGCGGATCACGTTGTCGTCGGCGAGGAGCACGCAGCGCTCGATGACGTTCTCGAGCTCGCGGATGTTGCCCGGCCAGCCATACGCGAGCAGCGCGTCGCGGGCCTCCGTCGACACCTGGCCGACGGGCTTCTTGAAGCGCCCCGCGTACACGCCGAGGAAGTGCTCGAGCAGCAGCGGGATGTCTCCGCGGCGCTCGCGCAGCGGCGGCAGATGGATGGGCACCACGTTGAGCCGGTAGTAGAGGTCCTCGCGGAAGCGCCCGGCGGCGATCTCCTTGCGAAGGTCGCGGTTGCTGGCGGCGATGAGGCGCACGTCGACGCTGAGCGGCTTGATGCCGCCGACGCGGTCGATCTCGCCCTCCTGGATCGCGCGCAGGAGCTTCACCTGCATCTCCACCGGGATCTCGCCGATCTCGTCGAGGAAGAGCGTGCCGGCGTGCGCGAGCTCGAAGCGCCCGGGCTTGCTGTTCACCGCGCCGGTGAAGCTGCCGCGCTCGTAGCCGAAGAGCTCGGCCTCCATGAGGTCCCGCGGGATGGCGCCGCAGTTCACGCGGATGAACGGCTTGTCCTTGCGCGAGCTGTTCTCGTGCAGGGCACGGGCGATGAGCTCCTTGCCGGTGCCCGACTCGCCGCTGATGAGCACCGTCGCGGGCGTGTCGGCGACCTTGTCGAGGATGCCGTAGACGTCGGCCATCGCCGGGTCGTTGGAGATGATCTTGTACCGGCCGCGGCCGAGGGCGTCGAGCTGCACGTCGCGGGTGCGCGCCTCGCTCGTGCGCAGCGCCTTGGTGATCACGTTGCGCAGGTCGCCGAGGTCGAAGGGCTTGGCCACGAAGTCGAAGGCGCCGAGGCGCATCGCCTCGACGGCGCTGTCGATGGTCGCGTACGCCGTGATCATGATCACCGGCACGTCGTCGCAGTGCTCCTGGCAGTAGCGGAGCACGGCCATGCCGTCGACGGCGCCCATGCGCAGGTCGGTGACGACGGCGTCGATGTGGTTGTCCTTCAGCGCCTCGATGGCCGACGAGCCGTCGGCGACCTCGTGCACCTCGTGGCCGTCCGCCTGCAACTGCGCGGACAGCACCCGGCGGATGTTCGCCTCGTCGTCCGCCACCAGGATCTGCTTGCGTCCGCCCAGCATCGTGGCGCGGACTCTACTCCTCCTCGCGCCCTTCTCAACGCCGCGTTGGACCGCCGCCCCGACGCCGGTGTATCGCGATGGGACGGCCCATGACGCTCCCGCACCCGCTCGCCGAGGCCATCGACCGCTCCCTCGACGCCGACGCCGAGGCGCTCCGCGAGCTCGCGCTGCGCATCCACGCGCACCCCGAGCTGCGCTTCGAGGAGCACCGCGCTGCGACCTGGATCGGCGAGCTCGTGGCGGCGCACGGACACCCGGTGGAGCGTCCGCTGGGCGGGCTGTCGACGGCGCTGCGGGCGCGAGCGGGCACCGCGGGACCACGCCTCGCGATCCTCGCCGAGTACGACGCGCTGCCGGAGATCGGCCACGCGTGCGGGCACAACCTCATCGCCGCGGGCGCCGTCGGGGCGTTCCTCGCGCTCGCGCCGCTGGCCGCGACGCACGGATTCTCCGTCGACCTCGTGGGAACGCCCGCCGAGGAGGGCGGCGGCGGCAAGGCCCTGCTCCTCGACGCAGGCGTCTTCGAGGGCGTCGACGCGGCGATGATGTTCCACCCCTTCGACCGCGACCTCGTGGCGCACGGAACGCTCGCCAACGTGTGGCTCACGATGACCTTCGCGGGCACCGCCGCGCACGCCGCCGCGGCGCCCTGGGACGGCGCGAGCGCGCTGACCGCGTGCATGCAGACCTTCCACCTCGTCGACGCGCAGCGCGTGCACTTTCGCGATGGCGTGCGCGTGCACGGCTTCATCACCGACGGCGGCCAGGCGGTGAACATCATCCCCGAGCGCGCGGCGTGCGAGTTCTCGGTGCGCGCCCGCACCCTCGACGAGCTCGCGCGGGTGCGGGCCATCGTCGAGCGCTCGGCCCGCGGCGCCGCGCTCGCCACGGGCTGCGAGGTGGTCATCACGGCGCGCAAGGGCTACCGCGACCTGGTCACGAACCTTCCGCTCGCGCGGGCCTTCGCGACGCACCTGCGCGCCCTCGGCCGCGACGCCGCCGAGACCGACGAGGACGTCGGCATGGGGAGCACGGACATGGGCGACGTGTCGCACGCCGTCCCGTCGATCCACCCATGGATGGCGATCTGCGACAAGGGCGAGACGCTCTGCCACCAGCACGCCTTCGCGCGCGCGGCGTGCGGCTCCCGGGGCCTCGGCACCATGCTCGACGCGGCCCGCGCGATGGCCCGCACCGGCGCCGAATTCCTCATCGACGCCGAGCTCCGCGACGCCGTGCACGGCGCCTTCGTGGCGCGGCGCGGGGCGTAGCAACCGCGGCGCCGCTGACCTACAGTGTGCGCGCCATGAACCACGCATCCACGCAAGAGTCCGCGGCCACCCCCGCCGCGCGGCAGGCCCATCGCTTCGACCTCGCGGCCCGGGCCCTCGACGCCCAGGCCGTGCGCCCCTCGCCGGCGCGCCCCGCGGCGTACGCGAAGTGGGCCGCGGCCCTCGCGCAGCAGGCTGCACGCGACGAAGCGATGCTGGCGCGCGTGCCCCTCGAGGACGGATCGCTCTCGAGCGAGGAGCTTCTCGGCCTCGCGCCGCTGGTCGAGTACGCGGCGGCGAACCAACGTCAGCTCGACGCGCTTCGCACCCGCACCGCTCGCCTGACCCCGCAGGACGCGCTGTTCCTCAAGGGCATCCGCGCCGACCAGCGGGCGGTGCTGCGCGCGTTCCGCATGCTTCGCTTCCGCGGCAACCGCATCGGCCTCGCGCTGGTGCGCAGCATCTCCCGCGGCGACGCCGACGACGCCCGCGACGCCCTGCAGGACAACTACGAGCTCCTCGCGCTCTGCAACAGCGTGGACCACGAGTGGTGGCTGCGGCGGCTCCCGGGCGGCGAGCACGCGGCGTCGCAGCGCCTCTGGGAGAAGCACAACGACCTGCTCGAGCTCGCGTCGCGCTCGCCGGAGAACGAGGCCCTCGGCGACGCGCGCGAGCACGCGCACCGGCTCTGGACCCTCGTGCACGGAGCCCTCGCCCGGGTGCGCACGGCGGGGCGCTACCTCGCCGTCGGCGACCGGGGGCGACGCGAGGCCTACGCGCGGTTCCGCGCCGGCACCGGAGCGCCCGCGAAGACGCCAGCCAAGAAGTCCACGACGAAGCCCGCCAAGGCTCCGGTGAAGGCGCCTGCGAAGTCCAAGGCGAAGCCGAAGGGTCGATCGAAGGGGAAGTAGCCCGCGGGCGACGCCGCGGGCTCGGGCGGGGGGGCGATCCTCAGAGGATGCCGCTGGGCTGCGACGGCGTCGCGTAGGAGCAGATCGGCGGCAGGTCGCTGCGCACGGCGCCGGCGGACTCGGGGTACACGCAGTGCAGCGGGCTCCCGCAGTCGGTGTTGTGCGCGCAGCTGCGGTACACGCAGATCGCGAGGTTGTCGCCCGCGGGGGCGCGCGGCGCGACGGCGGACGTCGGGTCCGGGCACGCCGAGGTGACGGCGGTGTTGATGTAGCTGCCGCAGAGGCCGTGCGTCGGGTCGGTGTCGACGGTGAAGCACGTGCCGCGGCAGGTCGTCACGCCGCTTGCCGTGATCGCGTCGGGGTTGCACGCCGAGCCGTCGGGCGAGAGCGTGAGGTTCGCGCCGGCCGTCATGCAGTATCCGAGGCGCGTGTTGCAGTGCGTGTAGGGGGTGCCGCCGGAGGAGACGCCCGCGCACTGCGCGTCGCTGGTGCAGAACGGGAAGCACCCGGGGTTGTCGGGCACGCCCGACGACTGGGTCATCCAGTACCCCGTGCAGACCAGCCCGGGACGGCATCCGCCGGTGGTGGCCGACGTCGCCTCGGGGTTGCACGAGTTGGTGCAGAGGCCTTGGCCCGCGCCGACGACGCTCGGGTCCAGGGGCACGCCGCTGAGGCAGGTGGTGCCGGCGCCGCCGCACTGCGTCTGCTCGCTCGCGGTCGCGCCGTTGTTGCAGACGCCGCTGCAGAACCCGCCTGCGGTGAAGCCCGTCGCGCACGACAGCGCGTTGCCCGGTCCGCACATCATGCCCGAGCACGTTCCGCCCGCGGCCACGGCGGCCACGGTCACGCAGGTGCTTGCGGTGCAGGTCGTTCCGGCGCCGCACGCGTGGCCGCAGGAGCCGCAGTTCGCGGGGTCGTCGGTGACGTTCACGCACGCGGTGCCGCAGAGCAGCGTGGGCGACGGGCACGTGGGCGTGCCGCCGACGCAGCGGCTGCCGGAGCACGTCTGCCCCGCGTTGCACGGACGGTTGCACGCGCCGCAGTTGAACACGTCGGTGGTGATGTCGATGCAGCTCGCGCCGCACGTCATGCGGGGCGCCGAGCACGTCGACGTCGCGGTGCAGGTGCCGGCGTTGCAGTACTGCCCGGCGCTGCACGCGCGGCCGCAGGCGCCGCAGTTCGCGATGTCCGTCGAGGTGTTCACGCACACGCCGCTGCAGAGCGATCCGGGCGCCGGGCACGTCGTCGTCGACGTGCACGTGCCGTTGGTGCACGACGAGGCCGCGCCGCACGCGTGGCCGCAGGAGCCGCAGTGCGTGATGCTCACCCGCGTGTCGACGCAGTCGGCGCCGCACATGGTGTTGGGCGCCGAGCACGTCGGGACCACGACCCCGGTGTCCGTCGGCGGCGTGGTGCCGGTGTCCGTCGGCGGCGTGGTGCCGGTGTCCGTCGGCGGCGTGGTGCCAGTGTCCGTGGGCGGGGTGGCACCGGTGTCCGTCGGGGGCGTGCTGCCCGTGTCCGTCACCGGCGAGCCCGCGTCGGTGTTCACGATGGTGTTGAAGCTCCCGCGGGCTCCACAGCCGACAGAGGCGAGGCACAGAGCGACGGCGCCGACCAGGGTCGTTCCACGTAAGGTCATCGAGGGTCCTCCAAGTGCAGGCTTGGTATCAGAGAGTCGAGCGCGCGGCTACCGCACCGCAGGCCGCCGTCACTCGCTGCGCAGCGCGCCGATGGAGCGGAGATACGCGCGCAGCGCAGGGAGCTGCGCCTCGGTCAGCTCCGTCGGCGCCACCGCCGGAAGCAGCCCGCCGTCGTCGGCCCCGACGTGCAGCGCCGCCTCGAGGTGCTGCGTCGTGATCGCGGCGCCCGCGAGGGACCCCGCGTCGGCCTCGCCGCCGTGGCATCGCGCGCACGCCGCCTCGAAGCGCATGCGGCCTTCGCGCACGAGCTCGACCGGATCGTTCGACGGTGCCGGAGCCGAACGCGCTCCGCCGGACGTCACCGCGGCGGCCACCGGCGTGCGGGTCACCGTCGTCGGGTCGCATCCCGACGAAGCGAAGGCGGCGCCGAAGGCCGCAGCCAGCACGAGACGACCAGGCTCGGATCGCGACGACACGGCCGGGGATTACCCCAACGCCGCGACGTCGTCGAGCGGTCAGCCCCGAAGCTTCTTGCTGAGGTCGAGGAGGTCGGGGTGCCGCGGGTCGAGCTTCATGGCGGCCTCGAGGGCGCCGCGCGCGCTCGCGGTGCGTCCGGCCTTGAAGAAGACGCGCGTGAGGCACACGTGGGCGCCGATCATGTCCGGCGCGATGCGGATGGCCCGCTTCGCATAGTCGGCTGCGCGGGCGAAATCCTCGCCGGCCTCGCAGAGCGTCTGCGCGGCGTGCAGGGCGGCGCCGGCGTCGGCCGCGCGGTGGTCCGCGACCTTGGCCCAGAGGTCGCCGGCCGCGTGCCAGCGCTGAAGCTTCTCCGCGGCGCGCGCCTCGCCGGTGAGCTTCTGCACCGACGCGTCGTGCACGGACTCCTCGGCCCGAGCGAGGCGCGTGCGGTACGTCGCGTCGTCGGGCCGGAGCGTGAGCGCATGCCGAAGCAGCCGGACGATCTCGGCGTGGTCGTCGTTGCGGGCGGCGCGCTCGATGAGCTGCTCGACCTCGTCGAGGTTCTTCTGCGCCGACGCGCCGCGCTGCTCGGCGCGGGCGCGCGCCAACGACTCGAGGGCCAGCCCCGCGGGCGGAGGCTCCGGCGTCGGACACCTGGCTACCAGCGGCGGCGGGGGCACCGAGCTTCGGCGCGGGGGCACCGGCGACGGCCTGCGCGGCGGCGGCAACGAGGGCGTGGAGGACCCTTCGGCGCTCCTCGTGGCCGCGATGGGCGGAGGCGGGGCCGACGGGCGGTGCACCGGCGCGGACTCGTGCGGGGACGGGCGCGGCGGCGGCGACACCGCGCCGAGGGCGTCGCGGGCCATCATCGGCAGCGGCGTGCGCACGTCGCGAACCCGCATCGTCGGAGGCGTTCGCGGGCCCGCGGTGCGTCGCAGCGGCGGCGGGATGCGCGAGTCGGCGGACGCGCGGGGCGCCTTCGGGTGGGGATCGGCTCCGGGCTTCGGCGCCGCGGGGGCGTCGAGGCCTGCGATGCCTGCCCGCACGGCGAGGAGCCGGTCGTAGCGCATGCGCTGGTCGGGGTCGCCGAGGACGCTGAACGCCGCCTCGATCTCGCGCACGATGGCCTCGACGCGCCATCCCTGCGCGGCCATGTCGCGGCCCTCGTAGCGGCGCGTGCCGAAGCGATCGAGCTGGTCGAAATAGGCGGCTCGGAGGGCCGCGCGATCGCACCCCGGAGGCACCCCGAGAACCTCGTAGTAGCTGCCCGAGAGCCGAGCGAACATCGAGAGGACCTCGTCGTTCTCGGCCGCGCTCAGCGGTCCTCCGGCTCGGGTGTGCGGTGCTTCGCTCATCGAGGGCGCGGGGCTTCGACCCCGCCGCAGGATTTCACCCTCGGGCCGGGAACGCAACGTCTGGACGAACGCATCCGGGTCGGCACGGCGTCAGCGGCCGGTCCCATGCGACGCGGTGCCGACCACGCGGCACGGGCCGTGATCCATGGTGTCGCGCGAGGTCAGGGCGGCGCCGACGGCGAGGAGCCGCGTCGAGAGCTCCCTCGCCTCGTCGCACCGTCCGGCGTGCACCCGGCGACGGATCTCCGCCGCTCCGGCCCGGTCCACGGCGCTGCGGAGCGGGGCGATCTCCTCGTCGCGGAGCGCCGAGCCGGAGCGCGCGCGAGCGAGGGCCTCGATGCCGCCGTCGAGGTCGTGGGCGGCGATGCGGGCGAGGCCGTCGCGCACGGCGTCGCGTGCCGCGGACCGCGCCTGCATGGACCGAAGCGCGACGGGGTCGGCGAGCACCAGCGCCGGGCGTGAGGGCTGCTGCGGCGGCGGTGGCAGCGGACGCATGGACGGCTGCGTCGCGACGGGATGCGCCGCCGAGGGCGCGCCCGCATGGGAGGTCTCATGCCGCGCGAGCACGGTCCGCACGGCGAAGAAGCTCGCCCCGAGGGCGATGGCGGACGCGGCCACGACCCCGGCGGCGATGCGTCGCGACCGCGCGGTCCTTGACGACCTTGCATCGACCGGGGCGGGTGCCACGAAGGGCGTCGGCGGCGCCGGTGCCATCGGGGCCCGAGGCGGCTCCGGGGGCGGGGGCAATGTCTCGGGCACCGCCTCGGGCACCGGCGCCTCGCCTCGCAGCTCGGCGAGGAGCTGCAGCGCCGTCGGTGTGCGCCGCGCCGCGCTCTTCTCCAGCGCGTGCTGCACCGCGCGCTCGACGTGCTCCGGCAGCGCCTCGCAGCCGCGCTGCATGCGAAGCGGCGTGGGGATCACGTTGAGGTGCGCGTCGGTCCACTCGGCGAGCGAGTGCGCGGGCCACGGCATGCCGCCGGTGAAGAGCATGTAGACGAGGAGGCCGAGCGCGTAGACGTCGGCGCGCGCGTCGACGGGCTCGCCGCGGAGCTGCTCGGGACACATGAACGCCGGCGTGCCGAGCACCGTGCCGAAGTTCGTCAGCGGCCGCTCGCCCGGCTGCACGGGACGCCGCGCGATGCCGAAGTCCACGATCTTCACCGTCGGGACGGGCTCCGCGGGCACGAGCAGCACGTTGTCGGGCTTGAGGTCGCGGTGCACGATGCCGAGCTGGTGGGCGGCGTCGAGGCCCGCGCAGAGCTGCGCCGCGAGCTGCATCGCGCGGTCATACGGGACCGGTCCACGACGCAGCAGCGCGCCGAGGCTCTCGCCCGGCACGAACTCCATCACCGAGAGGAACCTTCCGCCCTCCTCGCCGTACTCGTGAAAGCGGACGATGTTCGGGTGGTGCAGCGTGGCGAGGGTGCCGGCCTCGCGACGGAACCGCTCCACGATGTACTCGTCGTTGCCGCGCACCGCGGCGAGCACCTTGATGGCCACCGGCGTCACGGCGTCGCCGACGCGCTGCTCGGCGCGGTACACCTGCCCCATGGTGCCCTCGCCGAGCTTGTGGGTGATGCGGTAGCGGCCCAGCACCGTCGCCCCGAGCATCGGGTCGCCGACGGTCTCGTAACGCAGGCCGCAGCTCGTGCAGAACCTCGCCTCGTCGGCGGGTCGCTCGGCGGCGCATCGAGGGCAGACGAGGGGGCTCACGACGGGCGCGGCGGAGCATAGTCCTCGGGCGCGGACGGCCGCCAGTGATGCGCTGCGCGCGCCGCAGGCGCTTGCCCGATGCAATCTGATCAACCTAGGCTTCGACCCATGGCTCGATCGATCGCGGCGGGGCTCGACGGTGAGAGGGTGCACGCGCGGCGGCTGGCGCTGGGCCTCACGCAGGCCGACCTCTCGACGCGGAGCGGGCTTTCGCAGGAGGCGATCTCGCGCATCGAGAACGGCCACATCCGCGGGCTGCTGCAGTCGACGCAGGACGCCCTCGCGACGGCCCTGGGCACGTCGGTTCCGTGGCTTCGGGGCGAGGCCGACGACGACGCCGAGGGCTCGAGCGCGCCGGCCGCCACGGCGCCCGCCGACGACGACGGCGTGGCGTCGGATCCGTGGATGCTTCCGGTCAGCCTCGCCTTCGACGCCAAGCGCCATCACCTGCTCGTCGACGCGAGTCGCACGCTCGACCTGCTCCGCGCGACGGACCCTCGCGCCGTCGGCCGGCTAGACCGGGGACGCGTGGCCCGCGCGTGGCTCGACGCCGTCGCGACGCTGCGCCGCGAGGGCCTCGGCGTCAGCGCGGAGAACGTCGCGCTGCGGATCTTCGCGAAGAGCTGACGCCCGGGCGGGCGCCGGCGGTCACTCGGCGCCGATCTCGCGAAGGAACACCCGCGCCTCCTCGAGCGCCGGGTCCTCGGAGAGGGCCTTGCGCGCGAGGAAGACGGCCTTCTTCGCGTCACCCTGGCTCCGCGCGATCATGCCCTGGCGCAGGAACGCCATGGCGCGGCTCATGGGACCGGGGTTCTTCATGAGCGCGATGGCGCGCAGGGCCTTCTGCGCGATCTCGAAGTTCGACTGCTCCATCGCGGCGTCGGCGAGCTCGGCCGCGACCTGTCCGTTCTGCGGGTCGGTGTCGAGGGCGGCGTTGAGCCAGGCCATCTCCACGGCGTGGTCGGCCGCGGCGTAGGCGAGGCGCCCCATGCGGTGCTGCAGCGTCGCGAGCTCCTTGGAGCGGCGGTTCTTGTGCGTCGCGATGGCGGCGTTGAGCAGCTTCGAGGCGTCCTCGAGGCGCTGCGCGGCCGTGTACGCGTCGACGAGGAGCACGGTGACGTCGTGGTCCGTGGGGCGCAGGGCGAGCGCGCGCTGCAGCGGCTCCACCGCCATCGCGGGCTCCGACGCGTTGTCCATGAAGATCTCGCCGGCGCGCTTGAAGCCCTCGAATTGCTGCGCCGGATCGGCGCTGCGCTCGGCGGCGTCGGTCCACAGCTTCGCGGCGTCGTGGAAGAGGCCCATGGCCTCGTAGAGCCGGCGCAGGCGGTCGCGCAGCACGGCGTTGTCGAGGTCGGCCTCGTAGGCACGTTGCAGCCCCGCCCGCGCATCGGTCGGGCGGCCGGCCTGCGAGCACGCGTCGGCGAGGCGCACCGCGGCGTCGGCGCGCGCGGGCCCCTCCTCGAGCGCGACGAGGCGGTGAAAGAGCGCCGCCGCCTCGGTCCATCGCGCGGCGTCGCCGTGGAGCGCGGCGAGAACCCGCAGCGCCGCACGGTCCTCGGGCTCGTCGGCCACCCAGGCCACGAGGAGCTGCGCGGCCTCGTCGGAGCGCCCGAGCGCCGGGAGCACCTCCGCGAGGCGCAGCGTCGCCACGCGCGCCGCGGAGACGTCACCGGACGACCGCGCCTCGCGACGCCGGGCCTCGAGGGCGCCGGCGAACTCCGCCGCCACGTCACCCGGCGACGTTGCATACGCCGCCTCGAGATCCTCCACGGCGCCGGCCCGATCGCCGGAGGCACCGCGGAGCTCTGCGCGCAGCCGAAGCAGTCCGGTCGCATCGGCGGCGTCCACCGCGCCGAGCTCCCCGGAGACCGCGGCGATGGCGTCGGCGTGACGTCCCGCCGCGGCGAGCGCCCGGGCGTACTCGCCCAGCAGCCCGCGGTCGGCGGGGAGGAGCTCCCGCGCCTCGCCAAGCAGCACCGCCGCGCGGGACGAATCGCCGAGCACGTCGCGGTGCATCCGCGCCGCCTCGACGAGCACCGCCGCGCGCTCCTCGGGGACCTCGATCTGGCGGGCGTAACGCTCGCGCACCGAGGCGAGCTCCGCGTGCGCACCACGTGCTGCATACCGCTCCTCGAGCTGCCCGCGCACCACGGCGTCGCCCGGCGTCGCCGCGAAGGCCGCCTCGAGGGCGCGCTCGACGCCCGCCGCGTCGTCCTGCTGCTCGCGCAGCGCCGCGAGGGCCAGCGCCAGCGACGCCGCCTCGACGCCGACGCGCTTCGTCAACAGCCGCTCGAGCACCGACGCACGCTCGTCCACGGGGTCGTCGGAGGTGAGCTGAGCCTGAAGCGCAGAGAGCAGGTCCGCGTCGTCCGGGGCCACCTCGCAGGCGCTGCGAAGCACGTCGAGGGCGCGCTCGCGACGCGCCTCGGCGAGGAGGCCCGCTAGGCGCAGTCCAAGCACCTTCACGCCTTCGGCGTCGGCGCGGTCGCGGGCGCTGTCGAAGCGCGCGAAGAGCAGCTCGGCGAGGTCGTCGGAGCGGCCCGCCCGCTCGTAGAGATCCGCGAGCATCGTCGTCGCCGCGGTGTCGTCGGGGTCCTCGTCGAGGAGGGCTCGGAGCGCCTCCATGGCCGCCTCGTCGCCGCCGGGGCGCCCGAGAAGGATGCGCGCGCGCTCCATGCGCAGGTGCTTGCGGTCCGCGGGGTCGAAGACGTTGCCCACGGTCTCGTCGATGAGCGCCTCGAGGCGGGCGTCGTCGCCGAGGCGCCGGTACACCGCGAGCAGCGGCTCCCACACCGCGCGGTTCGCCGGATCCGCAGCATGCAGCCGTGCATACGTGTCCGCCGCGAGGGCGAGGTCGCCGAGGGCCCCGGCCGCGAGCGCCGCGACGTGCAGCTCGAGCTGCGTCGCCTCGCCGGGCTCGAGGTGCGCCGCCGCGCGGCGGAGCCATCGCACCGCCTCGTCGGGGTCGCCGGCGGACTCCCGGATGCGGGCCAGCGCCACCATCGCCCACGCCGACGACACCTCGTCGCCGCGCTCGGCGCCGAGCGACACCGCCTGCCGCAGCAGCGCCTCGGCGCGCTCGGTGGAGCGGAGGTCCATGGCGAGCTCGACGGCCTGATGCAGCGTCTCCCAGGACGCGTCGGGCAGCGCCGCGCGGCGTTCGTAGACGTCGAGGAGGGCCTCGCCGCCGCCGGACTCCCGGGCCACACGCTCGTACAGGTCGAGCACCGGCGCACGATCCGGCCACGCCGCCGCGGCGGCCTGCAAGAGCCCCGAGGCGCGGGCGAGGTCCGGTGCGCGCTCGTGCGCCGCGGCCACCCACGCGAGCCCCTCGTCGAGAGCTTCACCGTCGCCCGAAGCCAGGAGCAGCTCGGCGAGGCGCCACGCGTGGCCGCCGGCGCCGTCGGGGTCCTCTTCGGTGAGGGCACGAAGGACGGCGACGCGCTGGGCGGTGTCGCCGAGCGCCGCGAAGGCACGGTCGAGTCCCTCCCACGCGGCGACGCGCACGGCGCGGTCGTCGGACGCCTCGGCCTCGCGACACAGCGCCACGGCGCCCGCGGGATCGCCGAGGTCCAGGGCGCGCACGTCGGCCATGCGCAGGGCCAGGGCGCCGAAGTCCGCGCCGCCGCCGGAGCGCGCAGCGTCGAGGGCGGCGCCGAGCACCGCGGCGTACCGCGGCACAGCATCGAGGGACCGGGCAGCGCGAAGCGCGGTGTCATGCAACGTCGCATCACCGGGCTGCAACGCGACGGCGTCGAGGAGGACGTCGAGGGCCTCGGCGGGACGTCCGAGGGGGCCTTCGAGGAGCTCTGCCGCAGCGGCGAGGGCCGCCGCCCGGGCCGCGGGCGTCGTCTCGCGATCGGCGCGCGCACGCACCGCGCGAAGAAGGAGATCGTGCTCGCCGGCGGCTTGCAGCGCGCGCTCGAAGCGGAGCGCGTCGGCGTCGGAGCGCTGGGCGGTCTCGAAGGCCGTCTCGAGGGTCTCCGCGGCGCGGTCGTGCTGACCGAGCTCGCGCGCGACGCGATACAGTTCGAGGAGCACCTCCGACGGCGCCGGGAGGTCGTCGGACGGCGACGGGGCGTGCCGTCGCACGATGAGGAGCAGGGCGCGGTACGCGCGCTCGGCGCGGTCGAGGAGGCCGGCCTCGCGGGCGAGCTCGCCGAGGAGCCGGAACGCGGCCGCGTGGCCGATGTCGACGCCGGTGGCGAGGTCGAGCTGCACGAGCGCGGCGGTCACGTCGCCGCGGCTGCGCGCGATGAGCGCGAGCTGGTGGTGGGCCTGGGCGCGCTCCGCGGGGCGCTGCCGCCCGTAGCTCTCGACCAGGGCCTCGAGCATCGCGGCGGCCTCGTCGAGGCGTCCGCAAGCGCGCAGCGCATCGGCAAGGGCCACGCGCAGCGCGCGGTCGTCGGGCGAAGCAGCAGCCGCGGCCTCGAGCACCGGCACCGCGCGCTCGGGGCTCGCGAGGCGGCGGTGAAGAATCTCGGCAGCCTCGCGGAGGTCCGCCGCGGTCGGCGCGCGCCCCTCGGACGAGGTGAGCAGCGCCGCGAGGGACTCCCAGCGGCCGGCCTCGCGATAGAGGGACGCGAGGTGGCCGCGCAGCTCCGAGGCGTCCTCGTCGTGGTGGAGCTGGGCCTCGAGCACGGCGCGGGCGCGGTCGGTGTCGCCGCAGGCGACGTACACGCGGGACAGCGCCGCGACGACGGCCCGGCGGTCTGCCCCGTCGGCGTGCGCGAGGCGACGCTCGAGGAAGCCCGCCGCCGTCGCCGGCTCGCCCTTGGCGGCATACAGCCGCGCGAGGGCGTCGAGCGCCGAGGGGTCGTCGCCGCGCGCGGCGAGCCGCTCGAAGCCATCGATGGCCGCCGCGGCGTCGTGCAGGTCGCGCTCGGCCACCGTCGCCGCCGCGAGCCAGAGCGCGCTTCCGCCGTGCTCCGAGGCCTCGTCGAGGGCCGCGGCCTGGGCGACGAGGATGCCGTGGAGCTCGGCGCTGCGCGCGCCCTCGAGGAGCGTGCGGGCGGCCTCGATGGTCGCCGCGTCGCCGGGGCGCTCGGCGAGGTTGTCGCGGTACGACGCCAGCGCGGCGTCGTCGTCGCCGAGGGCGCGCTGGTTCCGCGCGATGTCCATGCGCAGTTGCATGCGCTGCGCGGGCTCCGTGGCGAGGGACAGCTCGTGCTGCCGCAGCGTCAGGAGCTCCGCCCTCATCGACGCCGCGTCGTAGAGGGACGCGAGCGCCGCGATGACCGCCGCGTCGTCGGGGACCTCGGCGAGCAGCGACTCGTAGATCGCCATGGCGCGCGGGCCATCGGCGAGGTCCCGGGCGGCGCGCTGCGCGGCCTCGGAGCGGAGCACCCGCGCCTCGTCGGGCGCGAACGGGAGCTTCGCCGCGGCCAGCAGGAGCTGCACCGCGTACTCGTGCTCTCCGCCCGATGCATAGAGGTCCACGAGGGAGCGCATGGTCCACGTGGCGTGGTCGCGCGCGGCGGCGTCGCCTCGCTCCCAGTGCGCCGCGCTGCGCGCGAGCAGGTCGCGGAGGATGGTCCGGGCCTCGGTGCGATCGTCGGCGGTGGCGAGCTCGACCTCGGCCGCCTCGCGGAGCGCCGCGAGCCCTGCGGGCACGTCGCCCTGGGCCTCGTCGAGGGCCCGGAGCGTCTTGACCAGCGCGTGGCCGGGGTGACGCCGCTGCAGCGCCGCATAGCGCTCGAGGCGCGCGACGTCGGTCTTGTCGAGGGCCACCGCGCGGCCGAGGAACGCCTCGGCGGCGTCGAGGTCGCCGCGCCCGTCGGCGTGGCGCTGGGCCGCCCAGGTCAGCAACGCCGCGCGCAGCGGCGCGGGCGGCTCCGAAGCATGCAACGTCGCATCGACGGCCGCGAGGGCGCTGCCCCACGCCACCGACGGCTCGGCGCTCGCGTCGACGGCGGCGTCGAAGGTCTCGACGAGGTCGCCGTCGAGGCGATCGAGGGCCACGCAGCTCGCCACGAAGGCGTCGGCCGCGCTGTCCCACTTCGAGGTGCCCAGGCTCACGCGCACCGTCGCGGCGGCCGCGCGGAGGTCGGACCGATCGGCGCGAGCGACGGCGGAGAACGCCTCGAGGGCGCCCTCGTGGTCGCCGAGGGTGTCGTCGAGCACCTCGCCGAGGCGCAGGGCCATGCGCTGCGACACGGCTCCTTCGCTCGCATCGCGGGCCGCACGGTAGGCATCGGCCACGACGCGCCACTCGCCGGCCGCGGAGGCCAGACGCTCGATCTCGCGCTCGAGCTCTTCGGACGAGACGCCGTTCCGCGCCGCGACGGGGAGCGCCCGCGCACGGAGAGCGAGGGCCTTCGCTGCATCACCGAGACGCCCCTCGGCCAGCGACGCAGACTCCTCGAGCACCGCGATGGTGGCCGCGGCGTCGGGCGCTGCCGCGAGACGGTCCTCGACGAGCCCGACGATGGACGCCCAGTCGTCGCCCTTGCGGAACGCCTTGTCGAGCGCCTCGGTGGCCGCGTGATGCACCGACGCATCGGCCAGCAGCGCCTGCATCCCCGCGCGGGCGTCGGGCTGTGCGGGCTCGTCGTCGAGGGCGGCGCGGTACTGCGCCAGCGCCAGCGCGGGCTCGTCGCCCCGGGCCCGATGCACGTCTCCGGCCTTCGCCCGAAGCGAGGACCGGCGCGCGGCGTCCTGCTCGCCCTCGCAGGCGCGGTCGAGGAGGGACAGGAGGTCGCTCCAGCGCTCGGCGCGGCCGAAGAGCTCGGCGAGCGCGTCGACCACCGCGGCGTCCTCGCCGAAGGCCTCGCGGATCGCCTCCCACGTCGTGACGGCCGCGGCGACCTCGCCGAGCTCCGCCGACTGGATCTGCGCCACGGCCTCGAGGTCGGCGCGGCGCTGCTCGGCGTCGGACACCTCGGCGCGGGCGCGCAGCACGTCGACGAGCTCGCTCCAGCGTCCCGCAGTGCGGAGAAGACCCGCGAGCGCGTCGAGGGAGACGCGGTCGCCGGCGGCGAGCTCGAGGCGGGCGCGCCACCCCTTCACGGCGCGATCGACGTCGCCCGACGACGACGCCAGCGAGGCCGCCTTGGCCCACGCCGCGATGCGTGCGTCGACGCCGTCCTCGAGGCGCGCGAGGCGCTCGAGGGCCTCGATGTGCGAGGCGTCATCGCCCGCTGCGCCGAGGAGCGACTCGAGGCTCCGCGCGCTGCGCAGCGCCACCGCGGCGCCCGCCTCGGGGGCATCGACGATCTCGCGGTGCAGCGCGACGGCGCCGGCGGGGTCTCCGAGGACGTCGGCGTGCACGCCCGCGGCGGTCTCGAGCAGCTCGAGGCGGCGCGCGGCGTCCACGCCGGGACGGCGGGCGGCCTCGACGAGGGCGGCGGCGAGGACGTCGAGGCGGCCGTTGCGCTCCGCGGCGGCGGTGAGCTCGGCGAGGGCCTCGGCGGAGTCGGGGGTGAGCACCAGAAGCCGCGCGAGGTGCGGCATGGCGTCGCCTTCGCGGCCGAGCGCGCGGAGCCGGTCGGCGAGCTCGCGGCGCGTGGCCCCGTCGGTGTCCAACGGAGAGACCTCGAGCACGCGGTGGAGGACGCGCAGGACGTCTTCGTGGCGGCCCGCGGCGTCGTACTCGGCTCGAAGGCGCGCGAGGGCGCTGCGGCCGGCGTCGCCCTCGACGGCGCCGAGGCGCTCGAGCACACCCCACGCGGGGGCGCGGTCGCCGCCCGACGCGAGCATGCCCTCGGCGGCCTCGAGGGCCCCGGCGGCATCACCGAGCGCGTCGAGGAAGAGCCCGGCGACACGCGCGCGCTGGGCCCGCTGCGCGTCGGCGCCGAGGTGCGGAAGCCGCGCGGTGAGGAGGTGGATGAGCTCACGGTGCCGGCCCTGGCGCTCGTACAGACGCTCGAGCGCGCGCGCCGTCTGCCCGTCGGCGGGGTCGAGGGCGAAGAGCGACTCGAGGTACGTGGCGGCGCGGTCGGGCTGCGCGGCGAACTCGCGGGCGATGTTCGCGGCCTCTTCGAGGAGGGCGCGGCGCCGCGCGGCGTCGTCGGCGGGCGTCGACGCGAGGGTGCGGTCGTAGAGCGCGAGGAGGTCGTTCCACCGCTCGTCGACGGTGTAGACCATGGTGAGCCGCTCGAAGGCCCAGGCCGACGCCGGCTCCGCAGCGAGCACCGCCGACAGGATCGACGCGCGGGCGTCGGTGTCGCCGGACCACTCCTCGACGAACGCGAGCGCGCGCTCGCCGAGCGACGCCGCGAGCCCCGGGACGTCGGTGCGCGCGAGGGCGTCGCGGTACCGCGCGATGACCTCGTCGGGGCGCTGCAGAGACCGCGCGCTCGCCTCGGCGGCATCCCACGCCGCCTCGCGGGACGGATCCCCCGCGAGATCGGAAAGGGCGTTGCGGAGAAGTTCCTCGTGCTCGGCGTGGGTGCTCATCGCGGTAGTGATCCTTCGCGGCCTGCACGCGCACGGGTCTCCACCGGTGCAGAGCTGGGCCGTCAGACTCGCTGCGACCGCGGAAGATACTCCAACCGCGGCCCGCGTTGGCATCGGGAATGGCGCGTTCCGACGGAGCCCGCGAGACCCGGGAATTGCTGCGGGAAACGACCCGGGAAAGGGGCGGCCCGGTCAGCCCGGGTCGGGGCCCTTGGCGGGCTCGAGGCCCGTCGCCGTGATGACGGCAGCCTCCTGGTAGCTCTCGTAGTCGGTGTTCACGGACCACAGGTCGTTGTGCTCGCCGTCGGCGATGTTCCGCGCGGCGAGCAGGCCCATGAGGATGCTGTGGTCCTGGTTGTTGTACTTGAAGGCGCCGTAGCGGCCGATGGGGGTGAGGCCGTCGACGCCGCGCAGGTACGCGACGACGGTGTCGAGGGCGGTGCGATACCCGCGCCGGTAAACCGGGTAGCACCGCGGGATGCGCACGACGTGGCCGGCCCCCACGAGCGCCTCGGCGGCGAGGCCGGTGCGCGCCAGCTCGCGGCGGGCGCGGGTGATCAGCGTCGCGTCGTCCTCGCGCCAGAGGGCGTCGGCGTCGTTGCACCAGTACTCGAGCGCGAGGATCGTCGACCGCTCGCCGCGCACGATGTCGGGCACCCAGTTGCGGAAGTTCGTCACGCGCCCGGCCATGAGGTCCGGCGAGTGGATGTAGAGCCACTGGTCGGGAAAGAGCCTCTCGGCATCGACGCGGAGATAGACGAGCACGGTGTTTCGGAACGTCAGCGACGACGCCGCGGCGTGCACCGCGTCGGGCGTTCCTTCGAGGGAGCGCACGAGCAGCGTCAGGGGCATCGTCGAGACGACGTGGTCGACGCGGCGCACCTCGCCGCTCTCGAGGGCGACGCCCACCACGCGCCCGCCCTCGCGCACGGCGTGACGAACCGGTGCGTTGAAATGGATGCGCCCGCCGCGGCGCCGCACGGCGTCGGCCATGCCCGCGTAGACGCTGCCGGCGCCCTCGAGGGGGTACGCGAAGCGGTCGACGAGCGTCGCGTGCGTGGTGCGTCCGGCGCCCAGCGCGTTCTTCGCGGCCTCCAGGAGCGAGAGCTTCTTGATGCGCTGCGCGGCGAAGTCGGCGTCGAGCTCGCTGCACGGAATGCCCCAGAGCTTCTCGCTGTACGACTTGAAGAAGATCTCGAAGAGGCGGCGCCCGAAGCGGGAGACGACCCAGTCCTCGAAGGTCTCGGCGTCGGGGCGGTGGCGCAGCGCGCGGCCCCGCTCCACGGCGTAGCTCGCGACGCAGCGCGCGGCCTCGACGCCCCCGAGCTGCCGGAGCGCGTCGGCGGCGCGGAGGGGGTAGTGGAAATACTTCTGTCGGTAATAGATGCGCGTGAGCCGGTCGACCATCGCGTAGCGCTCGGCGACGGCCTCGAGCCAGACGCGGTTCACGCGCGCGTCCTGGCTGAAGAAGCGGTGCGGACCGAGGTCGACGCGCTGGCCCCAGAGGTCGATGGAGCGCGAGAGCCCGCCCTCGTGGGCGCCGGCCTCGTAGACGTCGACCTCGACGCCGCGCTTCGACAGCTCGAACGCCGCGGTCATGCCGGCCGGACCGGCGCCGACGATGGCCACGGTGCGCGCGCGCGGTGCGCTCAAGTGCGTTGCCTGGGCGAGAGCATGGGGCGAGTGTGCCAGCGAATCCGTACCACGTTCCGCGTCTTTTCGGCCTCGGTGCGGGCGAAGGGCGGGCGAAGGGCGGGCGGCGGGACCGCCGTCAGGCGTGGTCCCAGAGGGCCGTGGCGGAGAACGAGAGCTTCGGGAAGTCGCGCTCGGCGACGCCCATGGACCAGTCGCTCTTGAAGAGCACGACGAGGTTCTTGTCCTGGTCCTGGACGCAGGCGCCGTAGCCCTTGCCCTCGAGGGCCTCGATGTTCGCGCCCTCGCCGCGCACCCAGCGCGCGTGCTGGTACGGCAGCGGCTCGAGGATCACCTCGACGCCGTACTCGTCGTTGAGCCGGTGCACGAGCACCTCGAATTGGAGCTGGCCCACGACGCCGAGGATGGGCACCTGCTCCTGCCCCGGCGACGCGAAGACCTGCACCGTGCCCTCCTCGGAGAGCTGCGAGAGGCCCGCGAGGAACTGCTTGCGACGCGACGGGTCCTTCACGCGGAGGCGCGCGAAGTGCTCGGGCGAGAAGCGCGGCACGGCGTCGAAGTGGAACGCCTCGCCGGTGAGCAGCGTGTCGCCGATGCGGAACATCCCCGGGTCGAAGACGCCGAGCACGTCGCCGGGCCACGCCTCGTCGACGGCGCTGCGCTCCTGCGCGAAGAACTGCTGCGGCCGCGAGAGCCGGATCTCCTTCCCGAGCCGCGCGTGGCGCACCCACATGCCGCTGGTGAACTTGCCCGAGCACACGCGCATGAACGCGACGCGGTCGCGGTGCGCCTTGTCCATGTTCGCCTGCACCTTGAAGACGAACGCCGAGAACTGCTTGTCGGCGGGCGTGACGAGGCCCTTCGACGATGCGCGCGGACCCGGCGGCGGCGCGAACCGATGGAACTTCTCGAGGAACGGCTCGACGCCGAAGTTCGTCATGGCGCTGCCCCAGAACACCGGGGTGATCTCGCCCTTCTCGAAGCGCTCGGCGGAGAACGGCTCGCCGGCGCCGTCGACGAGCTCGGTCTCGTCGCGGAAGGCCTTGTAGAGCGAGTCGCCGAGGATCTCCTCGAGGGCCGGGTCGTCGGCGGCGATGGTGCGCGCCTGCGACATGCTCTCGCCGTGGTCCGTGTTGCGCTGGAACAAGAGCACGGAGCGCGTGTCGCGGTCGTAGACGCCCTTGAAGTCGGGGCCCATGCCGATGGGCCAGGTCACGGGCACGCAGCGGATGCCGAGGAGCTGCTCGACCTCGGTCATGAGCTCGAAGGGGTCGCGCCCGGGGCGGTCGAGCTTGTTCATGAACGTCGCGATGGGCGTGTTCCGCAGGCGGCACACCTGGAACAGCTTGCGCGTCTGCGTCTCGACGCCCTTGGCGACGTCGATGAGCATCACGGCGCAGTCCGCTGCGGTGAGCGTGCGGTAGGTGTCCTCGCTGAAGTCCTGGTGGCCCGGCGTGTCGAGGAGGTTGAAGCGCGTTCCCGCATACGGGAACTGCATCACGCTCGACGTGATGGAGATGCCGCGCTGCTTCTCGAGCTCCATCCAGTCCGACGTCGCGTGGCGCCGCGCCTTGCTCGCGCGCACCGCGCCGGCCAGGTGGATGGCGCCCCCGTAGAGCAGCAGCTTCTCGGTCAGCGTCGTCTTGCCGGCGTCGGGGTGCGAGATGATCGCAAACGTCCGCCGGGGGGTGTGTCCATCGATGGCGTCGCTGGGCATGGCCGCGCGCACATACCCGACGAACCGATCACTCGTCCAACAGCACGCGGTCGCGGCCGAAGCGGGTGATGGCCTCGCGGAGCTGCCGGAGCAGCGCTTCGCGGCGGGCGGCGTAGGCGTCCCAGTACGACCGCTGCGCCAGCCGATGGAACGGGAGGCCGTCGCGGGCGATCTCGGCGCGCACGGCCTCGGGGGTCGCGCGCTCGATGCCCGCGAGCATCCACGACGGCACCCGCTGCGGCGGCACCACGGTGCCCATGTCGGTGCGCGCGAGGTTCTCCATGAACCACCCGCGGTTGTTGTCGCGGAACACCAGGTCGTCGTGCTCGTCGACGGGTACGTTCGCGGTGTTCCACCGGTCGAAATTGGCCTGCAGGTAGTCGAAGGCGAGCAGCGCCGAGATCTGCGACGCCCGGCGGCGGTTCGCCGGGGGCACGTCGGTGCGGGCGTCGAGCCAGTGCTCCCACTGCGCGCGGGGAGCGCCGGTGTGCAGCCCGGCGTGGTGCAGCACGGGCATCCAGAAGATCGCCGCGCCGCGCACGGTGCCGTCGCGCTCGACGATGAGGTCGGCGCCGTGGGTGTAGCCGCGCAGCGCCGACAGCGGGACCGTGCGGCTCACGACGGGAGGCACGCGGCCGGTGATGCCGAGCACGCGCGCGAGGCGGTAGCCCAGCACCTCGTGCTTCCACCACTGGTGCTCGCCGCGGCGGGCGGGCTTGAAGGCCACCTCGAGGCCGTTGCCGAGGTCGCAGTGGTAGACGAGGGTGCTGCTGCTGAAGCGCTCCATGACGCGCAGCACGGGCCGCGTGGCCATGTCGTGGAGCAGGGCGTCCTCGTCGTGGCCGCGGAAGGTGCGCGCGGCGCCAGCGGTGGCCGCCGGGGCGACGCTGGTCGGAGGTCTCGCGGGCTCGGCGGCCGCCGGGCGGGCGCTCGCGCCGTCGCGACGGGTGTGGTGGTGCCCGTGGTTCGCGTGGTGGTGGTGGTGCCGCGAGTGCGCCTGCGCCGCGCCCACGCCACATGCGGTCGCCAGCGCCACCGCGACCAAGCCTCTCGCCACGACGCTCGCCATCGGAACCGACCCTAGCACCCGGTCGCGGAGCACCGGAAAGAACTGTATACAAGCAAGGATGGCTGGTGGACGCGGGTGGCGCTCGGGATGGTCCGCGATGCTGCGCGTGGGCGCGCTCGCGGTGGCGTCGGCGGTGGTCACGGCGCGGTGCGCGGCGTCGGGCGGATGCCTCGGCGACACCGACTGCGCCAACGGCACGTACTGCACCGTCGCGAACGTCTGCCACGTCGACTGCACGACGGACACCGAGTGCACCGGCGGCCGCGTCTGCGACCTCGCCCGCGGTCGCTGCAGCTCGCCGGACGACGCCGGCACGAAGAAGGACGCGGGATCCGCCGACGACGCTGGGGATGCGGGGAACCCGATCGCCGACGCACCCGCCGCGGACGTGGTGACGACGGACCCCGACGCAACGACCCCGGCCGACGCCGGCCCGCCGGCGGACACCAGCGCTCCGCCGACGGACGTCGTCGCTCCGATGGACACGCCGCCGATGGACGTCGTCGTCGACGCCGGTACGACGGACACCGGCCCTGCCGACACAGGTCCTGCGGATACAGGACCCATCGACACCGGCACCGTCGACACCGGTCCGCGGGACACGGGGCCCGTCGACACCGGCCCCGTCGACACCGGTCCGCGGGACACAGGACCCGCCGACACCGGCCCCGTCGACACCGGTCCGCCGGACACGGGCGTGCGCGGGGGCTACCTCGATCCGTGCACGACGGACGCGAACTGCATCACCAACCACTGCTACACGAACCCCACCGGCGCGCGCTGGTGCACGCAGACCTGCGCCGCAAACAGCGACTGCGGCGTGGGCTTCGAGTGCGCCATGGGCGTCGGGGGTCCGGGACTCTGCGTGCCCGACGACACCGGCGTCGTCTGCACGCCCGCCACGTCGTCGATGTGCGCGCGGTACTGCCTCGGCAACAGCATCGGCACGGGCCACTGCACCCGCGAGTGCCGCGTCGCCGCCGACTGCCCCGCGGGCTTCGGCTGCCAGGACGCGCCCGGGCTCGCCGGCGTTCGCCTCTGCATCGTCGTCGAGCAGCCGTGCAACAGCGGCGCGGACTGCGTCTCCGGGCTCTGCTACGTCTCCAACGGCACCGGCTTCTGCAGCTCGTTCTGCCGCTCCGCCACGGACTGCCCGGTGCGCATGACGGTCAACCCCGGCACCGGCGTCCCGACGCACCTCTCGCCGTACCAGTGCCAGTTGCTCTCGGGGGTTCCACAGACCGTGTGCGTTCCGCCGGTGACCGGCGTCGCGACCGGCGTCGACCGGATCATCGGCAACCACCCCCTGGGCGGCGCCTGCGGGAGCGTCGCCTCGAACCTCTGCATCAGCGGCATCTGCGATCCTTCGACGAGCACCTGCGTGCAGGGGTGCACCCCCACCGGCGGGTGCCCGCCGGGCTTCGCGTGCAAGCCCATGCCCGACGGCGCCGACGTCTACATGACCTGCCAGCGCGCCGTGTTCGGCTCCGTGGCCGTCAACGGCACCTGCGCGCGCGCCGCGGACTGCGCCACCGGGCTGTGCCTGCCCGGCACCGGCGGAACGGCTTACTGCACCCGGTATTGTCCCGACCGCCTCTGCCCCACCGGCATGCACTGCATGGCCGACGGCACCGCCTACGACGGCACGCCGCTCTCGCTCTGCATGCGGTGAGGTTTCGCGGGCGCCCCGGCCGGAGCGCCCCGGGTCGGGTTCAGCGGACCTGCACGACGCCGGTCATGCCCGACGCGAAGTGCACGTTGCAGTAGAACGGGTAGAAGCCAGGCGTGGCGAAGGTGAACGCCGCCGTCGATCCGGTGTCGGTGTTCGCGATGGGGTTCGGCGTCGTCGCGGTGCCGGTCTGTCCCGGCGCGAGGCCGCCGCGAAGCGGGTGCGCCGCGAAGGAACCGGAGAAGCTCACCGACTGGCCCGCCGCGATGGTCAGGCACCTCGGCGTGTAGGCCACGCCACCGAAGGACACCGTGCGCACACCGGCGGCGGCGCTCTGGTCGACGTAGTCCGTCGCCGCGCAGCCGTGCAGCACCGGGAAGACCGCGGGAACGTCCGTCGCAGCGGGAACGTCCGTCGCGGCGGGAACGTCCGTCGCGGCGGGAACGTCCGTCACCGCGGGGACGTCGGTCACCGCAGGAACGTCGGTCGCGACCGGCACGTCCGTCACCGCGGGTACGTCCGTCACCACGGGGTTGTCGGCGTGCGGTCCCGCATCGGTCACCGCGCCGGTGTCCGTCGTCGCGGAGCCGGTGTCGCTGGGCGTTCCCACGTCGGTCACCGAGGCGTCCGCCGTCGAGGCGCTGTCGCCGCAGCCGGCCGCGAAGGCAGAGAGGAGCAGGCTCGTTCCAAGAATGATCTTCGTTCGCATCGTCATCTCCAGTGCGTGCGGCGCCATCGCCGCGTCTCCAACGGAGCCTGTCGCTTAGCATGCCGAGGCTCGCAGAGCGCGAGCGTTCGTGTAGATTCCGCGGCCATTCGCGCTCGGCGCGCCCCTCTCCACCCTATTCACCTCGAGGCCCTTCATGCGATCCGCTCTCTCTTCGGTGCTCGTGCTCCTCGCCGCGACGGCCTGCTCTTCGAGCGGCAACAACACCTCGACGCAGGACGCGTCGACGGCGACGGACCTCGGCTACCCCGCGACGGACCAGCCGTCCGCCAGCGACGCCCCGCGCGCGGACGCAGGCCGCATCGATGCGGGTCGCGACGCGGGCGTGGCGCAGGACCTCGGTCCGTCGACGGCGGGGCGCTCGTGCAGCGACGACGGCGGCGTCGGCTGCGGCACCGTGCTCACGTGCCAGGACTACGTGCCCGGCGGGTTCTGCAGCGGCGACTGCACCGACAACCCGAGCCAGGCCAACGAGCAGATGCAGTGCGGCGGCACGGGCAGCACGTGCCTGACCTTCAACGACTCGCCCAACGACTTCTCGATCTGCACGCGCACGTGCGTCCCGACGGCGCGCGCGGGCACGCCGAACGCCTGTCCCGCGGGGCAGATCTGCACGGGCTGGTGGGACACGCACATGGACCTGCAGCCCGACGTCACCGGCTGCGACCGCTTCTGCGCGAACGACAGCCAGTGCGCTCCGCCGGACCACTGCAACCCGCGCACTGGCGAGTGCGGCGCCGCCCTCGACATGACGCTGCGGGCCGACGGCGAGCCCTGCGATCCGACGATCACCAGCGGCACGCCGGCGACGAACCACCAGTGCCGCGGCTTCTGCTACCAGATCGGCGACAACGCCAACCAGGGGCAGTGCGGCAGCATGATCAACCTCGGCGTGACGACGGCGTGCCCCGACAGCCCGTCGGTGATCCAGGTCGACTCGGCGACGAGCGACACCGGCGAGGTGCTCGACAACGAGGGCGTGTGCCTCTTCAAGCTCTGCACGACGAACGCCGACTGCACCGCGCCGCTCACCTGCGTGGCGGGCACCGGCGGCGATCCCTCGATGTGCGGCTACTGATCCTGCTCCGGACCCCGCGCCGCCGGCTCCCTCGGGAGCGCGACGGCGCGGACCGGACCTTCCCGCGGCCCGCGGCCGTCAGGCCTCGTCGGGCGCCTTCGACTCCTCGAGCATGCGCTGCTCCGACATCACGATGGTCGGCGCGAAGAGCTTGTAGAGGAGCGGCAGCATCATCAGCGAGAGCGTGAGCGACGACACGAGTCCGCCCACGACGACGATGGCGAGGGGCTTCTGCGAGTCCGAGCCGATGCCCGTGCTCATGGCGGCGGGCAGCAGGCCGAGGGTGGCCACGAGGGCCGTCATCATGATCGGGCGCAGGCGGAGGTCCGCGGCCTTCTTGATGGCGTCGTCGAGGGCGAGCCCCTCGGCGCGCTGCTCGTTGATGTACGCCACGAGGATCACGCCGGTCTGCACCGACACCCCGAAGAGCGCGAGGAACCCGACGCCGGAGCTCACCGAGAAGTTCGTGCGCGTGAGCACCAGCGCGACGAGCCCGCCGAAGGGCGACGTGAGGAGCACGTTCGCGAGGATGATGAGCGACTCGCGCGCGCGCCGGAACATGGCGAAGAGCAGCACGAAGATGAGCACCACCGTCGCGGGGATGACGAGGGCGAGGCGCTTGCCGGCGCGGCGCGCGCTCTCGAACTCGCCGCCCCAGGTGACCTGGTAGCCCGGCGGGACGCGAACCGCGCGCCCGACCCTCGCCTGCGCGTCGGCGACGGTGGAGCCGAGGTCGCGGTCGCGCACGCCGAACTTGATGGCGATGTAGCGCCGGTTCGACTCGCGGAAGATGCGCGACGCGCCGCCGATGATGCTCACCTCGGCGACCTGTCCGAGGGGCACGGTGCGCCCGTCGGACAGCGGGATGAGCAGCCGGCGCACGGCGTCGACGCTGTCGCGGTTCTCGGCGGCGTAGCGCACCACGAGGTCGTGGCGCCGCTCGCCCTCGACGATCTGCGTGACCGACGACCCGCCGATGCCGCCCTCGATGACGTCCTCGACGTCGTCGACGGTGAGGCCGTAGCGCTCGGCGCGGTCACGAAGGATCTCGATGTGCAGGTTCGACTGCCCGAGCTCGCGGAAGATGCCGAGGTCCACCACGCCCGGCACCGTGGCGATGGAGCGCGCGATGTGGTCGGCGATGTCGTCGAGGGCGTTGAGGTCGTCGCCCACGATCTTCACCGCGAGCTGCCCCTTCACGCCGGTGAGCGCCTCCTCGACGTTGTCGGAGATGGGCTGCGAGAACCCGAGGCTCACGCCGGGGATCACGGCCACCGCACGGTTCACGGCGTCGATGAGCTCGTCCTTGTGCTGATGGAACTGCGGCCGCCAGGTGTGGCGGTCGTGGAGGATCATCAGGAACTCGGCGTTGTAGAACCCCGTCGGGTCGGTGCCGTCGTCGGGCCGCCCGATCTGCGCGCTGCCGATGCGGATCTCGGGGAAGCGCTGGAGGATCTCGCGCACGCCGGTGATGTTGCGATGCGGCGTGTGCACGCCGTCGACGAGCGCCTCGGCCTCGGCGAGGGAGATGTTCGACGGCATGGAGACGCGCATCCAGATGGCGCCCTCGTCGAGGTGCGGGAGGAACTCGCTGCCGATGTGCCGCGCGGCGACTCCGTCGGCGACGAGGAGCACCGCGCCGACGATGAGCGCGAACTTCGGGAACTTCAGGAAGCGCGTGAGCGACGGCAGGTACACGCGCCGCACGAGGCCGAGGAGCGGGTTGTGGAACTCCTTCACCTTCGAGCGGAAGAGGTACGTGCAGAGCACAGGCACCACGGTGATGGCCAGCAGCAGCGCGCCGAGCAGCGCGAAGGCCACGGTCCACGCCATGGGGCGGAAGAGCTTTCCCTCGACCCGCTGCAGCGTGAAGATCGGCAGGTACGCCGTCACGATGATGCCGATGGCGAAGACGATGGGCCGGGCCACCTCGCGCGCGGCGGCCCGCACGAGCTCGGCGAGGTCGTAGGGCTCGTTCTTCTCCTGCTTCTCGGTGAGCAGCCGGAAGATGTTCTCCACCATCACGATGGAGCCGTCGACGATCATGCCGAAGTCGACGGCGCCGATGGAGAGCAGGTTCGCGGGGATCTTCGCGACGTCCATGAAGATGAACGCGATGAGCAGCGACAGCGGGATGGTGATGCCGACGATGAACGCCGCGCGCCCGTTGCCGAGGAACACGAACAGGATGAGCGTCACCAGCCCGATGCCGACGAGCAGGTTCTCCATCACCGTGTGCGTGGTGAGGTGCATGAGCTCGGTGCGGTCGTGGTACGGGCTCAGCTTCACGCCGCGCGGCAGCACGCGGTGGTTGATGTCCTCGATGCGCTCGTGCACGCGGTCGAGGACCGTCTGCGCCTGCTCGTTCTTGCGCAGCAGGATCGTCGCGGCGACGACGTCGGTGTCGCGGTTCACGGACACGCGACCGAGCCGCGGCTGGTAGCCCACCTGCACCTGTCCGACGTCGCGCACGCGGATGGGGGTGCCGTTGCGCGTCGCCACGGTGACGTCGGCGATCTGCTCGGGGTGGAGCAGCCCGAGGCCGCGCACGTTGAGAGCCTCGGGTCCGTACGCGATGACGCCGCCGCCGGCGTTGCCGTTGGCCTCGGTGAGCGCGTGCTGAACGTCGACGAGGGTCAGCCCGCGCGCGGCCAGCAGCGACGGGTTCAGGAACACCTGGAACTGCTTCACGGTGCCGCCGAAGCTCACGACGTCGGCGACGCCCGGCGTGGCGAGGAGCTCGCGCTCGACGACCCACTCCTCGAGGTCCTTGAGCTCCGAGAGCGAGCGCGGCGCCGTCGCGTAGTCCTCGTCGTGGCACTGCGGCGCGCGGGTCTGCGCGCAGTTCACGAGGCGGTACCGAAGGATCTCTCCGACGGGGCTCGCGAGGGGGCCGAGCGTCGGCGACACGTTGTCCGGGAGGTCGATCTGGCCGAGGCGCTCGAGCACCTGCTGGCGCGCGAAATAGCTGTCGGTGCCGTCCTCGAAGATGAGCGTCACGACGCTCAGGCCGGCGATGCTGGTGGAGCGGATGGCGGTCTGCCGCGGCACGCCGTTCATCACGCGCTCCGTGGGGAGCGTGATCTGGCGCTCGGTCTCCTCGGCGGCGTGGCCGGGCCACTGCGTGATGATCTGCACCCAGGTGTCGGCGACGTCGGGGTACGCCTCGATGGGCAGGTTGTTGAACGCGTTGATCCCGAGCAGGACCACCACGAGCGCGGCGACGAGGATGACCCCCCGCTGCCGGAGCGAGAACTCGACGATGCGATGGATCATCGGGTTACAGCGCCTCGTTGGCTTCGGCGTCGAGGAGGATCGCCCCCTCGGTCACCACCGGGTCGCCCACGTGGAGCCCCGAGAGGATCGCGATGTGCTGTCCGCGCTGCTCGCCGGGGCGCACCTCGCGCTGCGTGTAGCTCCCGTCGGCGTTTCGCACGAAGACGAAGTACTGGTCGCGGCGCGCGAGCACGGCGCTGAGCGGCACCTCGACGGCGCCCTCGGCGATGCCGCGGGCCTGCACGTTGGCGAACATCCCGGGCCGCAGCGCGAAGTCGGTGTTGGGCAGCTCGATGCGGGCGCGCGACACGCGGGTCTGCGCGTCGACGGTGTTGCCCACGTAGGTGATGCGCCCCTGGAACTGCCGCCCCGGGAAGGCCACCACGTCGACCACCGCCTCGTCGCCGACGTGCACGCGGGAGAGGTCCTGCTCGTAGACGTCGGCGATGACCCACACCGTCGAGAGGTCGGCGATGGTGATGACCGGCTGGTCCTGGTCGACGTGCACCTCGGTGCCGAGGGAGACGTTGCGCTCGACGACGATGCCCGACATCGGCGCCACGAGCTGGTAGTCGCCGGTGCCGCGGCCGCCGCCGAGGGCCGCCAGCGCCGCCGTCGCACGCGCCTCCTCGGACCGCGCCTGGAGCAGCGCCGCCTGCGTCGCGAGACGATCGGACTGGCTGCCCGCGCCGGTCTCCACGAGGCTCGCCGCGCGCGCCGCGTTCTGCTCGGCGAGGGCCCGCGCGGTGTGGGATTGCGCCGCCTGTGCGCGCGCCGCGGCGATGTCCGGCGCGTGGATGGTGAGCAGCACGGCGCCGCGGTCGACGTGGTCGCCGACGACGACGTTCACGTTCGCCACGCGCCCCTGCACCGGCGGACCGAGCGTCGCGACCTGGCGATCGTTGAAGGCGACGCGCGCGACGAGCGTGCGTGCGCTCGAGTGCGACGCCGGCGCGGCGGGCTCCACCGTCACGTAATTCGTGCTGGGACCCGTGAGCACCACGGTGCGGCCGGGACGCCGCTCATGGGTCGAGTGCTCCGCAGCCTCGTGGGGATGACATCCAGCGGACCAGAGAGCCGCGATGGCGAGCGCCACGCAGCGGAGATTCATCGGCATGGGGTGGTCTCCTGGGATACGGGGCGGAGGGCACCATCACGGCGCGTCCTCGGGCCTCACGGGCCCCGCACCGTGCACGTCACGAACCAGCGATCGCGGTCCGCGGAAATCCGCGGCCGGAGTGCCTCGCAGGGATGATGGCTACACGCGGCGGGAAGCCGCCTCAAGTCCCAAAATGCCCCACTTTTCAGTGGGTCACCGCGGTCCCGGTGCCGTAGATCGAGGTCAGTCGGCGCATGACGTGGATGACGTCGATGTACGCGCGGAGCTGCGTCTCGAGCGACGTGGCGAGGGTGTCCTGGTGCTGCGCGATGGCGCGCGTGCGGAGCGCGTCGAGGTCGCGCAGGCGGAGGATCATGCGCGCGGCGACGCCGGCCTCGTCGGCCACGGCGCCGGTCGCGCCCGGGAGCGCGGAGAAATGCAGCGCGCGGTACGTGGTGTGCGACCACGGGTCGGCGAAGCTCACGGTGTCGTGCGCCGGGTCCGCGGTGTCGATGGACTCGGTGCTGCCGTCGATCCAGAGGCGCGCGTAGTCCATGTAGCGCTGGTCGAAGGTGGCGGGGAAATTCGCCGTGCCGATGATCGCCGCGCGGAGCTGCACGGTGAACGCCGCCTGCGGGTCGAGCGCGACGTGGCCGGCGTCGAGCACGCGTCCGCTCTGGCCCGCGCCGTTGCCGCGCGGGAGGTTGAGCGTGGCGAGGTGCGGGCGCGTGATGCCGTGGGTGCCGCCGACCTCCACGATGGGCGCGTAGTCGTCGAGGTCCTCGGAGAGCAGCGCGCCCCAGAGGCGCAGCGTCTGCGCGGGGTACATCGTGTAGAACGAGAGCTGGAAGAGGCGCAGGTCCACCGGCGTGTCGCGGCCGAGGAGCAGCAGCTCGGGGTCCGTGAACGAGTCGATGCTGAGCACCTTGTCGTAGTACGAGCCGGCGCGGTTCAGCTCCTCGTACCACCAGAAGCCGGCGTCCTGGCGCCAGTTGGTCTCGAAGGCGCGGCCGACGTTGATGGCGACGGGAAAGCCCGACCGCGCGTCGACGTTGTAGGCCGCCACGCGCTGGCCGTCCTGCCGCGTGGTGACCTGGTGCAGGCCCATCTCGGGCATCGCGATCATCGACGTGAAGGCGTCGGCGACGAGGCTCATGGCGGCCTGGTTCACGAAGCCGCCGGCCTCCGCAGGGTCGTCGCGGTACGCCGTCCAGCCGGGCGACGTCGCGAGGAAATCCTGGAACTCGATGAGGTCGAAGGCGAGCGTCTGCGCGCACTGCCGGAGCTGCTCGAGGTAGCGCCCGAACATGCGGCTCACGTACGCCTCGGTGGAGAAGCCCGAGCGAAGGCGCGCGTAGCTGTTCTGGAAGTAGTAGTCCATCCAGTGCGACGCGACGTAGTGGAGCGACTCGTAGGCGTCGGCGCCGGCGTCGTAGCGCTGGTCCTGCCAGATGAGGCCCGCGCGCTCGTCGGAGTCGAAGCGGTACGGCACGAGCACGTGGCCGTCGTTGGTCACGTTGGTGAACGACGCGTCGCCCCAGCCCGGGAGCGACTCGTTGTGCGTCTCGCGCAGGAACACGTCGTAGCGGTTGTCGTTGCGGATGTCCGGCGTGCCGTCGGCGCGGGCGCCGAAGAGCGTCGGGATCTGCGTGTAGTGCATGCCGTGCGGCGCGCCGCCGGTGGACCACTGGCGCAGGTCGAGCGGCGTCGAGAGGCCGTTGCCCGCGGTGTTCACCGAGTAGTAGAGCGCGCCGCTGCGGTCGGCGACGTGGCGGAACGCCTCGACGAGGCCGACGTAGCCGTTCTTCACGAAGGCGCGGTCGTAGCGCCCCAGACCGTGAGCGTCCTCGTTGAGGCCCTTGTAGTCCATGACCGACGAGTAGGCGAACTCGTCGACGCGGCCGGTGACCTCCTCGGGGCTCTCGTAGTGCCCGTCGGCGGGGTCGGCGAGGTAGCTCCACCGCGGCGCGAGGCCGGCGGCGTGGCCGCGGCCGCGCACGTCCCAGTAGTGGTCGTCGTAGTTGATGGCGTCGGCGCTCGCGGTGAAGTTGTGCCGCTGGCCGACGGAGTGCCCGAGCTCGTGCGCGAGCACGCCGTGGTGGACGAACTGCACCGCGTACTGCCGCACCAGCTCGTAGTCGACGGCGCCGTTGCCGTCGCGGAAGTTCCACGTGCGGCCGAAGGCCACCGGGGCGTCGATGGGGTCGTCCGGAGAGATCGGCGCGCCGGTCACCACGCGCTGCGCGAGGCCCGCGAGGATGTCGTCGTCGAAGGCCGCCTCGTGGCCGCACTCCCACGCCGTGAGCTGGTCGCGCATGCGCTGCATCACGCGGCGCCGCGCGGGGTCCTGGGCGCGCAGCGGCGAGGCGGCGTTCAGCGTCGCCGGGAGCAGCCCCGACGGATCCTGCCGCGACGTCGGCGCGAGCAGCGCCTGCGCGCCGCCCATGAGCGACGACTCGACGTCGGTGCCCACGAGCGCCGCACGACGCGCCGCCGCGCGGTTGCTCCCGTCACCCAGCAGCCGTCCCTGGAGGATGCGCTGCGACGCGCGGGCGATGACGCCGGGCTCGTCGGCGGTGCCCATGAGCGTGGCGCTGCCGCCGGGCGAGAACCAGCCCGCGTCGCCGAGGCGCAGGCGCTCGAAGGCGGGCGTCGTCGCCGTGGTCAGCGAGCGCAGCGCACCGGCGCGGCGGAACGGGGCGTCGAGGGACTGCGCGCTGGGGCTCTGCGCGCCGCCGCCGACCTGGCGCAGCGACGCGATGACGTTGGCGCCGTCGCTCAGCGCCGTGGCCGTCGTGTCGCCGTTGAGGAGCTTCACGAGGTCCACGACCCACGCGCCGTAGTTGTCGGTGATGTTCTGCCAGACGGCGCCGCGGCCCGCGATGATCTCGCCGGTCTCGGGGTCCGACGCGATGTTCGCGAGGCCCCAGTAGCCCTGCGCGTCCTGGTCGGTGATGGCGCCGATCATGTTGTAGCGGAGGTCGCCGAGGCGGGCCTGCGTGCCCTGCGGTCCGCACGCCGGGAGGTCCCAGCCCGCGCGCTGCGTGGCCGCCACGTCGCCGGCCGGGTGGAAGCCGGGCTTCGTCGGGTCCGAGCCCCACACCGGGGCGTGGCAGCCCACGTAGACGTGCACCGCGTCGGCGCCGTGCGGGGCGTCGGTGCCGAGCACCTCGGGCGCGTTGCAGGGGTCCGCCGTCGGGGTCATCGCCGACGCGTCGAGGTTGCGCGCGATGTGGCACTCGTGGCGCCGCGCGGCCTGCACGGCCTCGGCGAAGGCGGTGTTCCACTCGGTCACGATGCTCTCGGTGACGGGCTGCACGCGCGCGGGGTAGTTCGGGCTCTCCCAGTACGCGATGGGACGCACCTGGCGCTGCGAGAACGGCAGCAGGCAGAGGCCGCGGTTGTCGGCGCGGTTGTGCGCGATGGCGAGGTCGCAGGTCGAGAGCGGCGAGAGCGCGCGGCACTCGTCGTCGGCGGCGCAGCGCACGTAGTGGTCGCCGCACGTCCCCGCGCGCGTGTCGCACACGGCCGTGGACGAGACCGCCGCGCAGTCCGAGTCCTGCGTGCAGCGCGGCTCGGTGGCGCCGGTCAGGTGCGACGCGCCCCAGGCCACGCAGGTTCCGCGGGCCGTGGAGGAGCGCGCCGTCGCGCCGATCTGGCAGAGGTTTCCGTCGCCGCAGTCGGCGTCGGCGTTGCAGTCGCGCCCCGTGGCGGCGCCGTACGCGGGCACGTGGTGGTGCACCCAGAGGTTGTGCCGCGCGGCCCAGTGCACGCGCTGGGTGTCGAGCACCGAGTGGCGCTGCGTGTCGAAGCCCATGCGCACGGCGTCGAAGAAGCCGAAGCGCTCCATGTCGAGGGAGGGCACCGGCGTCGCCACGCCGGGCAGCGCGGGGCTCAGGCTCGCGGGCTCGTAGTCGCGCCCGTCGGCGCGGCGGAAGGACAAGCGGAACGTCACCTCGGCCGGGTTGCACGCCGTCTCGCCCTCGCCGAGGAAGCACACCGGCACGTTGCTGAGCCCCGGTCCGAGGTCGACGCTCTCGGGGTGCAGGATCGCGCGGGTGACCACGTCGAAGTACCGCAGCACGTTCTGTCCGTTCACGGTTCCGTGGTCGAACACCGGCGCGTTCGGATCATCGGGCGTGTTCACGAACACCGGCACGGGCTCGGCGGAGATGCGGCCGTCCCAGTTCTCGTCGGAGAGCACCGAGTTGTAGCCGTCGACGAGGTTCTTGGACCAGTCGACGTGCATGAACTGCCGCTGGTACCAGGGGCGGTCCGTGGTGTTCTCGGAGACCACGTTGATCTCCTCGCCGGTGGTGGAGTTGTACTGGCGCCGGATGTCGAAGTGCGACGTGATCTCGAACGCCGCCACGATCTCGCCGCTGCGCGGGGTGATGCCGATGCCCGCGGAGCCCAGCGGCGCGTTCTGCACGAAGTCGTAGGACTGCCGCGCGATGAGAGCGTGCTCGGTGACCTCCCAGCGGATCTTCTCGAGGTTCGAGTACGACGTGAGGCCCACGAAGCCCGTGCTCGCCGGCTTCGCGATCATCGTGGTCTGCGTGTAGTAGACCGGCTCCCGCGCGATCACGGCGTCGGTGAGCGACCCGGGCTGCGCCGTCCCCGACGCGAGCAGCGCGTACTGCGCGGGGATGAAGTCGTTCTTGTCCAGGTAGTCGGGCTGCACCTGGTTGATGGGCGCCCGTTCCTGGGCACACGACAGGAGCACCGGAGCCGCGAGGCTCATCCAGAGCAAGCTTCGAACCGCGAGGGCCTTCATGGGGCACCCGTTACCGCACCCGCCGCACCGTTGGAAGGGGGCGTCGGCCCGCACCTGCGCGCGCTCGGAGCGCCGTCCGGGCTCTGGTACGGTGAGCGTCATGCGCGTCTCCAGGCTCCTCGCAGTGGTGCTCTTCGGCGGGATCTTCGGCTGTTCCGGCCTCTCCGTGGTCGGCGGCGGCGACGACGTGCCGGCGGTGAACGACCTCGGCGCCGACGCGGGCTTCGACGTGCCGGCCGTGCTCGACGTGCCCGTCGACGCCTTCGATGCGCCGTCCATGGACGTTGCGACGGACCGCGGCGCCGACGTCGAGGCGGCCTTTCGCTGCGTCTCCGACGGCGACTGCGTGGGCAACGCCGCGGGTCCCGCGTGCGACGTCGCGACGGGGCGCTGCGTGCCCTGCACCGCCACCGACGACGTGTGCCCCGACGGACGGTACTGCGACGACGCGAGCCACTCGTGCGTGCCCGGGTGCCGCGACGACCGCGCCTGCGCCGGCGCCTCGACGGCCGACGGCGGGACCGGTCCTTCGCGGCGCTGCGACCGCTCGTCGCGCACGTGCGTCGACTGCCTGGCCAGCGCCGACTGCCCCGCGGGGACGCTCTGCGTGGGCAACCTCTGCGTGGCCGGCTGCACCGCCGACAGCCGCTGCCCCACGGGCCAGACGTGCTGCTCCGGCGCGTGCGTCGACACGCTCTCGAACACCGCGCACTGCAGCGCCTGCGACGCGCGCTGCGCCGTACCCAACGGCAGCCCGGTGTGCCTCAACGGCATCTGCACCGTGGGCATGTGCGCGGCGCCCTTCGGCAACTGCGACGGCGACAACGGCAACGGCTGCGAGACCAACACCCTCACGTCGACCGCGCACTGCGGCGGCTGCGGCATGGCGTGCACGGTGCCGGCCCACGCCACGTCCACGTGCGTCGGCGGCACCTGCGGCTTCGCCTGCGTGGCGGGCTTCGCCGACTGCGACGGCAACCCCGCGAACGGCTGCGAGGTCGACACGCAGGGCGACATCGCGCACTGCGGAAGCTGCACGAGCGCGTGCAACCCGCCCAACGCCGCCCCCGCGTGCACCGCGGGCGTGTGCGCCGTGGCCACGTGCGTCACGGGCTTCGGCGACTGCGACGGCAACGCGAGCAACGGCTGCGAGACCGACGTGCGGCGCAGCACGGCGAGCTGCGGCGGCTGCGGGCGCGCGTGCCCGGACCGCGACAACGCGTTCCCGGGCTGCCTCGCCGGCGCGTGCGTGTGGTCCTGCGTGACGGGCTTTCAGGACTGCGACGGCAACGCCGCCAACGGCTGCGAGTCGGACCTGCGCACCGACGCCGCGAACTGCGGGACGTGCGGGCGGGCGTGCGCTCCCGCGAACGGCAGCGGGGCGTGCATGGCCGGTCGCTGCGCCGTCACTGCGTGCAACACTGGCTTCGCCGACTGCAACGGCGACCCCGCCGACGGCTGCGAGGTGAACCTCCAGACCGACGTGGGCCACTGCGGGGCGTGCGCCACCGCGTGCACCGCCGCGGGCGGCGTTCCCGCGTGCGTGGCGGGGGTGTGCGGGCTCTCGTCGTGCAGCGCGGGCCGCGGCGACTGCGACCGGATGTCATCGAACGGCTGCGAGACGGACCTCACGACGAGCCCGACGAACTGCGGCGCCTGCGGCACGGCGTGCGTGCTCCCGAACGCCACCACGGGGTGCGCGGCGGGGCGGTGCACCGTGGCGTCGTGCAACGCGGGCTTCGGCGACTGCGACGGCGATCCGTCGAACGGCTGCGAGACGAACCTGAACACCACGGCGGCGTCGTGCGGGGCCTGCGGCAGCCGCTGCGCCCTCGGCAACGCCACGGCGGCGTGCAGCGCGGGTCGCTGCGCCGTCGCGGCCTGCAACACGGGCTTCGCCGACTGTGACGGCGTCGCGGCGAACGGCTGCGAGACGAACGTGCTCGTGACCGTCGGGTCGTGCGGAACGTGCGGCAACGCGTGCTCCGCGGCGAACGGCACGCCGGGCTGCACCGGCGGCGCGTGCACCGTCGCGGGCTGCAACGCGGGCTTCGCGAATTGCGACGGCGTCGCGTCCAACGGCTGCGAGGTCAACACCACCAACGACGCGCGCAACTGCGCTGCGTGCGGGCGCGCGTGCTCGCTGCCGAACACCGCCGTGGCGGGCTGCGGCGGCTCGGCGTGCACCGTCGTGACGTGCGCCGCGGGCTACGCCGACTGCAACGGCGGCGCCGGCGACGGCTGCGAGGTGAACACCACCAACGACGCGAACAACTGCGGCGGCTGCGGCACGCGGTGCCCGTCGGGGGTGTGCCGCGAGGGGTCGTGCCAGTCCTTCGGCGGCGGCTACGAGACGAGCGACCCGGGCTGCGCGTCGTGCAACAACGGCAACGCCGAGAACAGCGGGAGCTGCGGGTGCCCGTCGGGCTTCGGCACCGTGGTGGGCTGGCGCGTCATCAACGACTGCCGCGGGCGCGGCACGCAGGCCGGCGCCAACGTGACGTTCTGCGGCGCCTCCGCGGCGGGCGAGTACGGCGGGGCGTACCAGCAGGACGACGGCGTGCCCGGCGGCCTGGGCTGCCGCGCGGCGAACCCGTACACCGGCGGGTGCTCGTGCCCCGGGGGCTACACGGCCATCGGGTTCCGCGCGCTGGCCGACTCGTCGCGCGGGATCATCGGGTCGAACCCGGCGATCTGCGTGCGGTCCAGCGGGGCGCGTCCTGCCTTCGGCGGGGCGTACCAGCAGGACGACGCGGTGCCCGGCGGCGTCGCCTGCCGCGCGGCGAACCCCGTCACCGGCGGATGCTCGTGCCCCGCGGGCTACGGCGCCAACGCGCTGCGCCTCGAGGTCGACAGCTCGGCGGGCTTCATCGGGTCGCAGGTGTTCGTCTGCGAGCGCTGACCGACGTTCAGCCGGCTGAACGCCGGTTTACCGGTCCGATTAGCAATTTATCTGTCCGATTAGCGCTCGAGGAAGCCGAAGACCACGCCGACGGCGACGAAGGCCTCGTGCACCGTGGTGTTGTCGATGCGCACGAGGTTGTAGTTCAGCTCGGCGAGCGCGCCCACGCGGTGCGTGAACCAGAAGTACGTGCCCGCGCTCACCACCGCGCCGGCGCCGATGTGCGTCGCGTCGTGGCCGATGGCGGGCACCAGCGTCGCGCCGACGCCCATGTACGGGTGCAGCCAGTGGTTCACCGGGAACACGCTCTTGAGGAGCAGGTCGACGGGAAGCTCCGTGGCCTCGCTGG
>CAIMWA010000028.1 GCA_903845045.1 uncultured delta proteobacterium | reverse complement strand
TCTCCGATGGTCATGTGAATCCTCCGACCGCGGTCGTTGGGGGCCGCGGCGCAACGGATCTTGCTGATGACGCGACCGGGTGGCGATGCGATCCGGTTGCCTGCAACTTCTCGTGCACACCTGCCGCTGGACCGCCCAAGTTGCAGGATGCGCGTGCAAGCCTGCAACGCCGCGGCTCTGCGCAATTCGTGCGACGACTGGTCAGCTACCGAACCTCAGCCCAGCGTCGAGCGAGACGAACGAGGCTGGCCGTCATCGCGATGGCGAGCTCCGAGTCCTCCCTCGCGAAAGTGTCCTCGGCGACGGCTCCGTGGACCGCCGGGGACATGAACAGGCGCAACGCAGCTTGAAGCGCCGCGCATCGCTCGACGTTGGTGAGCTTCCCCGCGCGTTCCTGGAGGAACTGCGCGATCGTGCTTGGCGCCTTGTTTCCGAACCCGCCTTGAGGAAGCGCTTCGAGCGCAGCACGGCACTTGGCCATCGCGTCAGCGTGGCGCCCTTCATCGCGAGCGGACATCGCGCTGGCCACCCGCGCATGGCTGTCCGCGAGCTCCGTCGAGCCGCCGACGCGGACGGGGAGTTCGATCACGATCGTCTCGCAGAATCCCGCGCTGCGGAGGACGGAGACCCACTCATCGCGCGGGACGGTCGCCCGGACCTCGCCGCGCATGACGCGGGAGTGCTCCCGGCACTGCACCGGCACGGCGCCGACCATGAGCTTGAACGAGATCTCTCCGCCGTCGCGCACGGCCTCCAACCTCGCTAGTGCCGCGTCGGTCATCGACAGCGCGAAGGTCAGCTCGCGGGTCGAATCACCGTCGCTCGGCGACATCCCCTCGCCGGGCAAGGGATTCGCGTAACCGAGGAACGTCTCTGTTCCGCGCGCGGTCGCGTACACCTCCGCGTCCTGTGGAGCGATCACCGGCCAGGTACCGAGCTCGGCGCTCGGCCACGCGTGCAGGTCGAAAGAGATGCGAAACTGAATCTCGGGACCAGCGATCGAGCGCCGACATCGCACGGTAACGGTCGCGCGCCGGACGAGGTTGCGCCCGCCGGTGCGAATCGAGATCTCCCACATTGCCGTCGCCTCCTGGTTGGCGCGGTAGTACGCGGCCTTCGATGCGCACATTCACACCGACACACGCGATGGCGCGACGCGGGCGGATTCCGGTCTACGGGTCACAGCCCGCCGGAACGTCTACATCCGGCACGAACATCCACCCCGCCCGCCCATCCGGCAGCCGCACCTGGAACATCCGCTCGTGCCCGCGCCGCAGTCGCTCCGCATGGAGCAGCTCGACCACCGGGTTCCCGGTGATTTCCGCCGCGCCGGCCCGACTCGTCGTGGGGCTCGCGCGCAGGTGGAAGGTGTCGTGCGTCGCGAAGGTGCACCGCCCCGTCGCAGCGGGCGCCCCCGGAACCGAAAGGTCGGGTCGAGTCCACGGCGTCCCGTCGGCGTCGAAGTGGCACACGTTGTCGAGGCAGTTGTCGTAGGCGCGCCCGCAGTCCTGGTTGCACTCGGCACCGCGCTCGCCCCGACGGACGCAGGCGTCGGCGCAGCGCGTGTACGCGGCGCTGTGCGTGCGGATGCAGTTCGCGACGCACGGTGGCGGTGTGCCTGGTGCGGCACTTGGCGGCGGCACCGCCGCGGGCTGCGCGCCGCCCTCGGGCTCGCCCTCGATGACGACCTCCGGGATGCAGAGGTCCGCCCATCGTGAACCCGGCCACACCCGCGCGGCCTCGATCCTCACCGTGTCGGTGAAGACGCTGAGCCCGTCGAAGACCACCTCGCGCTGACCCTCGCCGACCTCGCGCTCGTACTCGACCGTCGGCCCGAACACCACGCGCACGCGTCGGAGGTGCGAGTTCGCGACGAACAGATCGTCCCCATGCGACGAGACGCGATCCCACCCGGTCGCGATGCGAACCCGTCGAATGTGCTGCTCCGTGGGGAACGTCGCCTGGAGCCACTCGCCGTCGCCGGGCCCACGCGCCGACTCGGTCCACGTCGTCGCGGGATCGCCATCGAACGCGCGCTCCGGCGCGAACTGGTTGCGACCGTTGGAGATGAAGCTCGACGCGCTGAAGCCCGTCGGCGCGAGGCGCTGGAGCACCGGCGCGGGAGCGGCCACGGCGACGGGCGGCGCAGCGGCGTCGGTCTGCGCGACTACCACCGGGGCGGCGGGTGGCGGAGGA
>CAIMWA010000027.1 GCA_903845045.1 uncultured delta proteobacterium | reverse complement strand
TCGCCGTCGGCGCCCGCGGTCTCGTCGGCCGGGGGCGACGGCAGCAGCATGCGCGACTTGATGTGCGTGAGCGTCGCGGCCATCAGCAGGTACTCGGCCGCGAGGTCGAGGTCGAGGGACTGCATCGCGTTCACGTAGACGAGGTACCGCTCGGTGATGAACGAGATGGGGATGTCGAAGATGTCGAGCTCGTGCTTCTGGATCAGGTGCAGGAGCAGGTCCAGGGGCCCCTCGAAGACGTCGAGGCGCACCCGCACCATCGGGTCGTCGGAGAACGGGTCGAAGCTCGCCTCGGGAACCACCGCAGCCTCCGTCAGCCGCGCGGGTGAAAGCGCGCGTGCGTCGAGCGCAGGTGGTCCACGGAGACGTGCGTGTAGATCTGCGTGGTGACGATGTCCGAGTGGCCGAGCATGGTCTGCACCGCGCGCAGGTCGGCGCCGCGCTCGAGCAGGTGCGTCGCGAAGGAGTGCCGGAGCTTGTGCGGCGAGATCGGCCGGTCGATGCCCGCCACGAGAGCCCAGCGCTTCACGAGCTTCCAGAAGCCCTGGCGCGTCATCGCACCGCCGCGCTGGGTGACGAAGAGGTCGCTGCACACGCGGCGCCCGGTGAACGCCCCGCGCACGGTCTGGAGGTACTGCAGCAGCGACTCCCGGGCGACCTCGCCGAAGGGCACGAGGCGCCGCTTGCCGCCCTTGCCGAAGGCCGCGACCACGGCCTGGTCGAGGTCCACGTCGGCCATCTTGAGCCCGACGAGCTCGGAGACGCGCAGGCCCGACGCGTACATGAGCTGGAGCATCGCGCGGTCGCGCACGCCGCGGGGGTTCGACACGTCGGGCGCCGCCAGCAGCGCCTCGACCTCGGGGAACGTCAGCACGTGGGGCAGCTTGCGCGGCAGCCGCGGGCCCGACACGAGCTTCGTCGGGTCGTTCGTGACGAGCCGCTCGGCGATGAGGAACTTGTAGAAGCCGCGGAGCGCCGAGAGCTTGCGCGCCTGCGCTCGGGCGGTGAGCCCCTCCTTCGAGAGGGCGATCATCCAGCTCGCGACGTCGCCACCCTCGACGTCGACGAAGGGGCGCTGCAGGTCCTGCCGCGCGTAGACCGCGAAGCGCACGAGGTCCGTGGCGTAGGCCTCGACGGAGCGCGCCGCGAGGCCCTTCTCGACCCGCAGGTGCGAGAGCCACGCGTCGAGGAGCTGGTCGTCGTCGGACACGGCCGGAAGCTAAGGGCCGCGCACCGTCCGAGCCAGTTTCGGGCCAAAGCGTTGCGTGCGAGGGAAGGCTGGGGCTATGGTGCGCCCGCATCGCGCGGAGTTTCCGGGCCCATAGCTCAACCGGTCAGAGCCCCTGACTTATAATCGGGAGGTTTCGGGTTCAAGTCCCGATGGGCCTACGCTCCGCGCGAGTCGCAACGAACGCAGACGGATCGTGGAGGTAGAGACCCATTGCGCGACCAGCTCCTTGCCCTCGAAGAACTTGCGAAGAGTGATCTTGCGTGGCGTCAGACCGACGTCCAGATCGCGGAGGTGGATGCGCACCTCGCCGCGACGCGCTCGGACGTGGACCGCATCCGCGAGCTCCTCGATCGCGAGCGCCAGCAGCTCGGCGACGCCCAGCGCGCGAGGCAGACGAGCGTCGAGGAGGTCGCGGCCATCGACGAGAAGTCGACGCGCTCCAAGCGCCGCCAGGAGGTCGCCCGGAACAACCGCGAGATGGAGGCCATGTCGCGGGAGATCGAGGTGCTGAAGCGCGAGCGCGAGGAGCGCACCGCCGAGGCCGCGCGGCTCGAAGAGGTCGTCGCCACGGTGCAGAAGCAGCTCGCCGCGCACGAGGAGGACTTCAAGGGCCTCACCGAGATGCTCGCGAAGGAAGAGTCCGACGCCGAGGCCCAGCGCGCCGAGCTGCTCGCCCGCAAGGAGTCGTTCCAGGTCGCCCGCCGCGAGCTGACCTCGAAGGTGCAGCCGAAGATCCTGCAGATCTACCAGGTGGTGCTGAACCGCCGGGGCACCGCGGTGGCCGACTGCCGCGATGGCATCTGCCGCGGCTGCTACATGGCGACGCCGCCGCAGCTCTACAACGTGATGCTTCGCGCCGAGAAGCTCATTCAGTGTCCGAACTGCCAGCGCGTGCTGCTTCCGCCGAACCTGTCGCGGTGACGGTGCGCGATGCTCGTCGCCTGCCCGAAGTGCCAGCGAACGTTCCCGGCCGAGGGAAGCACGTTCTGCCCCAGCGACGGCGGGAGGCTGCTGCCCATCGATGACGTCGTCCCGGCGAAGGATCCCAAGGATCCTCTCGTCGGGTGCGAGGTGGCGGGGCGCTACGAACTCCGCCGGGTCATCGCGAACGGCGGCATGGGGCGGGTGTACGAGGCCCGCGAGCTCGCGCGGCAGGAGCGCGTGGCGGTGAAGATCCTCCACGCCGACGTGGCCGAGGACGACGTCAACATCGAGCGCTTCCGCCGCGAGGCCATGACGTCGCAGGAGCTTCTCCACGACCACGTCGTGCAGGTCATCGACTTCGCCTCGGTGGGGGGCCTGCCGGGCCGCGCCGGGACGAGCTGGTACCTCGTGATGGAGTACCTCGACGGCGAAGAGCTCCGGCACGTGCTCTCCCGCGAGAAGGTGGTGCCGGTGCCCCGGGTCCTGCGCATCGTGTCGCAGCTCGCGCTGGCCCTCGACTCGGCCCACGCCCGCGGCTTCGTGCACCGGGACCTCAAGCCCGACAACGTGTTCCTCGTGCGCGGGCACGACGGCGACCGCGTGAAGCTCCTCGACTTCGGCTCGGTGAAGTTCACCAAGGGCCAGGACCGCGGGCAGAAGCTCACCGTGATGGGCACGACCATCGGGTCGCCGTTCTACATGTCGCCGGAGCAGGCGCAGGGGCTGCCCGAGCTCGACCACCGCACCGACGCGTGGGCCGTCGCGGTCATCGTCTACGAGATGACCGTCGGCAAGGTCCCGTTCTACGCGGCGAACGGCGCGCAGATCCTCTTCAAGATCCTGGGCGACGAGCCGCTGCCGCCGACGTTCGCGAACGCGTCGGCGCCGCCGCAGCTCGACGAGCTGCTCCTGAAGGCGCTGCGCAAGGCGCCGGAGGATCGGTTCCAGAGCGTGGGCGCGTTCGCGCTGGCGCTGGGCCGGGTCTTCGGCCTCGCGGGCGACGTGCCGATGTGGGCCGCCATGTCCGAGGAGGCCCTCACCGCGGCATTGGCCGAGGCCGCTGCGCGCACGCCGCCGCCGGTGAGCGTCGCGCCGCCGCCGCCCCCGCCGCGGGCCACGTACCCCGGCGAGTCCTGGGCGCCGTCGCCGCCCGCGGTGTACGGAGCCGCCCCGCCGATGGCGCCGCCGCATGCCGCTGCGCCTACGGGGCCGCGGGTCTGGGTGTACGTGATCGCGGGCATCGGCTTCGGCCTGCTCGCGCTCGCGGTGGCGGTGATCGCGACGCGATGAGCACCGACGCCGAGGTCGCGGTGCTCGGCGGCGGTCCCGCGGGTTGTGCGGCGGCGCTCTGGTGCGCGTCGCTGGGTCTTCGCACGGTGCTCGTCGAGGCCGAGGCTTCGTTCGGGGGACAGCTCCGCGCGATCCCGTACGCGCTCGAAAACGTGCCGGGCATGGTCTCCGTCGAGGGCGCGACGCTCGCGGAGACGCTCCGCGCGCAGGCCCTCGCGAGCGGCGCGGTGCTCGTCGGCGGCGTTCGCGCGACGCTCGACGGCGACGCCCTGCGCGTGCGTCTCGGACCGGGCGGGGACGTGCTCGCGCCGCGCGCGGTGGTGCTCGCCACGGGCGTCCGCCGGCGTCGCCTGGGTGTTCCCGGCGAGGACCTCCCGGGCGTCGCGTACAACGTCGGCCGCGAACCCGAGCGCCTTCGCGGCCTCGACGTGGTGGTCGTGGGCGGCGGCGACGACGCGGCGGAGCACGCGCGGCTCGCGGCCCCGTACGCGCGCTCGGTGGTCGTGCTGCACCGTCGCGCGACGCTCTCGGCGCGGCCTGCGCTGCAGGCTGCGGTCGACGCCTACGGCACCGTCGTGCGCCGCCCGTTCACGCACGTCGAGTCCATCGAGGGCGCCGGGGCGGTGCGGTCGGTGCGTGTTCGTGGTCCGCACGGCGTCGAGGAGATCGCCGCGGATCGCGTGTTCGTGTGCGCCGGGCCGGCGCCCCGCAGCGAGGGCTTCGGCGTCGCATGCGACGGCTTCGGGTACGTGCGCGTCGATCGTCTCGGACGCACGTCCCGCGCGGGCGTGTGGGCTGCGGGCGACGTGTGCAGCGCCGAAGCGCCCACGGTGGCGGCGGCGCTCGGCGCGGGCAGCACCGTCGCGAAGGCCATCGTCGCGGGCGGACCCTGGCCGGTGCTCGGCGAGGCCGCGGCGCTCGGCACCGTGGGCCTTCGCGGGCTGACGCTCCCCGCTCGCATCGGGGCGTACGCGTCGGAGCGGGGCATCACGCAGTCGCTGCGCTTCGACCTCGACTTCGACGCCGACACCGCCGCTGCGGCGCGCACCGACGCGCTCGACGAGACCGTCGACTACGCGGCCGTCGCGGCGGTCGTCGAGGGCGTGCTCGCCCGGCAGCACTACGCGCTCATCGAGACCGTCGCCGAGGTCGTCGCGTCCGAGGTGCTCGCTCGTTTCGCCTCGGGCCGTGTGCGTGTCCGTGTCTCGAAGCCCGATGTCCCGACGCGCGGGACGACGGCGGTGGTGGAGGTTCGTCGGTCGCGCTGACGGTGCCCGCCGTGGCGCCGGCGGCCGCATCGCCGAGGATCGAGAGGCGGTACGTCGCCGCGTCGGTGTCGGCTACGGCGTAGACGGCGGTGCCCGGCGCGCACGCGCGGTCCGTCGCGGCGTTGGCCACGGAGCCGAGCGGAACGCCCGGGAGGGCCACTGCGTCGTGCCGGAACACCGTGGCGCGCTGCCCCGGGACGAGCCGCGTGAACACCAGCGTCGCGCACGTGGCGCCGAGGCGCGCGCGATCGAGCACGATCAGCACGCGATGGTGGGTGCCGCCATCGGCGGCGATCACCGGATCCGTCACCGGCGGCGGCGCGCCCGCATGGAGCGCCGCCGAGAGCAGCCGGAGGTTCGGCGGGAGCCCGAGCCCCCATCGGTCGTTCGCAGGGATGTAGGCGTCGAGGCGCGGGTTCGGCGTAGCGTCCGCGCCGCCTCGCACGGCGTCGATGAGCCGCCGGTACGTCGCGTCGGTCGCCGGGAGCAGCCGCGCGCCTGCGAGGGTGAGGTCCACGTCGGGCCCCAGCGCGACGGCATCCGCGGGGCGGGCGGATCGAGCGGACCGCATGGCGACGTTGGCGCCGAGCCCGGTGAGCCCCTCGGTGGAGAACTGCCCGCGGCGCAGGCCTTCGATGCCGCCGGCGCTCTCCCACGGCCCGCGGTAGATGGCGAAGTGCAGCGTGCCGTCGGTGAGCGGATCGACGGCGCGGCCGTCCGTCGGTCGGGTCTCGGCGACGGCGGTGCGCGCGCGCGCCTCCTCGTCGCACCACTGCACCTGCGCGACGAGGCCGTCGACGCCGCGCACCGCCGAGACCGGAGGCACCGGCGAGGTCGTGATGCGCGACGCGTCGCTGCTCGCATCCTGGAGCGCCAGGGCCCGCGGCGACTGGTGCCCGAAGGCGGTGACGAGCACGGCCACGCACTCGCGCGCGCCGACGCTCACGGGACGCCGCCACACGCCGAAGCCGTCGGCGAGCACCACCGCCTCCTCGCCCTCTTCGACCAGGGTCATGCCGAGGGCCGTGGCCACCGCGCGCTCGCGCTGCAGCGCCGCGAGCGCCTCGTCGCGGGTGATGGGGCGCAGCACCGGCGGAGGAAGCCGCGCGCGCAGGCCGAACGCCACGAACAAGAACACCGCGATCCCCGCGAGGATCGCGCCGCCGGAACCGACCACGCGCTTCGTCGAAGGCTGCAACGCCGCCGACTCTCTCACGGCCGGCGTTCGCCGCACACTCCGGCCGGTGTAGCCTCGACGCCGATGCAGCGAGACCCATGGCTCCGGTGTGCGATCGCGGTGGTGCTCCAAGGCGCCGCGGCGCACGCGCAGGACCGCTCCGGTGATGCCGGGTACCGTCGCCCCGCGCCGCGCGATCCCGCGTCGACGCTGGTACGCGAGGCCGTCCCGACGCCGCCCGCGGAGTATCGGCTCGCGCATCCGGAGCTCGTGGTTGCGCCGCGGCTGGGTCCGCCTCGGCTCGGGCCGGGCGCGCTCGCGGGCGGGGCCGTGGCGGCGCTGGGCCTCGCCGCAGTGCTCCGCGGCACCGGAGGACCCACTCCGGCGCGGTCGCCGTCGCGGCGTCCACCGGCGGAGACCGATCCCGGGGCCGAGGTGCGGCGGGTGACCGTGGTGCTCGACGCTGCGGGCGGTGAGGCGTTGGTGGCCTCCCTGGCCGGCCTCGCAGGGGTCGTCGATCTGGGGGTTCCGAGCGGACGTCACGGGTACGCGGTCGCCCTTCGGGACGCCCTCGCACAAGCCCACGCGCTCTTCCGCTACGCGGCGTTCCAGTCGTTCTTCGTCGACCGTGCGCGCGTCTCGGAGACCTTCGGGTGGCTCGCGGACCGCGCGCGCGGGGCCGTCGAGGTTGCGCCTACGCGGGACGGCGCGGGCGACGGCGTGGCGGTCACGCTCCTGGTGGCGGTGCGCGGGGCGTCGCCGCCGTTGCCTGCGACGATGCGCCTCGCGTCGCTTCTCGCGGTGCTCGATGCGCTGGTGCCGGCGCGCCCCGAGCAGCTCATCGGCGTCGAGATGGTGCTGTCGTCGTCGTGCGCCGACGGACGCGCGGTGCCCGTCGCGACGCTCCGCGCGGCGCACCCCGAGCTGTTGCCGTTGGCGGCAGACGCCGCGGCGCCGACGCGCGTGTGCCCGTCGTGCCTCGCGGTGGTGCCCGCGGAGCCTCGATGCGTCGCGTGCGGGGCGGGCTGAGGATCGGTCAGAAGGAGCCGGCGAGGGCGAGGCCGTTGCCCCCGCCGGTGCTCGCGAAGCTCGGAAGGAGCTGGAGCTGTCCCGTCGTGGTGCGCGGCGTCGTGCGGGGCATGAAGCCCACCACCGCGGCGCCCACCGTCGCGAGCGTCGCCGCGATGGCCACGCCGCCGGTGATGTACGAGATCAGCCGGTTCTGATCGACGGCGTCGGCGTAGCTGAGGCCCAGCGCCTGATAGTACTGCCGTCGCGACGGGTCGGTCTCCGCGCGGAACACCACCACGATGCGGTTGTAGTCCGACTCGAGGTTGTTCGCGTAGATGTGGAAGCCGATGGCGAGGCCCGACGTCACGAGCGTCGTGGTGAGGGCCGTCCAGAACACGGGTCCCACGCCGCGGCGCGTGGTCGCGGTGTCGATGGGCGGCGGAACCACCACCGGCGGGCGCACGGCGATGGGCGTGACCACCGGCGTGACGACCGGCGTCACGGCCGGGCGCACCGGGGTCACCGCCACCGCGGGACGCACGGGCGTGACCGCGACCACCGGCGGCGTCACCACCGGCGTCGGCGGGTTCTGCTCCGGCGGGACGCTGCCCACGTAGGCGCGGTTGTGCGGGATGTCGAGGGTCACGGTGACCGTGCCGCCGCCTTCGAGCCGGGCCTGGTGCTGCACCGATCCCGAGCCGCTCATGCGAGCCTCGATGACGTGCGGTCCCGGCCCGGTCTGCAGCGGGCGGCGGAGCGGGGCGGTGCCCACGAGGTCGCCGTCGAGGTACACGTCGGCCCCGGCCGGAAGCACCTGGAGGTTGATCGTCGCGAGGTGCGAACGAGCCTCGGTCAGCGCCGCTTCGATGGCCGCGCGCTGCTGCGCCGTCGGCGTCACCGTCGGGTCGTTGAGGAACCGCTCGAAGGTCGTGATCGCCTCCTGCGGGCGGTTGAGCCCCATGTAGCAGTTCGCGATGTTGACCAGCACGCTAGGGTGCGGGCGGATCCGATACGCATTGCGGAACGACTCGAGGGCCTCGGCGAAGTGCTGCTGCCCGTATTGCTGCACGCCCTGGAGGAACGCCGTGCGCGCCTCGTTCGTCTGGGCGTGCAGCATCGGGGTCGCGGAAAGCGCGGCGAGCAACGTGCCCGCGGAGAGGAGGGTGCGTGAGGTCTTCATGCGGTGGGTGCTCGCAGCCTAACGTTCAGTACGGGCTCTCTGTCACGAATCCTGCGCCGCCTCGTCCATTCGCCGGCCGACGGGCCGGGGCGGGCCCGGCGACGACGGGAGCCCGACGGACGGGATGCGGAACCGCGGCGCGTACCGGTGCGCGCGGGCGCAGGCGGTCCCGGTGATCGACGGGCTCGGGGGGCGCAGCGGGAGCGGCTTCGACCGGGGCCGGAGCGGCTGCGACGGGCTCCGGCGCGGGCGGCGGTGGCTCCGGGGCTGCCACCGGCGCGGGAGCCGGGGCGGGCGCAGGGGCCGCTTCGACGACCGCCGGAGCCGGAGCGGGCGCTGGCCGCGACGG
>CAIMWA010000026.1 GCA_903845045.1 uncultured delta proteobacterium | reverse complement strand
GTAGCGGAGCACCCCGGCGCGCGTGAGGTTCGCGGGCACGGAGAGGCCACCCTGCGGCGTGCGCTGGGGCTTCTCGATGGGGCTGGCGAAGTCGGTGCGGTGGAATCGCACGCCCCCAAGGTGCGGGCGAGCGGCAGGCGGGCGCTAGATGGTGCTGGCTCGCGAGGTGGGTCAGGCGGCGCGACTAGGCGCCGGGGGAGTCGGCGCCCTCTTCGAGCGACACGACGAATTCGGCGTGGTGGCGAGACCATCCGAAGACGAGCATGTAGTTCTCTACGCTCGCCTCGTAGTTGCCGTCGGCGCCTCGCGTTAGCTGCGCGATGACGTCGTCCGAGCACTCGACGACGATCGGACCATCGTCAGCCCCATCAAGCCGACCGACTTCTTCAAGACGGCTCTCGTGGCGCTTCGTTCGATCGGTCGTGCGCATCCAGCCAAGCTCCCGTAGCAGCCGATCCATCTCGCCCTCGAACCGCGAAAAGTCCGCGTTCGAGTACTGCTCCTTGAAGTCTAACCCCGTCGTGTGGCTCGTCAACCGCTCGAGTGATTTCAAGAGCCCGCTCGCGCCGCTGCGCTGGGCGACATATTGAGCATACGCACGGGCAAATGCCTCTGTCGGCTTTCGGATGTAGTCAACGTACCGCGGTGGCACCGGGAGCATCCCTGGTACGACCTTCCCGTTGCCCATCAAAACCATCCCTCGCGCTCGTTGCTTTCTTGCGAGTTCGGCAAGATACCGAGATCGATCCGTCGAATCGATCGCCCGCATGAGGGCATCCAACGCCGGGCCGTGAGGCCGTCCGGAACCGCGTTCCGCTCCACTCTGCCCGAAGCTACCGAGGACGCCGCGATCGATGTGGTGCCCGAGCTCATGGAGTAGGTCGAACCCGGGGTGCTCCGACTCCGCGTAGATCCCAAAGTCCGGAACACCGCCGCGTTCGTACCCGCTACGACGGCTCCGCTTTGCTCCCTCGGTGCGCACGGTCGCCCGCGGAACTCCCACGGCCCCGTGGACTCTCCCGACGGCGTCAAGCGCTTCCGCGACGGCGTCGTGGTGGTGAGATACTCCGAAGTCGAACGCATCGACCAGCTTCCCTCCGGTCGGCTCGAAGGGGTGTACTCCAACCGCTTTGGTTTCGGCCGATGCTGTGCTCGCGCCCTTCTTGCTCGCTTTCCGTTTGGCCTCCTCCCTAGCCGGCGCTGTGATCCTCACCCGCGCCTTCTCGATGTCCTCCCCCGTCGGGTGCTGCACCGCCACCGGCGGCGGGATCAGCCGCGCCGGCGGCTCGTACCCATGCCGCTTGAACGTCGCCTCGACGGTCCCGTGCACCGGGCTCCAGGAGATCGGCGAGCTCGTGCCGGCCTCGCGCCCGCCCACCGGCACGTCGTCGTCGAAGCCCTCGATGACCGGCTCCATGGTGCACCGGCACTGGAAGTCCTGGCCGGGGTTCGCCCGCCGCTCCTTCTGCCGGCTGCCCGGCGGCGGCACGAACACCACCGGCGGGTTCTTCGGGTCCTGTCGCGTGCCCTCGAGCTCGCGGTGCCCCTCGCGCACGCGCCCGTCGCGGCTCGTGCGCCAGATGTACGTCGTGATGCCGGCGTCGGCGTGGCGCTTCGCCGTGATGGCGCCGTTCAGCTTCAGCACCTGGTCGCGGGCGATGAGCGCAGCGTGGCGGTCGGTGATGCCGGTCTCCTCCTGGAGCCGCGCCGCGATGTCCTCGACGCGCGTCGACGAGCCGGCCTCGAAGAGCACCCGCCGCACCCGCGACACCTTGTCGTCGGCGAGGGTCTTGATGAGCGCCGTGTTCTCCTGCCGGAACCCGTGGATGATCCCGTGGAACGACGGGTCCGCGTCGGGGAGGTCCACGCCGAGGGCCGCGCGCACCTGCCGCTGGAACTGCTCGCGGCTGAACGACTGCACGACCCCCGCGATGTTCGCGAGGGACCGCAGGAAGTCGTGGCTCCCGACGATGCGCTCGGCGATGCGCTGGATGCGCGCCGCGATGGCGCCGGGGTT
>CAIMWA010000025.1 GCA_903845045.1 uncultured delta proteobacterium | reverse complement strand
GCCACCGTCGCCGCCGTGTCAGCGCCGGCGGAAATGTCATCCAATGAGTCAAAGGAAAACGGGAGTTTGCCGAACGCTCGTTCCGCGCAGCTCACGACCTTCGGGCCGTCCCTCACGCCCGCGAGGAGCCCTCGCCGATCGCCTCGCTGAGCGCTTCCGGCTCCCGCCCGGCACCGCCGTCCCCCTCGAACGCACATCGGCCTCCCCAACCGAATCAGCCGCCCGTCACGCCCGGCAGCCGTCGCGTGACCTCGTCCTGCGCAGCAGCTCCGTCGGCAGCCCGACGCACACGAGGACTGTGACGACGGCCGGGCGGTCCACGATGGCGGGGACCATTCGCATGCTCCCTCCGTAGGCAGGACAGTGCTGCGCGTCGAGGTCCCGCACCCGCCGGTCCAGCATCGCCGCGTCGGTGCGGTGCGTCGCCGCTTTCGCGGACCGCCCGGGGCGTCCTGACGTCGTTCGTCCCCTCAGCACCTTCGCCGACGCGTCGCGCCGATCGCCATCGACCGGCACGACTCCATCGCTCCCGCCGTCGCCGGGGGCCCGGTGTTCCGGATCCCCCCTCCGTCCATCCACTCGCTAACCGAACCACGGTCGGGCGACCCACGGCAAGCGACCGTTGCTCGGCCCCCCGAACCAAGGCGTGCGCCCGCTGGGACCACCCCGGACACAAACCCCGTTTCGCCGCACCGGTGGGTACCCCCGTCCCCCGTGCGTCGCCCTGGAAACTACGGTTCCGACCGTAGGTGATCCGGTGACGGAAGCGCTGGGCCCCGTCGCCCGGTCGAGGCGCACGGAGCCCTCACCCGCCAGGCCGGCGGCCTTCACCGCGTCGTCGGTGCCCGGTCGTCGCCCCGAGGCGCAGCCCGCGGCGGCGCGCGGCGCACACGTCCGCGGCGCGACGTCGTGGTCACGTTCTCCGCGAAGGGTGCATCGGGTTCCTGGCCCGTGTGGAGGTACACGCGCCCGCCCGCGGCGGCGAACGCCGTCCGCACATGCATGAGCGAGGGACCGTTCCGCTGGAGGCCCAGGAGCCAGTCGGTGCTGCATCCCAGCGAGCACGCGATCGCCACGAGCGTCCGCACCGTGACGTTGGTGCTGCGGCCGCGACACAGGTCGCTCACGTGCGTGACGTTGAGCCCCGCCACCCGGGCAAGCTCCGCCTGCGAGATCTGGCTCCCCTCGAGCAACAGCACCAATCGATCCTTCAACGCCATCATCGACGCGGCCTTTCGCGGAAGTTGCACATCACCGGACCATCGGCGCTCGGCCTCGTCCCATCGCGCCCGACGCTCGGCGACCTCCGGCGCGACCGCGGTGATCAGCACCGAGCGCAACCGCCGGCGCCGGGAGCACGTCGGGTCGCGCAGCGGATCGACGACGCGCTCGCGGGGCGTCGGGGCCGCGAGGAGTCCGATCTCGACACAGGCGCGACGAAGCTGCGCCCGGGTCGGTCCCACGGGATCGAGGCCGACGAGCCAGTCGGCGGTGCAGCCGTAGCTTCGCGCCAGCGCCGCCACCGAAGCCGCCCGCGCCGACGTGTCGTCGCCCTCGGCGGCCTCGAAGAAGTCCGTGCGGGGGAGCCCCGCGAACACCCCGATCATGCGCGGCGAGACCCGAGCCGCTGCGGCGATCCACTGCACGTGGTCCTGCAGCGCGGTCGGTGAGATCACGCTCGCTCGCGAGCGGCGAACGCGCCGCGCAGCCGATCGGCCAGCATCGCCGGCGTGAGGTGCCCGTAGACGCGGTGGAGCATCGTCGTCCCGGCGTGCCCGAGCGCCCGCGCCACGTCGTCGAAGGAGGCCCCCGCCGCGAGTTGCCACGTCGCGAAGCTGTGCCGCAGCACGTGCAGCGAGAACGGCTCCACCGCCGCCGCGCGACACGCCTCGCGGGTGCACGCGACGTTGCGATCGTCCACCGCTTCACAGCCCGTTCGGCGGCACCCGACACGTCGGCACGCGCGCGCCACGTCGCGGCCCAGGTTGTTCCAGGTGCGCAGCAGCCGGTCGCCGCTGCCGTCGCCGTGCGCGAAGGCCCGCTCGACGAGCGCCCGGCACTGCGGCAACACCAATGGAACCACGCGCCGACGCCGGGTGTTCTTCGTGCCGCGCACGAGCACCGTCGAGGCGACGGCGTCGAAGTCGCCCCGCTCGGCCAGCGCGAGGGCCGCCTTCTCCGCACCCGCTCCCGCTGCCAGCGCGAGCCACGCGGCGCGCCCCGGCGGGAGCTCGGCCAACACAGCGACGAGGTCGTCGTGGGTGATCCAGCGGTCGCGCGGGGTGTACGACGGCGCGAAGCGCGCGGGCATCACGGCGTCGACGTCGCCCATCCATCGCTCCGCGCGGCTGGCTCCGGCGAGGGTGCGGCGCAGCACCGCGAGCTCCTTGTGAATGGTGTGGTCCGACGCCCCTTCGGAGCGACGCTGCGCGATGAGCGCGTCCACGCGCCGCGCGTCGATCTCCCGCGCCGGACGCTTCGCCCCGAGCACCCGCAGCAGCGTTCCGAGGCGCGTGCGGTAGAAGTCCCGCGAGGCCGGTGCGAGGCGCCTGGCGTCGACGGCCTCGTCGTGGCGCGCGGCCTCCTCGTCGAGCACCTCGGCGACGGTCACCGCCGACGCGCGCCGACGGGTCGCACCCTCGGGGTCGGCGTCGTCGAGCTCCCAGCGTCGTGCGAAGGCCTCGGCGGCCGCGCGGGTCGTGCAGCGGGTGGCGATCTCGGTGTCGTCACCGCGGCGCCGAATGCGGAGGTACCAGTACCGTCCCTTGCGTCGAAGTCGCATCCCATCAGCTCCTCGAGGTGGCGTGCCCAGCGGTCGGCGCGGACCAGGCCCCGCTGACCGCCCGCCGCGCGCATGTGGTCGTAGACCCACCGGCGCGACCGCCCCGGCACCGCGGCGGAGCACTCCCGCGCCGTGAGCAGCCGCACCCCGGTGGGCGCAGCCGTCGCAGCGCCGGGCACCTCGGCGGCTTCGAACGAGCGGGGACGACGGAAGGGCATCACCCCGCCGACCTTAAGCAGACTCTTTGAAGTGTCAAACTTAAGGAATGCGCCCCTTCCGACGCACGGGCTTCGAGCGCGCGCGCCGCGAGGCCGGAGGCAGCTCGAAGGGGGCCCGCACCCGGGCGAAGATCGCCTCGTCGCCGAACTGGCGTTGCAGCGCCGCGACCAGGTCGAGGAGCAACGGCCCGTTCGGCCCGAGCGGCGGAGCGGTGGGCAGGCGCAGGTCGCCGAGCCACGTCCAGACCCACGGCTGCAGCGGCGGGAGCGTCGGCCCGACGGCGCGCACGGCGGCGTCCCAGCCACCGCGATCGCGCAGCGCCGTGGGGGTGTCGGCCTGCACCTCGTCGGCGCCGGTGAGCAGCCACGCGAGGGAGACCTCGGCCCCGGCGGCGATGCGCGCGAGGGTCTCGAGCTCCACGGCGAAGGGCCGGTCGCGCAGCCGCAACAGGATCACCCCGAGCTGCGACTCCGCGAGCCCCGCCCGGCGCGACAGCTCTCGCTGCGTGTACCCGCGATGCGCGAGCACGAGGCGGATCCGGTCGCCGATCTTCTCGAACGCGGAGCCCATGACCCGTGGAATACGACAGGCTGTCAGCACTTTCAAGTAATCACAGACGCTGTCCCGGGCGGTGTTTCCGCGCGACGGACGGACAGCCTGTCAGTCGCTCGCCCCCCACCTGGAACCGCGGCGCCGCCAGGCTACGCTCCGGCGGTCCCGGACGCCGGGGCGCAGGAGGTTGGGGCATGGCGACGCTTCGACGAAAGGGCGCGTACTGGTACCTGCGGGATCGTTCCGACGGGGCCGACACCGAGTACGCGACCGGGGCGACGGACCGGAAGGCCGCCGAGGCGTGGCGGGTGCAGTGGGAGCGCGACCGCGCGGATCCCGAGGGGGCTGCGCGGAGGGCGGCGGCGTCGACGACGCTCCGCGAGGCGGCGGACCGCGAGGAGACGCGCTGGGCCAACGAAGCCCGGGCGGGCAAGCTCGCCGAGGCCAGCGTCGACTTCTACCAGCGCAAGCTGGGCACCGTGCTGCGCATGGTCGGCCCGCAGCGACGCCTCGCCGACGTCACCTCGGTCACCGTCGACCGCTTCATCGACGCGCGCCGCAACGAGCAGGCCTCGGACCACACCATCGCCAAGGAGCTGTACGTGCTCCGCGCGATGCTCGACACCGCCCGCCGGGCGCGGCGCTGGTTCGGCGTCGTCGACGACGTGATGCCGCGGCGATTCTCGCCGAACTACCGTCCGCGCGACCGCTTCCTGACCATCGAAGAGGTGCAGCGGGTCATCGCCGAGCTGCCCCCGGACCGCGCGGCCTGGGTCGCCCTCGCCGTCGGCGCCGGCGCCGAGCTCGCAGCGCTCCAGGCGGCCGAGCGCGGCGACCTCGACCTCGCCCAGGGGCTCGTGCGCCTGCGCGGCACCAAGAACGAGCGCCGCGACCGCGAGGTCCCGCTGGTCCTGCCGGTGTGCCAGGCGCTCGTCGAGCAGGCGTTCCAGTGGGGCGAGGGCTCCGGCCGCAAGCTGCTGCGCCCCTGGACCAAGAACTGGCGCGACCTCGACGACGTCGCCACGCGGCTGCAGATCGCGCCGTTCTCGCTGCACTCGCTGCGGCACACCTTCGCGACGTGGCACCTCGCCGCGGGCATCTCCTGGGACGACACCGCCCACGCCCTCGGCCACGCCGACACGACGATGCTGCACCGGACCTACGGCCACCTCGGCGGTGTCGAGCTGCGCCGCAGGCTCCTGCGCACGCTGCGGGAGGGCGCGAAGACTTCCCCGGATGTTCCCCGCCACGGGGCGCGAGGGGCGCTCCCGGCGCATGCGGCGCGCAGTCCGCAGAATGACGAAAGCCCTTCTTTCGAAGGGCTTTCTGGGTACCGGCGGTCGGAATTGAACCAACGACCTTGGGATTATGATTCCCCTGCTCTAACCGACTGAGCTACACCGGCTTCGGGGTCGCGGACTCTACCGATCGCGCGCGCCGTGTCAACGGCTTCCGTGCGCGACGCTCCTTCCGGCGCGGGGCGGGGTCGGGCTATAACGCCGCGCGATGAGTGACTTGTCCACGCAGGAGCGCGACCGGCTGCTGGAGCATTTCGGGCGTCGCTACGCCAACGGCGAGGTCATCTTCCGCGAGGGCGACGCCGCCCGCGAGGTGTTCATGCTCCAGGAGGGCCGCGTGCGCGTCGCCAAGCGCGTGCGCAACGCCGAGCGCTCCATGCACATCCTGAAGCCCGGCGACCTCTTCGGCGAGGTGGCCCTCGTCCCCGGCAGCCTGCGCAACGGCAGCGCCTTCGCCCTCTCCGACGTCGTCGTGCTCGCCCTCGACCCCGACACCTTCACGCAGCTCCTCGCCGGCAGCGCCGCCGTCGCCACGCGCCTCGTGCAGCAGCTCGTCCGCCGCCTCCGCGACGCCGAGGACCAGCTCGAGAACGTCCTCCTCCGCGACCCCACGTCGAAGGTGGTCAACACCCTCCTCAAGCTCGCCGCCGAGACCGGCCGCACCGCCGGCGCCGCCCAGCTCGCCGTGTCGCCGTTGGAGCTCTCCGCCCGCGCCTCCCTCGACGTCGACGCGGTCAAGCGCGCCGTGCTCCAGCTCCGCGAACTCCAGTACATCCGCATCAGCGACGAGAAGGTCGCCATCGACGACGTCGACGCCCTGCGCCGCCTCTACACGCTCCTCGGCATGCAGGAGCAGGTGCGCGCCTGACCGGTCCCCGCGGCACCCTCCCCGGGGGAGGCTGTCACGGCGCTGTCAAATTCCCGGTTGACCGCGGGGCAACGCTTCGGCTAGAAGCTGGCGCTCTGAGGGTCCTGCCCGGTCGGAAAGTGACGAGATGCCACAGCATGACATCGGTCGCCTGGAAAACCGGGGATTTGCTTGCTTGATCGCGGGTTGGCTTGCCGTCGCAGGGTGGTCCTGCAGCGGAGTTTCTGACGAAGCACGACTGCGAGCGCAGGCCGATTTGAACTTGGGCCGGGCCATGTACGCCGACGAGCACAACCCCACCGGAGCGATCGTTCCGCTGGAGCGTGCCATTCGTCTCGACCCCGAGAACGCGGAAGCCAACCGCACCCTCGGGGTCATCCTCGGCAGCCTGGGGCTCTTCGCCCGGGCCGAGGCCCCGCTGCGCCGCGCCTGCGCCCTCTACGCCGAGCAGTCGGTGAACAACGAGAGCCTGCGCTCCGAGCTCGCCGACGCCCGCAACTCCCTCGGCTCCGTGCTCGTGAACCTCGAGCGCTGGGACGAGGCG
>CAIMWA010000024.1 GCA_903845045.1 uncultured delta proteobacterium | reverse complement strand
CTGCATTTTCCCGCGACCGGCTATGACTTCACCACCTACGTCTCCGCGAAGAACTGGATCGGCGGAGCGTGGTGCGACCCCGTGCAGTCGCACGGCACGCTGGACGTGCTGAACCCGCGGTACGGCAAGGCCATGGCGACGGTGCCGCTCTCCGGCGCGGCGGACGTCGAGGCCGCGGTGAAGGCCGGCGAGGCGGCGTTCAAGACCTGGCGCGACTGGCCGCTGCGCGAGCGCGCGCACGTGCTCTACAAGCTCCGCGACCTCATGCTCCGCGACATCGACGAGCTCGCGTGGCTCGTGTCCCATGAGAACGGCAAGATCTTCTCCGAGGCCAAGGCCGAAGTGGAGAAGGCCATCGAGTGCATCGAGTACGGCTGCTCGCTGCCGAACCTCGCGTCGGGCAACCAGCTCGAGGTGAGCCGCGGCGTGGCCTGCGAGGTGGTCTACGAGCCCCTCGGCGTGGTGGCCGGCGTCACGCCGTTCAACTTTCCGTGCATGGTCCCCTTCTGGATGCTCCCGCAGGCGCTGGTGGGCGGCAACGCGTTCATCCTGAAGCCCAGCGAGCAGGTGCCGCTGTCTTCTCTGCGCATCGCCGACCTCTTGAAGAAGGCCGGGCTCCCCGACGGCGTGTTCAACATCGTGCAGGGCGGCCGCGAGGTCGTCGAGGCGCTCTGCGACCATCCGCGCATCAAGGCCGTGGGCTTCGTGGGCTCCACGAAGATCGCCAAGCTCGTGTACGGGCGGGCGTGCAGCACGGGCAAGCGCGCGGTGTGCCTCGGCGGCGCGAAGAACCACCTCATCGTGGTTCCCGACGCCGACGTCGAGGTGACCGCGGAGAACATCATGGCGTCGTTCACGGGCTGCGCGGGGCAGCGCTGCATGGCCGCCAGCGTGCTGCTCGCCGTGGGCGACGTGGACCACATCCTCGACGCCGTCACGCGGCGCTCGTCGGCGCTGAAGCTCGGCACGGAGATGGGCCCGGTGACCAACGCGGCCTCGGTGGAGCGCATCACGCGGTACATCGACGAGGCCGAGAAGCTGGGCGCCAAGGTGCTCGTCGACGGACGCCACAAGCACGCCACGAACGGCGGCTACTGGGTCGGCCCCACGGTGCTCGACAACGTCTCTGCGGACATGGCCGCCGCGCGCGAGGAGATCTTCGGCCCGGTGCTCAGCATCGTGCGCGTGCCGAACATCGACACGGCCCTCGAGGTCGAGAACGCCAACCCCTACGGCAACGCGGCCTCGGTCTACACGACCAGCGGCGACGTCGCGCGACGCGTGATGGACGGCGTCGAGGCCGGCATGTGCGGCGTGAACGTGGGCGTGCCGGTGCCGCGCGAGCCCTTCGGCTTCGGCGGCTGGAACGACTCGGCCTTCGGCCAGGGCAACATCACCGGCTGGGACGGCTACCGCTTCTGGACCCGCCAGCGGAAGATCACCAGCAAGTGGGCGCTCCAGAAGGACGCCAACTGGATGAGCTGACCGGCACCGCGTAGCGAAGTCGAAAGAAGAGGAGAGACCGATGGACTCGAAGCAGATGATCGACGCGTGCCTGCAGCACAGCTTGTATTCATGGTCCGCCAACGGGAAGACGAACCCGCTGCCGGTGGCGAGCGCCCAGGGGCTGTACCTGTACACCCCCGAAGGCAAGAAGATCATGGACTTCAACAGCCAGCTCATGAGCGTCAACATCGGCCACGGCCACCCGAAGGTGATCGAGGCGATGAAGAAGCAGCTCGACACGCTGATCTTCGCGTACCCGGGCACGGCCACGGAGGTGCGCGCGAAGCTGAGCCTGAAGCTCGCGGAGATCGTCCCCGGCGACCTCAACATGTTCTTCTATGCGCTCGGCGGCGCCGAGGCGAACGAGAACGCCATCCGCGCGGCGCGGCTGTACACCGGTCGCGCGAAGATCCTCTCGCGGTACCGCTCGTACCACGGCGGAACCAACGCGACGCTGCAGCTCACCGGTGATCCGCGGCGCTGGGCCAACGAGCCCGGCACCCCCGGCGTCATTCGCGTGATGGACCCGCACCCCTACAACTTCTCCTTCGGCGTCACCGAGGAGGAGGTCGTGCGCAACAACCTCACGTACCTCGAAGAGGTCATCCAGTACGAGGGTCCGCACACCATCGCCGCGATGATCATCGAGACGGTGACCGGCACCAACGGCATCCTGCCGCCGCCAGCGGGCTACCTGCAGGGGCTCCGCGCGCTGCTCGACAAGTACGGCATCCTGCTCATCTGCGACGAGGTCATGTGCGGCTGGGGACGCACGGGCAAGCTCTTCGCCTTCGAGCACGGCGGGATCATTCCCGACATCGTCACCATGGCGAAGGGGCTGACGAGCAGCTACTTTCCGCTCGGCGTCATGGCGCTGCGCGACAAGATCGCGAACCACTTTCGCGACAACGTGTTCTGGGGCGGCCTCACGTACAACGCGCACCCCGTGGGCCTCGCCACGGCGCTCGCCGTCATCGAGGTGCTCGAGGAGGAGAAGCTCGTCGAGAACGCCGCGCGCATGGGCGTCGTCATGGCGAAGCACCTCGCGGCGTTGAAGGCGAAGCACCGCAGCGTCGGCGCGGCCCGCAACATCGGGCTCTTCGGCATCATCGAGGTGGTGAAGAACGCCAAGGGCGACCGCATCGCCCCCTACAACGGGTCGCACCCGGCCATGGG
>CAIMWA010000023.1 GCA_903845045.1 uncultured delta proteobacterium | reverse complement strand
TGGAAGGTCTCGCGCATGGCGCGGATCGCGAGGCGCATGCCGCCGACGGCCATGAGCGCGAGGAGCCAGTCGATGACGAAGACCGAGCGCGGCACGCCCTGCGGACCGACGAAGAGCGCGACGAGCACGAAGAGCGAGCTCGACACCGCCGCGGCCTGGATGAGCTTGAGCAGGTCGCGCATGCCCGTGTAGCGCCAGAGCCCGCGGAAGAGCCCGAGCTGCGCGTGCGCCAGGGCGCGGAGCACCAGCAGCGTGGGCAGCCAGTACAGCGTGCGCCGCAGGTACCAGGCCGGGATGTGGCCGTCGAAGCGGAGGAAGAACGCGCCGTAGAACGCGGCCGACCAGAGCGCGAGGTGGGCGATGACCACCACCGGGCGGCGGTAGTTCAGCACGACCCTCGGAACGTTCTCGGTGCCGTCGCTCATGGTCTCAGCGCTCCCGTCCCGCGGCGCGACGCACCGTGGCCACCCCCCGGCGAAGGTCGTCGTCGCCGAGGTTCGTCGAGCTCGGAAAGCAGATGCCGTTGCGGAAGAGGTCCGCCGCAACTTCGCCGCCCTCGCACTCGACGCCCTCGAAGAGGGGCTGCAGGTGCATGGGCTTCCACACCGGCCGGCTCTCGATGTTCTCGGCGTCGAGGGCGCGGATGATCGCGTCGCGGTCGATGCCCAGCCGCGCGGCATCGACCTGGAACACGCTGAGCCAGTTGGTGTGCAGCCCGTCCGGCGACTGCGGCATGAGCGTGAGCCCGTCGAGGTCGGCGAAGGCCTCGCGGTAGAAGAACGCGATCTCGCGGCGCCGCGCAACGCGCTGGTCGAGCACCTCGAGCTGACCCCGGCCGATGCCCGCGAGCACGTTCGACAGGCGGTAGTTGTAGCCCGTCTGCGTGTGCTCGTAGGCCACGCCGGGGTCCCGCGCCTGCTGCGACCAGAAGCGCGCGCGCTCGATCCACGCGGGGTCGTGCGCGACGAGCATGCCGCCGCCAGTGGTGGTGATGATCTTGTTGCCGTTGAACGAGTACACGCCCACCGGCGCGATGGTCCCGGCGGGGCGGCCGCGGTACGTCGTGCCCACGGCCTCGGCGGCGTCCTCGAGCATCGCCACGCCGTAGCGGTCGCAGATGGACTTCAGCGCGTCCATGTCGGCGCTCTGGCCGTAGAGGTGCACGACGACGAGGGCCTTCGGAACGCGGCCCTGCGCGGCGCGGCGGCGGAGCAGGTCCTCGAGGCGCTGCGGATCGATGTTCCAGGTGGCGCGCTCGCTGTCGACGAAGACCGGCCGGGCGCCGAGGTACACCGCGGGGTTCACGCTCGCGATGAACGTCAGCGTCGGGCACACCACCTCGTCGCCGGGACCGACGCCGAGCAGGCGCAACCCGAGGTGCATGCCCGCGGTGCCGCTGCCGAGGGCCACGCACGGCAGGCCCACGCGCGCGGTGAAAGCGGCCTCGAAGGCGTCGAGGTTCGGCCCCACGGTGGAGAGCCAGTTCGAGGTGAACGCGTCCTGCACGTAGCGGAGCTCGTTCTCCCCCATGTGCGGGACCGACAGGTACACTCGCTTCGTCGGGGCCATCGGTTTCTCCAGCGGTCGGCGGTCGCCCGTTGGATGCCCCGTTCCCGGGCGCCGTTCAAGGGCTACGCGGGCGTTCCCTCGAATTCGGGCATGGTGGCGTGGCCGTCGCTCGACACGCCGTCGCGCCGCAGCACGCTCCCCACGGTGTGCCACAGAATCCGCGCGTCGAGCGCGAGGGACCAGTGGTCCGCGTACCACACGTCGAGGTCGAACTTCTCCTCCCAGGAGATCGCGTTGCGCCCGTGGATCTGCGCCCAGCCCGTGATCCCCGGCATCACGTCGTGGCGTCGGCGCTGCTCGGTTGAATACCGAGGCAGGTAACGCACCAGCAACGGACGCGGCCCGACGAGGGAGATGTCGCCGCGCAGCACGTTCCAGAGCTGGGGCAATTCGTCGATGCTCGTGGCGCGGAGCCAGCGTCCCACGGCGGTGAGGCGCTCGGCGTCGGAGAGCGGGCGCCCGTCGGCGTCGAAGGCCTCGCGCATGGTGCGGAACTTCACGATGTCGAAGAGCTGCTCCGCCCGCCCCGGCCGCTTCTGTCGGAAGAACACCGGCGAGCCCATGGTCACCCGCACCGCCGCGGCGGCACCGACGAGCACCGGCGACACGGCCACGAGCCCCACGAGCGCGGCGCTGCGGTCCACCGCGGACTTCACGAAGAACCGCCAGCCCGCCTGCTTCATCGGATCATCCCCTGGAGCACGTCGAGGTAGCGCTGCGCCAGCGACTCGCGCGTCGCGTTGGCGAGCACCCACGCACGCCCTCGCCGCCCCATCGCCGCCCGGCCCTCGGGGTCGTCGGCGAGGGAGCGAATGGCCGCGGCCAGCGAGGCTCCGTCCTCGGGCTTCGCGAAGACCCCGGCCTGCGCCTCGTCGCACACCAACGTGCGCGCGACGCCGTCGATGGCGAGCAGCGTCGGCCGCTCCGAGGCCATGTAGTCGAAGACCTTGTTGGGATAGACGGTCTTGAACGTGGGGTTGTCTTGCAGCACCGCCGCGCCGACGTCGCAGGCGCGCACGATCTCGGGCATGCGGTGCTTCGGCTGCGCTCCGTGGAACACCACGTTGTCGAGCCCCCGCCGCGCCCGCTCGGCCTCGAGCCCCGCGCGCTCGGGACCATCGCCCACGCTCGCGAGGAGGATGTCGGGCCGATCGCGCAGCCGCTCCGCCGCGTCGAGGAACTGCCCGACGGCGTTCGCGCGCCCGTGCGCCCCGGCGTACATCACCACGAAGCGGTCGCCCCAGCCGAAGGCGCGGCGCGCTTCGTTGTCGCGCGGTCCCGGCGTGAAGAGCTCGACGTCGGCGCCGTTGGGCACGAAGACGATCTTGTCGGCGGGCGCGAGGCCGCGGCGGAGCAGGTCGTCGCGAAAGGCCGGCGTCAGCACGTTGATCTTGTCGGCGGTGCGGCACGCCACCTTCTCGACGCCGTAGAGCAGCCGCGTGAGGGCCGCGCCCTCCTTCAAGACCCCCGTGGTCACCGCGCTCTCGGGCCACAGGTCGCGGATCTCGAAGACCCACGGAACACCCGGCCAGCGCGCCTTCGCGGCGATGAGACCCGGCGCCATGGCGACCAGCGGCGGCGACGTCGCGATGACCACGTCGGGCCGCGGCACCGTCAGCGCCGCGTGCGTCGACGACAGCGTGAAGCCGAAGAACGCCGCCATGCGCCCGGCATACGAGCGGTTGTAAGATTTCGGCACGTGGCAGCGCAGCACGGTGACGTCGCCGTCGCGCTCGCGGGTGATCCACCGGCCCTGGTAGCGGTCGGGCACCTGGCCCGTGGCGTAGTCGAGGTTGCCCGCGACCACCGTCACGTCGTGCCCCGCGTCGGACCACAGCCGCGCGAACTCGTTGAAGCGCGAACCGCCGGGCGAGCCGGGCATCAGATAGTACTGGTGGATGACGAGGATCTTCATGGGGCCACGTCCTCGAGGAGCGCCGCGCGACGGGTGCTCCGTGCAGTGCGAAGGGTCCACGTCGCACCGTCGACGGCGACGGCGAGGTCCGCGGGACCCGCGACGGTGACGAACACGATGTCTCCGTCGGCGGTGCCCTCGACGGCGAGCGACGGCGCGGGCTCCTTCACGGCGTAGCTGCGCGCGATCCAGCCGCGGGGCGGGTCGTCGCGACCGCAGACCACGGTGCCCGCGCGCGACGCCCCGAAGCGGTCGTAGACGGCCACGCGCACGTCGCCCTTCGGGGCGTGGAGCACCATGGCGCCGCGGTCGGCGTCGGCGGTGAAGGGCATCGCGCCGCCGAGCCAGTGCAGCCGCGCGGTGTGCGTTCCTTCGCCGCGCACGCGGTCGACGACCACGAGCACGCCGTCGTCGAAGAGCCGCACGCTGCGGCGGTGCACGCATCCGCCGGGGTGCCGCGCGAAGCCGTCGTGCTCGCCCACGGCCACGGTGCCGTCGCCGTCGCGGCCGAAGCGCAGCAGCCGCGCGCGGGTCCAGTAGAGGAACTTGAAGCGACGGAAGTGGAGCATCTGCTCGCGCCCGTCGACGGTCACGGTGTTGTGGCTCTCGCTGCGCAGGAAGTGGTCGTGCCAGCGATGCTCGGCGTTGTAGAGGTACGTGCCGCCGTCGGCGAGGACGTTCGCTCCGCCCCACCACGCGTCGACGTGGAGCATGTCCATCTGGCCGAAGCGATCGCGCATGGACCCGCAGCGAAAAGCTGCAAAGGCGCCCTCGTCCGTCGCGCTGCGCAGCACGTGGTAGCCCGTCTCGGCGAAGGACACCGAACGTCGCCCGGGGGCCCGCAGCGGCGCCTCGAGGGCCCGCGGACCGAGCAGCCACGCGGCCTCCTCGTCCCACGGACCGGGCTCGTAGAGGCGCTCGCCGCGCACCGCCAGCGACAGGGCCTGCAGCGCGGGGCGGAAGTCTTCGTACGCGCACGTCGACAGCACGCGCGGCAGCGAGCCGTCGTTGGCGCCGTGGTTCGGCAGCGCGCCGGTCGCGGGGTCCTGGTGCGCGACGAGAAAGTCGAGGGAGCGCTCGAGCGCGCGGGCCCACGGCGCGGGCATCGTCGCGGCGCCGTCGGCGCGGGCGAAGCGCGCTGCCAGGAGGTAGTCCTGCACGACGACGCGGTGGTACGTGTGCGAGAGGTTCAGGTACGCGCCGTCACCGTAGAACTGCTTCGCGGCCTCGTCGTCGAGGATGCGCCGCCCCGTCGCGGACCACTCCGTCGCATCGGGAAGCTCCGGGCGCATCCACGCGATGGTCCAGAGCCCGAAGGCCTCGGCGACGAGGTGGTTGTTGTAGACGGCGCGCTGCGCATACGGAAGCTCGCGCAGCGTGTGCCCCGCCACCACCGCGGCGTTGCGAGAGACCTCCGCGGCGAGCGAGGCGGTGTCGCAGCCGAGGCCCGCGAAGACCGACAGCGCGAAGAGCCACGCGTGCAGGCGGATGGTGGCTTCCTGGTTGGAGAACCAATGAATGCCCAGCGGGAAAGGGCTCGCTGCGAGGAAGCCCCGCACCTGCGCGTCGAAGGCCGTCCAGCACGCGTCGCGCATCGGCGCATCGAAGGTCGCGGCGCGCGCGAGGTGGTACGCCTGCGGAAAGCGCGCGGCCTCCCAGGCGAGCTTCACGTCGCCCACCCGCGGCGCGTCGCGCAGCACCTCGGACCAGTGCAGCGACGGGTTCCAGCGCTCGCCGGAGACGGGGTTGCGATGCCAGTCGAAGGGGTCGCCGTAGTCGCCGTCCCACCGAGAAAAACAGCGGATCACACCCCGCGTCGCGCGGTCGGCGACGGCCGCGAGGTCACGACGGGCGGTCTTCGGGAGCGATCCTTCGAGGGCCGCGGCGACGTCCGTCGGATGCGCCCACGGGAGCCGCTCGCGCCATGCGATGGCGGGTGCGGGATCCGGTGCCGGCGTCGGGTCGTGACGCGCGAGGCCCGAGCGCAGCCGCAGCTCCCACGCGACGCGAAACGCCGTGCCCGCGGGGCCGAGCTCGCGAAGCTCCTGGAGCTGGTCACGCATCGAGGGCGGCATCGTCTCCCCCGGTGGTGAGGAAGCGCGCGTAGCCGCCGTCGAGCGACGACTGCGCCCAGAGCTCGATGCAGAGGGCCTTCCACGCCACGTCGAACCAGAGCGGCGTCGAGGTGTCGTCGAGCAGCGCGTCGAGGCCCCGAGGGCTCCAGAGGCCGCGCTCCCGGGCCGCGCGGGAGCCCAGCGTGTCGCGCACGAAATCGCGGCTCGGACCCTTCATCCACGTCTCCGCGGGCGTGTCGAAGCCCACCTTGCGGCGCGTGAGCACCTCCTCGGGCACCACGTCGGCGACGGCCTGACGAAGGATCCACTTCGACGCGCCACCGCGGAACTTCAGGTCGAAGCCCGAGCGGAACGCGAAGCGCACCATGCGCGGATCGGCCATGGGAACGCGCGACTCCAGCGAGTGCCCCATGCTCATGCGGTCGTCTTGCTGGAAGAGACCGGTGAGGTAGGTCTGCTGGTCCCAGTGCATGAGCTTGTCGGCCGGGTCCGTGGCCGGCGACGCGTCGAGGGTGGCGCGAAAGACGTCGCGCGCACGCTGCCGCGACAGCACCGACGGGTCGCCGAAGAGCGCGCTCCACGACGACGCCGGAACCTTCGCGAAGTTCTCGAAATACCGCTCGTCCCAGCGCAGGAGCGCGGCGGGGCCCTTGCGAAGGTTCGCCACGATGCGCGCCAGCGTGCGCCGCTCGAGGAGCTGCTTGCGAAGGTTGCCGCCCACGGCCGGCGAGGCGCCCGCGGGAGCTCCCGACGCGCCGCGCGACGCACGCCCGAGGAGCCGCGCGAGGAGCTTGTCAGGCGACGCGAACTGCATCGCGACACGCAGCGGGTGGGCCAGCGAGTAGCGCGCGTAGCCGCCGAAGACCTCGTCCGCCGCCTGGCCGCCGAGGCACACCTTCACCTTCGCCGCGGCGAGGCGCGCGACGGCGTCCATGGGGATCAGCGCGTGTCCGATGACGGGCTGGTCCTGCATGAAGAGCAGGCGCGGAAGGTCGTCGGCGAAGGTCGTTCCGTCGAGGGTGATGAGCTCGAGGTCGAGGCCCAGGGCCTTCGCGGCGGACTCCTGGTAGGGCCGCTCGTCGATGACGCCCTGCCCCGAGAAGTGCACGCCGAAGCACCGTGGACGCACGCCGTGCCGCGTCGCGAAGGACGCCACCGCGGTCGAATCGATGCCCCCCGAGAAGAACGCACCCACGGGCACGTCGCTCATGAGCTGATCGCCGACGACCTCGCCGAGCAGCGTGCGCAGCGCGTCGACGTTGCTCTCGGGCGTGCCGCCGCGAGGCGTGAAATCGTCGACGGTCCAGTAGCGCCGCGCGCGCGCACCGTGGGCGTCCCAGCGCACCCACTCGCCGGCCCGGAGCTGCTTCACGTCGGCGAGAAACGTTCGATCGAAGAGCGGCGTGTGGAAGTGCAGGTACTGGTTGAGACCCTCGGCATCGAGGCGTCGCGGGACGTCACCGGCCGCGAGGAGCGCCTTGATCTCGCTCGCGAAGAGCACGCGCCGGCCGTCGTCGTGCACGTAGAGCTGCTTCACGCCGAGGGGGTCGCGGGCCAGCGTGAGGCGCCGCGCGGCGCGGTCGTAGAAGGCGAAGGCGAAGATGCCCGCGGCGTCGGCGAGGGCGTCGGGACCCTCTTCGGCCATCCAGCGCAGCAGCGTCTCGGTGTCCGAGTGCCCGCGAAAGACGTGCCCGCGGGACTCGAGCCGCGCGCGGAACGTGCGGTGGTTGTAGAGCTCGCCGTTGTAGGCGATGACGAAGGCGCCGTCGTCGGTGCGCATGGGCTGGGCGCCGGTGGGCGACAGGTCGACGATGGCGAGGCGGCGGTGCCCGAGCCCCAGCGGGCCGTCGACGTGAAACCCCTCGCCGTCAGGACCGCGGTGCGCGAGGGCGCGGGTCATCCGTCCGAGGGCGCGGCGGTCCACCGGTCGGTCGGGGTCGGCGTAGTGAAAGATGCCAGCGAGTCCGCACATCGGCGCAGCGAAGGTTGCGCGCGGGCTCCGAGGTCATTCATCCCGCGACGCACCGCGGCGGTACTTTCGAAGGCGCCACCACGTCAAGCGCTTGCGCCCCCGCGGGGTCGGTGGAATTGCTTCGCGATGCGAACCTTCGTCGTCAGCACCGCCCTCGCCGCCGCCCTCGGCTGCGCGAATTCGTCTGCGCAGCCGCGTCCCGGAACGCCCGCACCGTCGCTCACGGTGACCGCCCCCGCGCGCACGGCGCTGCTGGCCGTCGGCGACGCCGCCCCGGTCTTTCGTGCGGTCACCCACGACGGTCACGCCGTCGAGAGCACCGGCGGGGCCCGCGCGCGCGTGCTGGTGCTGTACTTCTACCCCCGCGACGAGACCCCGGGCTGCACCCGCGAGGCGTGTGCGTTTCGCGACGCCTACGCCGACTACAACACCGCCGGCGCCGACGTCATCGGCGTGAGCACGGACCCCGCCGACGCGCACCGCGGCTTCGCGACGCACCATCAGCTTCCCTTCG
>CAIMWA010000022.1 GCA_903845045.1 uncultured delta proteobacterium | reverse complement strand
GGAAATTGACTCGCGGGCCAGCGGTCGTTCGCGTCGCTCGGGCGTCGATGACGTCGGCGTCCGTGACGAGACGCCCGTCGCACACGGACTTCACCGACGCTCGCGCCGCCGACGTGGCACCGCCATCGAGGGCTGCTTCGAGATCGTCACGAGGTGTCTCTCCGCGGTGGCGCCGGCCCGTGTTCCGGCGCACGGCGCACCAACCGGCCCGTGCCGCATCGAGGACATCGCTCGGCGTCTTCACCGGTGAGCTCGCGGAGCAACTCGATCCACGTGGGCGCATGCGCCCCGGGCGCGCTGGACACGTCGGGTGGCGGCGCCGCGGTGCTCCCGCGGTGCTCCGCGTGTAGACGGCGGCAGGCATCGACCGGGCTCAACGCCCGCGCCTGCTCGAGCGTCGTCGTCGCGTGGCTGGGTGCGAGAGGGCCGTGGTGGCGGATCCTCGTGAATCCCTTCGGGAGCACGTGCTCGGCGAAGCGCTGAAGAAACGCCACGCCGGACACCGTCTCGACGCCGCCGTTCGTCGTCGCGAAGGTCACGCCGCGGTCGTCCATCGACCGGATGCGCGAGTTCGCGATGCCGACGCGATGCGTATGCCGCCCGATGTACGAATGGACCTGCTCGGCACCGCCGAAAGGGGCCTTGGCGCGGACCCGCCGGTCCACCACCGCGCGCGTGAGGGGCTGCCCGCGGCCGGGGAAGAGCAGGTCCGTGCCGCGAGGGCGAACGCGGCACCCGCACCAGTACGCCCGCATCGCCTCGCGGGCGCGCTCCGGGAGCGGCACGATGCGATCGCGGCGGCTCTTGGTGTCACGCAGGTGGATCACCGCGCGTTCGCCATCGACGTCGCACACGCGAAGGTGCGTCAGCTCGCTCGTGCGCATGCCGGTGCCGTAGAACAGCATCAACATCGCGCGGTGCTTCGGGGTGCGGGCGTGGTCGATCAACGACGCCACCTCGGCGGCCGAGAGCAGCTCCGGCAGCCGGTCGTCCGCGCGGACGGTGCGTACCGCGGCGACCAGCTCGGGGCGCTGCATCGTCTGCCGGAAGAACATCCTGCCACTGTTCACCCCCATGGGGCCAGCCCTGGTCAGGGTCATGGGGCCAGGGTGGGAGGCTCAACGAACCGGTCCGTTGATGCCACGAGGAGGGGTCGGTCGTCGAGCCGACCGGAGGGCTCCGTCAGGAGCCCGACGTGGTTCGGTCAGGGCGCGGGTCGTCGCTTGCGCGGCGCGATGGTCGAGGGCTTCCGGACCGGAGCCGCAGGCGCAGGTGCCTCGGGATCGAGGACGGGCTTGAGCCGCGGCCGGTACGACTCGCCCTCGACGACGAGGTCGTAGGCGTTGTTGCGGAAGCGATCGACGGCGCTCTGCGCGAGCAGCGTGTCGTCGAAGACGGCGAGCCACTCGGCGGTGTCGCGATTGCTCGTGACGATCGTCGACGCACGCGCGGTGCGTTCGACGAAGAGTTGGTAGACGTCGCGGCTCTCGTCGCGCGTCATGGGCTCGAGCGCGAAGTCGTCGACGATGAGCAGGTCCACCGTGCAGAGCGCGGTCATGAGCGCGTCGCGCGAGTTGTCCATGCGGCTCTGCCGGAGCAGTCGCAGGAGCGCGTCGGCGCGGTGCATGCGCACGTTGAATCCGGCGCGGCACGCGAGGTGGCCGAGCGCGTGCGCGAGGAAGGTCTTGCCCACGCCGACGGGTCCCAGGACGACGATGTTCCGGCGGCTCTCGAGGAAGCGCAGGCTGCGCAGCTCGGCGAGCACGCGCCGGTCGTAGTGGACCTTCGCGGTGCCGTCCCATCGCTCGAACACCATCGCGGGATCGAGGTTCGCTTCGTCCGCACGACGCGACGACGCGGAGCTCGCGCGCCGCTCGACTTCGTCGGTGAGGATCGTGAGCAGGAGATCCTGCGCGGGGATCTGCTCGCGATCGGCGAGCGCGAGGCGCTCCGGGAGCGTGTCGATCAAGCGCCCGAGCCGCAGGCGCTTGAGCACGCTCTTGAGCTCGGGGCTCAGCGTCGGCTCGTTCATCGCCCACCTCCGTCCTCGCGCGAGGTGCGCGTGGCGAAGACCGACGGGTCGCGTGCGAAGCGACCGAGCGGAAGCGCGATGACCTTGCCGCTCGACTCGCCCTCGCTCTCGACGCGTCGCGCGTCCTTGAGCATTCGTTCGATGCGTCCCACGTCGAGCACGTCGAACGAGAGCGCGCGGGCGCAGTGACCGTCCACGCGCGCGGCGCCGTACTTCTCGCAGAGGCGCAGCAGGCCGTACGCTTGGCGCATCTTCGTCCAGGGGAGCGGTCCGTCGAGGAGGCGGGCGACGAACGCGCCGACGTTGGCGCCCTGCTCCGTCGCGCGTGAGAGGAGCGAGGCGACGGAGCGTTGCGCGTAGCCCGCCTTACCAACCGGGTAATCTTGCGCGTCGGTGGAGCGCTTGCCGGGAGCGACGCGCACGTGCGCCTTGATGAGATCGGTGCGGTGGTAGAGACGCACAGTGCTCCGATCGAGCCGAGCCTCGAGCGACTGACCGAGATACGCGGTGGGCACCGAGTAGAGCGCGCGCGCGACCTGCACGTGGTGATCGGGATGGACCTTCACCGTGGTCCACACGGGCACGTCGAAGGGAGCTTCGGGCGGCGGTCGAAGCAGCGCGCGCTCCTCGCTCTCGAAGACCTCGCGCGGGACGCGACGCGTGGTGCCGTGGATGCGCACGCCCGCGACCTCGCGGCACCAGTGGAGCGCGCTGCGGCGTGCGTCCGCGAGGTCGAGGAAGGTCTCTCCGTCGAACCATCGCTCGCGCACGAACGGCACCTGGTTCTCGACGCGCGCCTTGTCCTTCGGGTGACGCACGCGCGCCGGATCGACGAAGAACCCGCGCGCCTGCGCGTACTCGAGGAACGCGCGGTTCAACTCCGGCGACTTCGCATTCGCACGCAGCACCATCGTCGAGGGGTTGTCCGGCACGACGCGCGCGACGATGCCGCCGAAGAACTTCCACGCCGCGTCGAGGCCCTCGCAGATCGCCTCGGTGGTCTGCACGAAGGTCGGCCAGACGAACATGTAGCGGCTCAGCGAGAGCACCACGATCAGCGCCCAGAGCTTGCGCACGACGCCGCCCTCGTCGCGGATCGTGCCCATCAGGCCGAAGTCGATCTGCGCCTCTTCGCCCGCCGGCGGATCGTCGACGAGCACCGTCGCCGGACGCTCGCGCCACTCGAGCTCCTTGTGCGCGAAGCGACGCAGCGTCGAGTACGAGACCTCGACGCCCTCGCGCGAGAGAAGATCGTGAACGCGCACCAGGCGCAGCGGTCGCTCGCGCCGGAGCCACGCTTCGATCTGCGGCCTGCGTGCGGCGAGCGCGTTCCACTCGTCCGACGGATCGATCGTCGGTCGCGTCTGCACGCGCGCTGCGACGGACGCGATGGCCTCGTCGTCGAGCGCGCTCGTCGCCGCGAGCCCGAGCTCCGTCGCCGCCGCGATGTACCGCAGCGCCGTCTTGCGATCGACGACGCCGTCGCGCGCAACTTGCCGCGCGCTCTGTCCCGCCTGCCAGCGGCGGAGGACTTCCTTGATCTGCACCATGCTCAACTCCCGAAAACTCATCGATGCCTCCCTTGGGCGCCCCGCAGCGCCGTCGGAAAGAACCGTGTCCTTGGTCTCGGTCGTCGAGTCCCGGGTCAGTCGGCCAGCGTCACGGTGGCCCCATGACCCTGGCGATCGGCCGGCCCCATGACCCTGAACAATTCCGGGTCATCCACCCCGCGGGTGGCCCCATCACCCTGAACAATTGCTGGCCCCATGGGGCTGAACAATTCTCCGAAAGCTGGCCCCATGAGGTTGAACATTGGCAATCGCTTGTACGAAGCCCCGCGGCCCGCTGACATCCGTCAGCCCGCGCTCCGCAGCCCCCGTCACCGCCACGCTGGCTACGCAAGAAGCTCGAGGGCATGTGTATGCACGGCAGCACGACGTTGCTCGCAAGGACGCCGCTTCGGGGTGTGGTGCGCATCGGCGACGGTGGGTTCAGCGCGAGCCTGCGCGAAGAGTCCCATTTCGCGTGGGCGCGCGCGCTCGGGCTCTCGTTGTTGGGCGGACGCGAACGCCTGCTCACCGACGCGCGGACGCGCTCGCAGTCCGTCGCGCGCGCGCTCGCGGCCGAGGTCGTCGCGCCGGTGGCGTGCGTCCGCGCCCGCATTCACGGTGCGGCGCTCACGTGGGACGAGCTGACGGCGATCGCGGGCGACCTCGAGGCGCCGCCGCAGGCCGTGCTGCACCAGGTCGAGAATCATGATCTGGCGGTGGTGGAGTGACGAACTGCGCCACGACGACCGCGCGTCAACGTCTCTGCGTTCGTCCGCCGCCCGGCGCTCGCGCGCTCTCCACGACGTCGGAGCCCGCCTCGATCTGCACGCGCACGCCCGTAGCGGCCTGGAGCTCGCGAATGCGCTCGGCCAGCGCTTGCGCGCAGCGCGCGTAGATCCACGTGCGGCGCGGCCGGCCCCTTGCGTCACGCCAATCGATGCGAACGCCGACGCTTGCCGTTGCGTCGCTGAACACGGTGTCGCGGCGCGCGAGCCTCCGCAACGACGAACCGACCCGCCACGCGGGCACGCGCTCGGCGACGACATCGCAGATCGAAGCGACGGGGACGTCGACGCTCTGCACGCCGAGGTGGATGCTCACGCGCGACGGCGACAGCACGACCCGAAGGCACAGATCGGTCAGCACGGAGATGAAGGTGCCGACGGCGGCGGCGATGGTCCCGGCGAGCGTGAGAAGGAGCCCGCACGTGACGAATGGATGTCCCGAGACGTACGGAAGGGACCGCGCGAGCGTCACCGCGGCCCACGCTCCGATCGCCGCAGCCACGACGTTCATCGCGGACACGACGACGGCCCTTCGCTCCCTTGCATGAAAGAGCACCGCCTCGCCGCGCACCATGTACCGGCGTTCATACGCGTCGAGATCGGATCCCGAAGAGCCTGCGGCGCCGTCGGGCTCGCCGACGTCGCTCACGGGGTCGTCACGGCCAACAGACCTTCGACAGGATGGATGCTGCCACCGCCCCGGCGACGACTCCGGCCACGCCAGGACCGAGCGGGGCGAACGCCAGCAGCAGCAAGAATATCACCAACGCCACGACGATCGCAAGGACGATGCACTCGCCGCGATCGCGGGGATCGATCAAGCTCGAAGGTCCGCGCGCGCAATCCACTTCATACTTACCACGGCGCATAGGAAGTGCAATGCGTCAAGCGAGTCGGCGAGGCGACAGAACATCGCTTGTACGAAGCCCCGCGGCCCGCTGACATCCGTCAGCCCGCGCTCCGCAGCCCCCGTCACCGCCACGCTGACCGATTCCAACGCCCCGTCCCACCGTTCTCACGCTCGCCGCACACACCGCGACGGCCTTCGCCGTTCTCGTGAATCGGACGGTACCGCTGCGCCGCGTCGCTTGTCACGCCCACGGTCCGTCGCGGGAGCGTGTCATTCGCGGCACGTCCGTCGAGATCCCGAGGTGCGCGAGGATCTTCACGATCGCCGTGCGCTCCTCGACGGCGGCGATCATGTGCATGCGACCGTCGCAAGCCGGGCAGCGCAGGACGTCCAGGTTCCACACGCGGCGAAGCAGCGTCGCCCAGTCGATGCGCGGCGACGACGGCTTCGCAGGGTGGGCGTTTGCCTCGGGCACATGCGCATCTGGCGCAGGCGCGGCCGGTTCCGCCGGCCAAGGCACCACGGCGACGCGCCACGGAGAGTGCGGTGCGAAGACCCCGTGGTACCGCACGAGCGGATGCCTCGGCGGCGGCACCAGCGCCGCGAGGCGCGCCATGAACTCCAACGGCGTCATGAACTGGTGCGTCTTCGTGGCGCGACCGCCTTCGCCGCGGGCTGAAGCCCTTCCACTCCTACACATCGCGAGACCGCGACCACAGCTTCAGTTCTGCGTGATATTCAGCCATTTTGACCCGCCGCGCTCACGCCCGGCAGCAAAGCGTCCGGGCTCTGCGCTTCGCGAACGTACCGGCCGCGGACGGCCGGGCCTGGGACCTCGCGCGCGTTCCCGCGGCCG
>CAIMWA010000021.1 GCA_903845045.1 uncultured delta proteobacterium | reverse complement strand
GCCCCCGGCGCCGCCGTCCCGTTGCTGACCGAGGGCCTGCGCGACCTGCTGCCGGAGCGGGCGGCGCGGCGCCGAGCCATCGCGTCGACGGTGCTCGCCACCTACGCACGCTGGGGCTACGCCACGGTGACGCTGCCGGCCTTCGAGCGCGAGTCCGTCGTCGCGCGCGCCGTGGGCGGGGCCGTGCGCCGCGAGCTCGTGCGGTTCCTCGACCCCGACACCGGCGACGTGCTGGTGCTGCGACCGGACATGACGCCGCAGATCGCCCGCCTCGTCGCGACGCGGTACCGCGAGCACCCGGGTCCCATCCGGCTTTCGTACGAGGGCAGCGTGGTGCGGCGCCCCCGGGGACGCGCTCGACGCGAGCGGCAGGTCTCCCAGGCGGGGGTGGAGTGCATCTCCCACGCGGCCCCGGCGGCGGACGTCGAGGTCATCGCCGCGACCGTCGCCGCGTTGCGCGAGGCCGGGGTGCGCGACCTCTCCGTCGAGCTCTCGCACGCCCTCGCGGCGCCCGCCGTGGTCGACGGTCTCGCTCCGCATCTTCGCGATCCGGCGGCGGCGGCGCTGGCGAGCCGCGACCGCGCGGAGTGGCACGCGATCCTCGACGGCGACGCATGCGACCACCTCGACCTCCTCGCCCGCTGCGCCGGGACGCCCGACGTGCTCGAGCGCGAGGGCGCGGCGCTCGTCGCGCGAGGACACCGCGACGTCGTCTCGGAGCTGCGATCGGTGGCCGACGCGCTCGCGGGCTGCGGCGCCGACCTGCTCGTCGACCTCGGCGAGCTGCGCGGCCGCGGGTATTACACTGGGTTGTTCTTTCAGGTCCTGCGCGATGGCGTCGGCGTTCCCCTCGCGGCGGGTGGGCGCTACGACGCGCTGCTGGGACGCTACGGCACGCCGCGCCCGGCCACCGGCGCGGCCATCGACCTCGAGGCCGTCGAGGAGGCGCTTCGTGGGAGCGCCTCGGCGCCACCGTCGAAGAGAGTGCTCGTGGTGGGAGCGGCCGACGCGCGGAGGGTGCGCGCAGCGGAGCTTCGGGCCGAAGGGCGTTCCGTCGCCGAGTGCGATCCCATGGACCCTGACGACCTCGCCGCGCTCGTGGCGTGGGAGGGCTTCGCCGAGGTCGTCACCGCGGACGGCGGTTGACGAGCGCCGACGTGCGGTGCCATCGATCCCCGCGATGACGCGACGTGCACACGGCGAACCATGCAGGCGGTGATCCTCGCGGGCGGCAAGGGCCGCCGACTGGCGCCCTACACCGCGGCGTTTCCGAAGCCCCTGGTGCCCGTGGGCGATCGCGCGGTGCTCGAGGTGCTGATCCGCGGGCTCGTGGCGTCGGGCTTCGTCGAGATCGTGCTCTCGGTGGACCACCTCGCCGAGCTGATCATGGCGTACGTCGAGGGCCATCCGGGGCTGCGATCGCTCGCGCGGTTCCGCTTCGTGCGCGACGAAAACCCCGGCGGCACCGCCGGACCGCTCCGCCGCATCGAGGGTCTCGAGGGAACGTTCCTCGTCGCGAACGGCGACCTGCTCACCTCCCTCGACTTCGCGTCGCTCGTCGCGCACCATCGCGCGACCGGCGCCGCCATCACCGTCGCGGTGCACCGCAAGCCCGTGAAGCTGGGGCTCGGCGTGCTCGAGATCGACGACGGCGGGCGCATCACCCGCTACGCCGAGAAGCCCGAGTTCCTTTACGACGTCAGCATGGGGGTCTACGTGTACGACGCGCGCGCCCTCGCCCACATCGCGCCCGGCGAGTACCTCGACTTCCCTGACCTCGTGGCGCGCCTGCTCGCGGCCGGCGACACCGTCGCGGCGTACCGCACCGACGCCTACTGGCTCGACATCGGAAACCCCGACGACTACGCGCGGGCCCAGGACGACGCCGCCGCGGGGCGCGGTCCTGCCGCGGTTCGGAGCGAGCGATGAGCTGGAAGGTCGCGCTCACCGACGTCACGCTCGGCGAGGAAGAGGCACAGGCCGCCGCCGACGTCGTGCGTTCTGGATGGCTCTCGCAGGGCGAAGGAGTGGCTCGCTTCGAGACCGAATTCGCGGCGTTCACGGGAGCCGCCCACGCCGTCGCGGTGACCAACTGCACCATCGGCCTCGAGCTCGCTTACGAGGCCGCGGGCGTGCGTCCAGGCGACGAGGTGATCGTGCCTGCGCTGACCTTCGTCGCGACGGCGAACGCTGCCCGGCGCCTGGGCGCCACGGCGGTCTTCGCGGACGTCACGAGCCCCGACGACCTATGCGTCGACGCCGCCGACGTCGCGGCGAAGCTCTCTCCTCGCACGCGGGCCGTCGTGGCCGTGCACTTCGCAGGCTGGGCCGCCGACGTGACGGCGTTGCGCGGGGCCTTGGACGCCGCTGGCCGCGGCGACGTGGTGATCGTCGAGGACTGCGCGCACGCCCCCGGAGCGACGTACCGCGACGGCGACGACCGCTGCGGAACCCGCAGCGCCTTCGGAGCGTTCAGCTTCTTCAGCAACAAGAACATGACCACCGGCGAAGGCGGCATGGTCACCACCGGCGACGCGGGGCGCGACCGCTTGCTGCGGGCGCTCCGAGCCCACGGCATGACCACCACGACCTGGGACCGTCACCGCGGCCACGCGTTCAGCTACGATGTCGCGCGCGTCGCGACGAACGGACGCCTCGACGAGGTGCGCGCCGCCATCGGCCGCGTGCAGCTCCGCAAGCTTCCCGACGCCAACCGACGCCGCGGCGAGGCGCGCGGACATTACCTGACCGCCCTCGCCGGGGTTCCTGGCGTCGACGTGCCGTTCTCGAAGGGCGCGTACGGCGTCGGCGCGCAGCACCTCCTCGTCGTGCTGCTGCCCGAGGGCACGGACCGCGAGGGCGTGATGGGGGCGATGCGCGCCGACGGCGTGCAGACGAGCGTGCACTACCCGCCGACGCATCGCTTCACCGCCTATTCCGAGCCTCGCGTAGAGCTCCCGGTGACCGACGCCATCACAGCGAGGCTGCTGACGCTCCCCCTCGCACCGACCACCACCGCCGCGACGGTGGACGTCGTCGTCGGCGCGCTCCGCCGGGCCCTCGGCGTCTGATCGGTCAGGGCTCCGGTTCGCAGGGCGCGTCGTGCTCGGCCCACCCGCGGATGCGCTCGACACGGTCGAGGGGCCAGCGGTAACCGAGCGGCCAGAGCGCCGTGGACGCGTCGGCGTCGGGGGCGAAGAGCCAGCGTCGCGTTCGACCGATGCGTCCCTCGTCGCGGCGGCAATGCGCGCGGAGCACGCGCTCGACGACGCCGCGGGCGAAGGGTCCTCGGTGATCGTCGCCGACGCGAAAGACCTCGACGACGACGCGCACGCCGGCGGCCCCGTACGCGGCGAGGCGTCGCACGGCGGGCGAGTCTCCGGGGTGCGTGGGGTCGGGATCGTCGGCCAGGTGTGACGAGAGCCACCGCAGCTCGCCGTCGTAGACCGCCGCCGTCGCGTCGACCGCGATGACCGCGGCGTCGGCGTCGCCGGGGCCGACGCTCCACGAGGCGGGCGAAGCAGGGGCGCGGGCGGCGCTCGCACAGCCCGTTGCCGCAGCGAGCAGCAGCCCGTGGCGCGTCAGCCGAGCCACGCGGCGGGCGCTCCGTCGACCTCGAGGGGCGGACGCTTGTCGACCACCGCGTAGCGCACCATCGCGAGGAGGTTCGCTGCGTCGGGTTCGTGGAGCGCCCGCGCGACGCTGGTGACGCGGCCCACGGCCTTGCCCTCGACGAGGACCTCGGCGCCGGCCACCGGCATCACGCCGAGCACGCGCAGAGGAACCAGAAGCTTCTGCACCTGCCCGCGCATCTGCAGGCGGCACACGACCTCCTGCCCCACGTAGCAGCCCTTCTGGAACGACACTGCGCGGTCGGTGATGCCGACCTCCTGCACGAAGTTGTCGCCGCCGAAGTCGATGCCCCACTGGGGCACCCTGCGCTCGACGCACGCCGCGTCGAAGGCCGCCCGCGGCACCACGGCGAGCGCTTCGGGGACCTCTTCGGTCGGCGGAAAGAGCACGTCGACGCCGCCGACGCCGAGGCGGTCGGCCGTCGAGCGCCCGCCCATGCCTTCGGTGGCCGTGAGCGCGAGCGGCCCCTGCACCGTCAGCACGCGCTCCGAGGTCGACTCGACCGTCGCGTCCTCCATGACGATGTAGCCCTCGAGGTGGTCGACGATGGCCTGGCGCTCCGACGAGGGCACGAGCAGCAGCACGCAGTCTTCGCCGAGGTGCACGTACGCGTCGCCGAGGAGCTTGCCCTTCACGGCGACCAGCGCGGTGTACACGCCCTTGCCCGGCACGAGGCCCCGGAGATCGGCGGTGACCATGCCGCCCAGCCAGCGCACGCGGTCCTCGCCGCGCACGGTGATCACCGCGCGGTCATCGAGCCACACCCCCGCCGCGCCCTCGAGGAGGGCCCGAACGTCCTCGGATCGCGCGCCAGGTTCCATCGAGGGCTTCGTATGCGCCGCGGGCAAGGGTCGCGCAAGGCGCTACGGTCCGGCCACGCGGATTCCGAGGTGGTTGCCCACGCGGCGCTCGAAGCCGTCGCTCGGGCGGTTCACGACGCCCCCCTCGGCGGCGATGTAGAGCGCGGAGCTCCCGCCCCCGTCGAGGTTCACCGCGTCGGAAACGCCGAACTCCTCGAGCAGCGGGATGATCCCGAGCGACGTCATGCCCGGGAGGCCGACGCGCCGTCCGTCGACGACGGCGAGCACGAGGCTGGCGCCGCCGGGGGTGATCCCGAGCGCCGTACGCGGGTGGAAGCGGTACATGCCGAGGGGCTCCTCGTCCTCGAACACCGTGGCGCCGCGATCGAGGAGGCGAGGCCAGCCGGTGACGACGTGGCGCGCCCAGCCGAGCTCGCACGTCGTGGGCGTGGTGCGGCTGTCGAAGAACTGCACCCGCGTGCGGTCTGCCTCGGCGGCGAAGGCGACGGAGCACCCGCAGCGGTCCCGATATGCATCGCGCCACACGCGCCCGTCGCCCATGGCGAGGCCGCACGTCGAGCCGTCGAAGAAGTTCGCGTTGATGGCGATCTGCGCCGCGTACTCCTCGGCGAAGCCGCTGACCGTGGCCCGGCGGTCGCCGGGACGCGTCGCGACCACGTCGATGGACGGACACCGCAGGTCCACGACGACGACGTGCGCGTCGACGCCGGGAGCGGTGCGGTGCAGGTGCTCCACGCAGCGATAGGGGTACGTGATGCGGTCCTCGGCGCCCGCGACGGTAGCGCTCGACACGCAGGCGGCGACGATGGCGGTGCGGAGCGCTCGGGTCATGCGGTGGTGCGCGCGCGCCGGCGAAGCGCTGCGACCACCGAACCAAACATCGCGAGGGCGATCCACGCAACTCCCGACGGGCGCCCGGGCTGCGCGGAGCATCCGAGCCCCACGGATGCCGTCACCACCTCGCGGCCCGCCACCGCACGCTGCGTCGGCGGAAGCCGAGGCGCCCGCACGGCCACGTCGAAGCGGATGGGCTCCTCGACGAGAAGCTCGCCTTCGGGAGCCACGAGGCGCGCCCGCAGCGTCGCACCGCCCACGGAGCGAGGCTCCCATGCGACCTCGAAGCGGCCCACGGTGCCCGGTGCGACGTCGGCGACGGGCCGGCCCACCCACGAGCGCGTGCCGTCGGTCAGCTCGACCATCGGACCGCTCGATGAAGTCCACGGACGACGGCCGGTGTTGCGGGCCTCGACCCAGACCGTCGCGCGCTGGCCCACGCCGACCTCGGTCGGAGCGCCCTGCCCCACGATCTCGGCCGCGTACCACACGGCCCCGGGGTTCAGACGGATCCCGAGGTGCGTGATGACCGCGCGCTCGTGACGATCGCTGGGGCGGTTCACGAGGTGGCCGTCCATGACGAGCGTCGTGGACCCGCCGCCGTCGAGGTTGATCGCGTCGGCCGCTCCGAACTCGCGCAGCACGTCGACGAGCTGGAACCCCGTCAGCCCCGGCACGCCGGGACGTCGGCCGTCGGCGGTGAGCACGATGAGGGTCCGCCGGTCGGCGGTCAGCGCGGCCGCGGTGCGCGGGTTCGGGCGGTAGAGGTGCTGCGGTCGCACCCAGTTCCGCGGAGCTTGGCCCCCGCGCATGAGCCACGGCTTGCCGCTCCACGCCTCGGTGATCATCGACGGCAGCGGGCCGTGTGAGAGCGCCGTGGTGTCGACGGCCAGCGCGTCGTTGGCGGGACCGATGCCGAGCGTCGCGTTGCAGCCGTCCTCGTAGATCGTCGGGTAGACGTGGCCGCCGCCGGCGGCGAGGCCGCAGGAGCCGTGGCCCCAGAAATTCCCATTCACCGCGACGACCGCTTCGTAGCGGTGCGCGAAGGTCGACGTCGTCGAGAAGCGGTCCTCGGGGCGCGTCGCGACGACGGACACCTCGGGGTTCTGCAGGTCCACCAGCACCACGTGAAGGTCCACGCCGGGACGCACGCGATGGAGATGGCGAATGCCCGGATGCGGCGCCGTCCACCGGTCGACGGCCCCCGCCCCCGGGGCTGCGAGCGTGCACGCCATGGCCACCAAACCCGAGCGCCATCCGAGGTGGTACATGTAGTCGTACTCACCGCACCGGCGCGAACCGGGCAAGAAACGGGCGGCCGACCCGAGCGACGGGGACGGAAACTTGCCAGCGCGGGCGCGTTGCACGGGCACCTCTCACCCATGACACGCGAATGATTTGCATGAAACCCCGAAGCGATCGGCGCGTCGAAGCACGTGACGCAGGCGCGGCACCCGCTACGCTGCGAACGGCTCGATGCGAAAGCTCCACTGGCCCCACTGGCTCGCTGCGTCGCTGGCGGTACACGCCTCGGTGATGGGCGCGCTCGCGCGGGCGCCGGCCCGTGGGACGACGCCCCGAGCTCGGCCCCCGGAGCCCGCGGTGACCTCCTTCGACATCGTCGTCGCTGCGGGTTCCGAAGCGGCTTCGCCCGCCGATCCCCGGGTGCCGCCCTCCCCGCAAGCCCTCGGGGGCATCGCGCACGCCCAGAACATCGACGGCGATGCTCCCGGCGAGCGAGGCGACGGACGGTCCCTCGAGCGCGGCCGCCAGCTCGCCGCGCGGGCCGATCGGCTCAACCTCGACGAGCGCCTCCTCGACGCGACGCGCGGCGCGCAGGAGCAGCGCATCGCCACCGCTCGCACCCGCGCCTCACCGCAGGACGACCGCCGCACCCCGCACCCCGACGAGGACCCGTGGGTGAGCACCGGCGACGGCGTGCTTCTTCTCCGCGTGCCGCACGCAGCGGGCGAACCCGGGCCTGGAGCTCTCGTTCAGGCTCCGGCTTCGACGGCGCAGCGGGGCGGTGCTCCGACGGCGTTGCTGGGCACGCGTCCGGCGTCGTCGGGCGACGGCGCGGGCGCCACGGAGGCGCGCATCGTTCCGGTCGCGGGCGTCGCGGGAGCCCAGGGAGCTCGTACGCGGGCCGCGGGCGCCGTGGCGACGCAACGACCGTCGCTGGCGCAGGGCCACGCGTCGACCACCGCGGACACGACGTCGGCCCGCACCCGCGACGACGCCGACGCCGCGCTCCTCGCGGCCTCGATGCTGCGCGATCACCTCAACGCATCGGTGCAGGACGGTCCCACGCGCGGCGCCGGCGAGGGCGGCGTGGGCGGAGGCGGCGCTCCGGGGTCCGGTGGGGGCGCTGGGCGCGGCGGCGTGGCCCGACCGCTCGGCGACGGCGACGGCTGGATCGCGCTCGGCACCGAGGACGCGCGCTACGTCCGCTATCTTCACGAGGTCCGCCGTCGGCTCCAACCGCTGTGGCGCGACGCGTTCCCGTACGACGAGGCGCTTCGTCTTCGGCAGGGGACGGTGGTGCTTCAGTTCGTCATCGCCCGCGACGGAGGCGTGCACGAGGCCGCGGTGAGCCATCGGAGCGGCGTCGCGCGCTTCGACGCGAACGTGCTCGCTGCGGTCGGCGCGGCCCGTCTGCCGCCGATCCCGGACTCGCTCGGACGGCAGGAGCTCCGCATTCGAGCCCCCTTCGAATTCAGCAACCCGGCGGTGCGCTGACGGTCCCGAGCAGGCGCTCGGCGACGTGACCGAGGGCGGCCAGGTCGTAGACGTCCTCGTCGAAGGCCGGAACGACGACGTGCCGCGGAACGGACGCCATCTCGCGGCGCGCACGCGCGACCTCGAATTCGTCGCGACGGGCCCACGTCGACATGTCGCGCCACGCCTTGGAGAAAGACGCACCGAGCTCTGCGGCCCCGGGCACCTTGGCGTCTTCGAGGAGCGATGCGAGGCGGTCGGCGCTCGGCGCCGGGAGGTTGGCAGCCTGACGAACGCGGTTCAGCACGAGCGCCTCGGCGTTCATCCGATGCCGCTGGAGGTGGTCGACGAAGAACATCGCCTCGCCCACCGCCATCGGGTCCGGTGACGTCACCACGACGAAGGCCACGTCGCTGCCGACGAGCCCGTCGCGCACCTTCGCCGCACGCTCGCGAAAGCCGCCGAAGAGCGCCTGGAGGTCGCTCAGGAACTCTGCGATCTGCGTGAGGAAATCCGCGCCCGTGAAGGTGCCGAGGCCCGAGAGCACCTTCGCCATGGCCTTGGAAACGAGGTTCAGCGACAGGCTGCCGGTGCGCTGGAACGCGGCGAGGAACGCCTTGATGGCCGGCGAGTCCATGGCCTCGATCATCTTGTCCGGCGCCTCGAGGAAATCGAGCGCGTTCGAGGTCGGCGGCGTGTCGAGGACGACGAGGTCGTACCGCGGGTCGTCGCGCAGCGCGTAGAGCTTCTCCATCGCCATGTACTCGGGGGTCCCCGCGAGCGATCCCGACACCTCGCGGTAGATCCGGTTGCGCAGGATCCGGTCGCGGGCCTCGTCGCTGCCCGCGTAGCGCGTCACGAGCGCGTCGAAGGTGCCGCGGACGTCGAGCATCATCGCGGTGAGCGTGCCTGCGCCCGTCGTGCGCCACAGCGCGGGATCGATCTCCTGCGCCTCGTGGTGCATCTCGCGGAGTCCGAGGGAGGTTGCGAGGCGCTTCGCGGGGTCGATGGTGAGGCAGAGCACGCGACGACCGCTCCGCGCCGCAGCCAGCGCGAGGGCCGCGGCGATGGTCGTCTTTCCAACGCCACCGCAGCCGACGGTGACGATCACGCGCTTCGAGGAGAGCAGGTCGCTGACGGCCGGAGGCATCGCGGGGCACCGTAGTCCGCGCGCAGCCTGCGCCGCAACCGTGGGCTCACCGCAGCGTGGCGGCGTCGTCGCGGAGTCCGTCGTCGTCGGCGCCCCAAAGCAGGAGCGCACCGCTCCCGTCGGTGATCGGCACGGCGTCGAAGCGCGCGAGATCCGCCCCCGCGGACGGCAGGGCCTCGAACGTCAGCGTGCGCGCATCGAAGCGCCATCCGTCGGCGCGAACGCCCTGGGCGTCGCGTCCGGCCCAGAGCACGAGGCCCTCGGGGACCTCGGCGACGGCCTCGCCCCAGCGTCCGCGAAGCACGCCGGGCCCAGCGCGCAGCCACGTCCGGGAGGACCACGAGAACACGTCGTCGCCGTCGTCGCCGAGGCGGAGCAACCCGCCGTCGAACGCCGCTCCGCGCACGCCGCAAGGGCCCTGTGTCGCGACGTCTCCTCGCGCAACCGCCGGCTCCGACCCGAAGGACCACAGCTCCCAGTCGCAGGAGTCCAACTCGCGCGGGACGCCGAGGAGTACCTCCGAGGCGCCCGGGGCCACAGCGACGCGACCGACGTCGACGCCCATCGCCGGGAGGTTCGGGGCGGGCTCCCATCGTGCGGATTCGACGACGAAGCGGGCCCCTCCGGCGATCGCTCCGGCGCCGTCGACGCCGCCGAAGATCCACCAATCATCGCCGACGACGAGCGCCGTCGCGTCGCGCCGTGGCGCGGGAGCTCTCGCCATCGGCATCGCGATCCAGCGGGGTGCGCCGGGAGTCCAGCAGGCGCCGTCGGCCCGAAGCGAGGCGCGGTCCTCGCCGCCCCAGACGCAGTAGCGGTTCCCGGTCCATGCGGCGACGTGACCCGTGCGTGGCGACGGGGCCCCCTCGGACGGAAGTCGATGCCACCGCCGCGCGCGCAGCCGCCAGCCGTCGCCGAGCAGGCCCGCAGCGCCGATGCCGCCGAAGACCACGGTGCCCAAGGGCGTCGGTGTCACCGTCGGTCGACGGCGAGGCGTCGGATGTGGCTTCGGCGCGCCTCGACCCGAAGTCCCGACGACGCCGACCTTGTCGCCGACGCCAGGGGGTGCGCACGCCGCCAGCGACACCATCAGCACCAGCCCGAATCGCAGCGCGTCCTGCATCGTCGCGGGCGCTCATCGATGAAGGGCCCTCGGACGTTTCTTCCGCGGTAGAGTCCGCTGCGATGCCCGCTGATCCACCGCCCTCGGGGAGCCCCGCGGCGAGCCACTGCCATGTGTGCGGGGCCGCGCTCCCGTCGGACGCCTCGTTCTGTCTGCAGTGCGGCGCGCGCGTGCAGCCGGTGCCGCCAGCCCCGGCGCCATCGGCTCCCTCGCCGAAGCCCGTGTCTTCGCGAAACGCCACGCTGCTCGGGGTGATCAGCGTGGCCGAGGGTCCCGTGGCGGTGGGTGCTACGCCGCCGGCACCGGCTCCGTCGCCCGTTCGCGATGCGATCCCGGCCGGCCGTGGCGCCACGATGATCGGCGTGGCGATGGACCCCCGCGGAGCGACGCCGGCGCCTGGCCCTTCAGTGCCCCGCTCGGGGACGATGTTGGGGGTGGCGTCGCCCGTTGCGGCGCCCGCGCGCCCGAAGGCGCAGCCCGCTCCGTCCGGGCAGACGGTGGGACCGTTTCCCTCGGACGATGGGCATCGGCGGCGCGCCGAGGCACCGCCGGTGTTCGAATCGCCGGCGCAGCCCCCGTTCGGGCATCGCCCGCTGGCGTTCGCCCAGCCCGCGGCGCATCCCGAGCCCCCTCCGTTCGAGACGCGACCGCGCCCCAAGCGCTCGGCGCTGTGGGTCGTCGCGGGAGGCGCCCTCGTCGCCGCGGTGGTCGGGGGCGCCTACGTGGGAGTGCGGTTCTTCGGCGCTGCGCACCATCCCCAGCTTCAGGCCGACGTGCGCGTGGTGGACGGCGCCGTGCGGGTCCACGCCGTGATCCCTGGCGGCGACGCGCGCTGGCATGCGCGGGTGCAGGGTGTCGATTACCCGGTCGACGCATCGGGCGCGCTGGAGTTCCCTCTGTCCGCGCTGTCCGCGGAGACCGTCGGCGACGTGCAGGTGCCCCTTGCCTTGCGTGATCCGACGGGCGCGACGAGCGAGCGAACGCTCCACTTCGTCGTCGGATACCGCGTACAGCCTGACCTGGAGCACCTCGGCGACGATCCGCCGCGGGTCCACCTTCGCTTCCGCGTTCCGACCGGGGCGACGCTGTCCATCGCGGGCCAGCCGATCACGCTGTCGGGGCAGTTGGGTGTCGCGGAGATCCCTGCGCCGCCGCCGATCTCGTCGGACGCTCCGTCGGGCTACCGCAGCGACCGGTTTCCCATCGAGGTGCACACCGCCGACGGCGTCACCATCCGCGGCGACTACGAGCTTCGTGTGCCGCGCCTCGCCCTGCGCGTCGAGATGCCGGGACCGCTCAGCGCCGTCGACGCAGCCACGGTGACCGTCGACGGATCGCTCCCGCGGGCGACGCGCGTGCTCGTCGGATCCACCCGCGCGACGGTGATGGGCGACCACTTCCGCGCGGAGGTCCCGCTCGCGCTGGGGCCGAACGCGCTCGTCGTCGTCGGCTACGGTCCCGGCGGGATCGCGGCGACCACGGCGCTGACGGTCTACCGCGGCGTGACCCCGCAGTCGTACCTCGCTTCGGGCGGCGGCGACCGCGGTGTCGGGCCGCTCGTGACGCCGACCGCAACGCCGGTGCGCGTGAGGCTTCGGGGCCGGGTCATCAACAGCACGCAGTCCGCGGGGGACCTTCCCTCGTTCCAGCTCCTCGTCTCGGACGCGGCGTGCCCGGGGCGCCAGTGCCTCGCGTGGGTCGACCTGCCGCCGGGCGCGCTGGTGCGCGTCAACGAGACCGTCGAGGTCGTCGGCGAGACGCACGGAACGCGGAGCTACGTGACGCAGAACGGCCAGCGCCACAACGACGCGGTGGTGCGCGCGCTCTTCCTCACGCGTCCATGACGGGTGTCTCCCGCGTCGTCGTCGCCGCCTTCGCCGCGCTGTCGGTGACCGCGGCAGCCTCCGCCGAGGTGCCTCGCCGGCGGATCCCTCCGGCGCCGTGGCATGCCGTCGAGAGCTGGTCCGTCGGCGGATCGGGCAGCACGGCACCGCTGCGCCTGCGCGACGGCCGCGTCGTGGTCTTCACGCGCGGTCCGTCGACGGTGGTGGTCGTCGACGGAGTGAGAGGCGCCGTGCGAAGCAACGCCCTCGAGGCCCGCCCGTCGGAGGAGCCCGCGCCCTGGAGCGACGCTCACGGGCGCGTCGCCGTTCGCTGCGAGACGACGCTGTACCGCGTGGGCACCGATGGACGCGTGCGTGCGACGGCCGCCCTCGCGGCGGGCGACCTCGCCGGCGTCGTGCCCCGGAGCGACGGCACCGAGGTCGCCGTCGTTCGCGCAAGCGATCATGTGGATTTCGCTGCGCTGCGGGCCGACGGAACGGTCGCCGCGGTGCGCTCCCTCGCGGGCAGCAGCACCACCGAGGCGGTGGGTTTTGGCCGCGACGAGGTGATCATCGGCGTGCCCCGCGGGCTCGCGGTGTTCGACGTCGCGGGCGCCGTGCGGGTGCTGCCTTCGGTCGACGGCGTGACGCACCTTGCCCGCGCCGGCGACGCCGTCTTCGCGGTCACCGAGCACGCGATGCATCGCATCGGAGACGACGGCGCGCTCGGTCCGCCGCACCCGCTCCCGGCACCGACGCGGGGCTGGACGACTGCGTCCGACGGAACGGCCCTCGCCTGGATCGACGGCCCCCAGCCCACGCTGCTGCGGGTGCGCCCCGACGGATCCATCGCAGCGCGCTTCGCCGCGCCGCCCTTCGTCGAGTCCCTCGACACCGACGATGCCGGGACGATGGTGCTCGCGACGCGCCGCGGCCGCATCGTGGCGCTCGAGGCCGACGGGCGAACGCGGTGGGTGGTCGACCTGCAGCGTCCCATCGTGACGAGCCTCGCCCTCGGCGACGGCGACGCGTGGGTCGCGACGGCCGACGGAGCCCTGTTGCACCTCGCCCCCGCTGCGGAGACCGACGATGCGCACCGATGACCTGGATTTCGAGCTCCCCGCCGAGCTCATCGCGACGGAGCCGCCGGCGGAGCGCGACGGAGGAAGGCTCCTCGTGCTCGACCCCGGGGCTCCCCACGCGGAGCACGCCGCGGTGCGCGACCTCGCCGCCCGCATCCCCGCCGGCGCGCTGCTGGTGGTCAACGACACGAAGGTCATTCCGGCTCGCCTCGCCGGCGTGAAGCCGAGCGGCGGGCGCGTGGAGTTCCTGCTCGTGCGCGCGCTCGATGCGTCGCACCGGCGCTGGGAAGCCCTCGGCCGCGCGTCGAAGCCCATCCGCGACGGGGTGGTGGTGCGCATCGGCGATGGCCTCGACGTGCGCGTGCTGCAGCGCCTCGGGTCGATGCTGGAGGTGGAGCTCCTCGCCGATGAGCCCGACGTGGCCATCGAGGAGCACGGTGGGGTTCCGCTGCCGCCGTACATGCGCCGCGCGCCGCGGCCGAGCGACCGCGAGCGTTACCAGACCGTGTATGCCGCGCGCCCGGGTGCGGTGGCCGCTCCGACGGCGGGGCTGCATCTCACGACGGACCTTCTGGACGCGCTGGCGGCGCGGGGCGTGACGCGCACGGCGGTGACGCTGCACGTCGGTCCCGGCACCTTCGCCCCGGTGACCGTCGACGACCTCGACGCCCACCCGATGCACCCCGAGTGGTACGAGGTGACGCCCGAAGCGGCCGCCGCGGTGGGCGAAGCCAAGCGCGATGGCCGGCCCGTCGTGGCCGTGGGCACCACGGTGGTGCGCACCCTCGAGAGCTGGGCGCGGTCGGGCTCCGAGCGCGGCGAGACGCGGATGCTCATCCAGCCGGGCTACGAGTTCGCCGTGGTGGACGGCCTCGTGACGAACTTCCACCTGCCGCGCTCGACGCTGCTCGCGCTCGTGATGGCCCTCGGCGGCGTCGACCGCGTGCGCGACGCCTACCGCGCGGCGGTCGCCGACCGGTACCGCTTCTTCTCCTATGGCGACGCGATGCTGCTTCTGCCGCGCGCGCGAACTATGGTGCCCGCCCCCCGATGATGCCCACCGACGGATTCTCGTTCACCGTTCGCGCCCAGGACGGCAACGCGCGCACCGGACTCCTCCGCACGCCGCACGCCGACGTCGAGACGCCGACGTTCATGCCCGTCGGCACCATCGGCACCGTGAAGGGCGTCACCATGGAGGAGGTCGCGCGCACCGACGCCGGGGTGGTCCTCGGCAACACGTACCACCTGTGGCTGCGGCCTGGCGCCGAGGTGGTGCATGCGCTCGGCGGGCTCCACGGCTTCTCCCGCTGGCCCAAGGCGATGCTCACGGACAGCGGCGGCTTCCAGGTGTTCTCCCTCGCCAAGCTGCGCACCCTCGACGAGGACGGCGTGACGTTCCGCTCGCACATCGACGGCGCGCTGAAGCGGCTCACGCCCGAGGAGAGCGTCCGGGTGCAGGCTCTGCTCGGCAGCGACATCGCGATGGTGCTCGACGAGTGCCCGCCCGGCGACGCCACCCGCGACGCCGTGCAGCGCGCGATGGATCGCACCACGCGCTGGGCCCGGCGCTGCCTCGAGGCTCCCCGCGGTCCGCGGCAGGCGCTCTTCGGCATCGTGCAAGGCGGCACCGACGAAGAGCTTCGACTCCGTCACCTCGACGAGATCGCGGCGATGCCCTTCGACGGCGTGGCCCTCGGCGGCCTCTCCGTGGGCGAGCCCGTCGAGGACATGCACCGCACCCTCGCCGCCGTCGCGCACCGCATGCCCGCCGAGCGCCCGCGCTACCTCATGGGCGTCGGCACGCCACGCGACCTGCTCGTAGGCGCGCTGCACGGCGTCGACATGTTCGACTGCGTGCTCCCGACGCGGAACGCGCGCAACGGACAGGCGCTCACGTGGACCGGCCGGGTGAACATCAAGCAGGCGCGCAACCGCCTCGACGCCGGTCCCATCGACCCGCGCTGCGACGGGCCGTGCTGCAACGGCGAAGGCGGGCTCTATACCCGCGGGTATCTTCGACATCTGCACCTCGCCGGCGAGATCCTCGCGGCGCGGGTGCTGTCGCTGCACAACCTCTCCTTTCTCGGATCGCTCATGCGCGCGATGCGGGCCGCGATCAACGAGGGACGCGCCGAGGCGTTCGTACGCGACAGCCTCGAAGCGATGCGCGCGGGCGACGAGGTCGGTCCGCCGGCGAACGGGCCCGCGGTGTCGAAAACTGTGCGCGCCTAGCGTCGATGGGCGAACGTTCGCCCATGCACCACGCGATGGAATCCGCCTCCGAGCGGCGTCAAAAGCGGTCCGACGATCTGGCGACCGCGCTGCGGTTCCTGCTCTCCTCGCAGCGCGACCGCGCGGGGCTCACGCACATCCTCCTCGCCAACTCCGAGGGCATGCTCCTCGCGTGGGACGGCGACGCCGCGGAGTGCGAGGAGCTCGCGGCCTACGCCCCGTTCATCGCCCGCGGCGAGGGCTACGTGCTCGACTCGCGGCGCCTCACCGGCGTCTCGGTGCACACCTTCAAGGTCCGCAACAACGAGGAGCTCCTGCTGCTCCTTCGGGGTGACGAGCACGCCGAGCGCGTGGCCGCGGTGCTCCTCGCGAGCATCGAGGGCGTCGCCCGCATCCTCGCCCGCTGAGAGCCCTCAGCCCCGTCGAACGCGCACGTGCCGGATGAACACCGGCGAGTCCGGACGATCCGAGCGGTTGCGCGGAACGCCCGCAATCTGGTCGACGAGCGACGTGGGCGTGCACCGCCCGAAGATCGAGTACGTGCCGTCGAGGTGGCCGCGCGCGGCCGCGGTGATGAAGAACTGCGAGCTCCCGGTTCCCGGGCCGCGGTTCGCCATGCAGAGCTGCCCCGGCGCGTCGTGCCCGCGCACGTTCTCGTCGGGGATCGTGTAGCCCGTGTCGCCCGTCCCCGAGCGAAGCTGATCGCCGCCCTGGATCATGAAGCCCGGGATGACGCGGTGAAAGAGCGAGCCGTCGTAGAACGGGCGCGACGTCCACGCCGCGGCCACCGGATCCCAGAACGGACGCCGTCCGCGGGCGAGGCCGACGAAATTCGCCACCGTCAGCGGCGCTTCGCGCTCGAGCAGCGTGCACGTGAACGCGCCCATGCTCGTCTCGATCTCCGCGGTGAGCGGACCGGAGCCCGTCAACCCGGCGGTCGCAGCGTCGAGCGTGAACGGACCATGCACGGGATCGGGCGACGAGGGCTCGCGCTGCCGAGGCTCCACCGGGGCGCCATCGAGGGCGTTTCCGCGCGGCACGTGCGGGTTCATCGCCGGTGCCGTGGGAGCCGCATCGGCGGTGTCCCCTCGCCCCGCGTCGGCGGTCGGCGCGGGCGCCACCGGGGTCGGTGCGGTCTCCGTCGACGGGTGCCGCGCGCGGTAGAAGTTCCACGCCGCGAGGGCGACGCCGGCCGCGAGAATCACCGGAACGACGACGTCGCCGGAGCGCCACCACGGAGCCTTGGGCGCCGCGTCACGCTTCGCACGCGCAGGCTGCGGCGGCTCGCCGGGGTCCGAGTCCCGGGGCGGCGTCGGCCCTCGCGCGGGGCGGTCTCGGTGCCGTGCGTCTCGAACCTTTTGCGAATTCCTGGCCATGGTCGCTGCGCTTCCTCCGCGATGGAGCCCGCGGTGCTACCGCAAGGCCCGGGCGGGTGCCAGTCAGCCTGCGGGATGAAGCCAACCGCGCACCGCGGGCAGCGCATCGGCGATGCGCGGCGAGTACCACGACAGCGCCCGTCCATCGACGCGGAGCACCCGCCCGTTGCGCGCAGCGGGGATGTCGAGGGCTTCGAAGGCCCGCGCCTCGTCCTCGCTGAACGGGTGCGGCTCGTCCGGGAGCAGGACCACCTCGGGCTGCGCCGAGACGACCTCGGCGAGCGACACCCGGGGGTAGCGAAGGTCGCGATCGGCGGTCTCGGCGGCGGGGAGCTCGGGCGCACCGTACAGGTCGGCCGACAGCGGAAAGCGCCGCGAACGCCCCGCGAAGACGTTCTCGCCGCCGCACAGCGAGAGCACGTCGGAGATGTACGTGTCGCCGCGGATCGTCATCAACGGATCGTGCCAGATCGGGCAGAACACGCGCACCGGCGTCGTCCGGGCGAGCATGGCCTGCATCGCTGCCGCCGCATCCTCGGCTCTCCGTACGGCATCGCGCCCGACGGCGCCGGCGTCGACGAGGTCGGCCAGCTCCGACAGCAGCGACAGCGCCTCGGCGACGGTCGTCGGAAACGAGACGTGCACCGCGATGCCGTGGCGCAACAGCGCCTCGTACACGCCGCGGGTGTTCTCCTCGCGGTTGATGAGCACGAGGTCCGGCGCGAGCGCCACGATGGCGTCGACGCTGGCGTCCTTGGTGCCGCCGACGAGGGGCACCGCGTCGAGGCCGTCCGGCGAGACGCACCACGCGGTGCGTCCCACCAGGCGGTCGCGAGCGCCGAGCGCACACACGGCCTCGGTGAGGCTCGGGACCAGCGAGACGATGCGTCGGGCCGTCATGCAAACGCGAGCACGCCGTCGAGCCATGCGTCGCGCGAAGGCGTCTGCGCGGCCTCGCCGAAGCGCACGCCGTGGCGCGCGAAATCCCGGCGAAGGCGAGCCATCGCCCCGCGCACCTGGCGCAGCGTGCTCTCGTAGGCCCGCTGCTCGATCTCCTCGCGGTAGAGGAACTTCATCGGCGATCCGGCCAGCAGGCGCATCTCTTCGCCTTCGGGGCGGAACAGGTGGAACGCGACGCCCGGATACATCTCCGCGATGGCCGAGTGCGCCTTGTCGAAGCGGCCATTGATGAGCGCCTTGAGCCCCTGCATCGTGCCGAAGAGCCCGCCGCGGGACTGCACGTAGCCGGCCTCCTGCGAGTACAGCGGCACCAGGGGGTCGATGAGCAGGCACAGCGACGCGCCGTGCTTCACCGCGACCCGCATGTTCGTGGTGCGGGTGAACGCGCCGTCGACGTACCAGCGACCGCCGATGCGCGTCGGCGCGTAGAACGGCGCGAGGGCGCAGGACGCCCGAATGGCGCGATGGATGGGAACGTCGGTCCAGCCTGGCTCGCCGAAGACGACGGCCTCGGAGGTGTCCTGGTCCGTCGCGCCGATGAAGACCGGGCGGCGCGTCTCCTCGAAGTGGTTGCTCATGCCCGCGCCGGAAAGCGCTCGCGCGAAGTAGCGCTCGAGGCGGTCGCCGGCGAAGACGCCCGACGGGAGCGCTCGGTACAGCGCCGACAACGGGTTGCGCGCGGTGCCTGCGCCCACGAGCTCGCGGCCGAGGCCCGCGAGGCGCTGCAACACCTCGCGCACGTTCGGGTCGAAGAGGTCCCCTCGCCCGATGCGCGGAACCTGCTCGTTGCCGCGACGCAGGCCGTCGACGATCTGGTCCGGCGTCACGCCGTTCGCGAGGAGGGCGGCCAGAAAGCTCCCGGCGCTGATGCCGAAGAACAGGTCGAAATCGCAGAGGCGCCGGTCGAGCACGAAGCGATCGAGGGCACGCAGCACGCCGACCTCGTACAGAAGCCCCTCGATGCCGCCGCCCGCGAGGCAGAGCGCGATCTTGCCTCGTCCCTGGTCGGCGACGAGCGCCTCGACGGCGTCGAGCACCTCGACCCCGGTGGGATCGAAGAGCGGCTCGCGGAGCCTGGCGCAGCCCGCGCGGTAGGCGACCTGCGCCGACGGCACGGTGCGATCGAGCAGAAGCAGCGTGCGGTCGCGGGAGAGCAGGCCGTGGGCCTCGTCCTCCGGAAACAGCGCGGCGAGGAGCGAGGTGACCTCCGCCGCCGGCAATCCCGAACCCGCACGGGCGTCGAGGAGCACGACGTCGACGGGGCGGGCCGCGAGCCACCGCAGGGCGCGCGACGCCTCGCGCTCGACGATGATGCGGAACGTGCGCACCTCGCCGTCGGTGTCCATGCGCCGGGACAATTGGATCTCGCCGTCGCCGAGACGACGGCTCTCGCCGAGCTCGAGCAGCGAGGCAGGGTCGAGACCGAGCAGGAGAATGGTCCGCATCGGAGTGGCTTGCTCCTCGTGCGCTGCTTCATGGCCGCGGCGCGCGCGCCTCCGAGCAGTGCCCCGCGACGGTAGCGTCTCGCTGTCCTCGGGGGCAAGCCGACGTCCGTCGTCGACGAATGCTTCCCCCGCCGATCGCAGGTGGTACAGTGACCGCGTGAGCCTTCGCTGAGGGCTCCGCACGCGGCGATGATCGACGTCAAGGAACTCAAGAAGGCGCTCGTGGACACGGGACTAGAGGTCTTCCGCGTCCGCGGCGACGAGGTGCATCTGGCCGAGCGCCAGAACCTCCACCTCATGGAGGCCCGCGTGAAGATCGCCGGCGGTGGCTCCCCCGCGGTGACGGTGGTGCTCCACGCGCAGCGCAGCGACGCGCCGAAGCTCCCGGCCGACGGGATGTTCCGCGTCCTTCGCGAGCATGCCGAGGTGCTCACGCGCGACGGCTACGAAGAGATCGCGGCCGATCCGCGCGAGATCTGCTCGGTCAACGACGGCGCCGTGCTCGACGTCTGGTACGAGGTCACGCTGCGACGGGGCGTCGGCTCGCTCGACGAGGCCGTGCGCGAGGCCCGGCGCGTCATCGGCACCGAGCGCTACGTCATCCCCGGCAGCGCGCACTGACCGCGGTCAGCGGGGCTTGCGCTTCGCTAGTCTCTCTTCGCGGCGCGCGGCCGCTTCGGTCATGCGGCGCCGGTCATCGTCGCTCTCGGGGAGAAGCTCGGGCACCAGGCGGCCCTTTCCGTCGCCGTCGATGGCGACGACGGTGAGCCGCGCCTCGACGCAACGCCAGCGCTTGCCCGTGGCGGGGTTCTCGCCGTGCACGACCACCTCGATCTCCATCGACGACCGGAACGTCGCGTTCACCCTCGCCTCGACGCTCACCACGTCGCCGATGAGCAAGGGCTGCTCGAACTGCAGGTCGTCGACGCCCACGGTGACCGTCGCCCCGGTCGAGTGGCGCATGGAGCAGATGCCCCCGCACATGTCCGCCCACGCCATGACCTGCCCGCCGAAGGCCTTGCCCAGCGCGTTCGCGTGCTCGGGAAACAGCAGGAAGGTCATCAGCGTGCGCGAGGCGGACGCAGGGCGCGGGGCGAGCTCGGTGGTCATCGGGCGCGGCTGTCGCACGAAGGTCCTGGATCGCGCAACGCCGCCGGGGAGTTGACCCGCCGGGCGGCCGCGGTGCATCGACGACGCGCATGGAGCCCATCACGCCCGCCGACCCCCGGACCGAGATCGTGGTTCCCGATGCGTGCACCGGCGAGACGCTCGCGGT
>CAIMWA010000020.1 GCA_903845045.1 uncultured delta proteobacterium | reverse complement strand
CTTGGCGTTGGAATCGCTCAGCGTGGAGGTGACGGCGGACTCGCAACGGGGGCTGACGGCCGTCAGGGGTCCGGGAGGCTTCGTACAAGCGAGCGATGTTCTGTCGCCGCCCCGGTTCTCTTGACGCATTGCACTTCCTTTGAGCAGACAATGACGTTGGACTTGGCAGACTACCTTGGACGCGGTGTAGGCGAGTTGTTAGAAGCCAGCGTGGCGCCTGTCGAGGGCTTCCGGGCGGCATGACGGGCGTCAGCGGCCCGAGGTGCTTCGTACTCTGGGTGTTCTGTCAACTCCAGGATTCGATGGACGCATTGGATGCCCTATGCTCAAATTATTTTCTCGAGGAGTCCGGCGACGACGTGTTCAGGACGTCGGCAGATCCGTCGGCTTCCCATTCTCCCGGCTCCACTCCGTTGCCACCGCATCGAAGTCCTCGATCGCGCCGTCGCCGATGACGCCGATCTCAACCTCGTGCCGTCGGACCAGTCCGAGAACCTCCACGACGATCTGCGCATCGAGATTCGTCGACGAGATTGAGGCCGGGCGTCAACGATGCGCTCTGTCCCAGATGCCCCGATCCGTCAGTCCCTACTCCCCACGCCCGAATCGGACGCCCCGGCATCGGCAGGTACTCCACCGTCATCGGGCAGAAGCGGAGTACGCGATTCCATCGGAATCAGCGCGTCGATCGACGTCCCAACACTCTCGCCGAAGATCGATCCTGTGAGACCACCGGTCGAATTGAGAGGGATCAACGCGAACATGTCCGGCAGCTCACCAAACGGGGCCGGCATCCGACCCTTTGTAACGAGCAGGTACTCACGGCCCTCGATGAGTGCAGGGTAAGCCGAGCTCATTCCCCAGGTCGTCGTCGCACTCACCATGTCGGTTCGGTTGTACACGAACAGACCCTGAAAAAACTCACCGTGCGCCGAGTACGCACGATCAGCCCTCCCGATGCGCTGTGCAACAACTTCCATATCCCACAAGGCGTATCGAATCGTTGAGAACGCGAGATCTTGTGATTGTTCAGCGTTCGCGTGAACCAGTCGAACGTGTAGCAGGCTGAGCCCAGTCTGAACCGCGGCGTCCGGACTCGAAGTGTCTGCAAGCCTGTTACCGTCTGATCCCGAGGAGCAAGATGTGATGGCAACCGCAGCGACGATCACCAGTTGGAGCCCGGAAAGTCGCGACATATTCTATCTCCCTAGTTCGGGTTCAGCAACATGAGATTCGCCGTCGCCTCCTGGAAATACACCCGATTCGAACCCGCGCCAGTCACCCACGCGAGCGGGGCGGGGACGAACGTCCACGAATCGAATGTGCTCGATGTCGTGCTACCGGCCGAAAGGTTCCATTGACGAAAGACCGTCATCGTCGAGTTGAAACTCTGTGTTCCGTAGAACACTTCGTCGCCGCCGTCCAGCGTCATGATCGGATCCCCGCGGAGATATTCGTCAGTGTTCCAACTCATCGAAACCGGTGCCGCTCGTTCGACTGGCGCCGATCGGAGTTGATAGTTCTGCGCGAAACTGTTCCATCCGAACACCCCCATTCGATGATTCAGTGTCGTGTTCTCGAACCAAATCAATCGACCAGTGCCGTTGGCTGTGAATGGATCGAAGATCACGTACGGCAGATCGCGGGTCGCGGGGGCCGGGCCAAACTCGAAGCCCGTCACCTTGCTCGGATTGCTCCAGTTTCCCGGTCCATAGAACCGAGCGCCGCGAGAAGAGACCCAGATTCCCTCGTCGGTTCCCTCGATCGCGACGACCACCCGGTCGAGAAGCGTGTCGTTGGAGCAGGAGACACCTCCAAAATACAGGCCCGGAATCTCCTCTGGGTCGTAGAAAGTATTCCCGTAATCATGAGACTCAATCGACCATGCAGCACTCGATCCCGCATCGGTGTTCTGCGAGGTGAGTTCCGGATTATTCATCGAATCGGTCCAGACCACGTAGACATGTTGGCCGGAATTCGACGTCACAACGCAAGGGCGCCGCACCGTCGACCTGACAACTGACGGAGTGCCTGCGATCGCAGGAAGGTGCTGAAGCGACCAGCTACTGGCGTCACCCTGCGCGAGCGTGAGCCCCGGAGTTCCGCTGCTATTGTTCGCTCCCCAGACCATTGCATAGTTGTGATTCGTTGTGAGCTGACCCGTTCCCGTCGCGATGTCGATTGGTGTACGCGGTGGAAACGAGTTCGGAATGTCCGACGTGTTAAAAATCGTATGCGATGACGGACTGAGCTGCTGAAAACGAACCTGCTGGGTATGGGGTGCGTAGCACGTGATCGGAGAACACGACGTGGCGATGCTGTTGACGTCGCTCGTCCAGAGGTGGCGATTGGAAACCTCCGCGATACCGTACGAAAGCACGCTGTTTGGCGGATGGTCCCCGGTGGCCTCGAAGTGATGGGCGAGCTCGTGAATCAGCGATGACTGAAGATCCCGGCATCGATTCCACGAGTTCGAAGGGTCGGGCGTCCATCGTGGATTCAGGTTGTCCGCAACGATCGGGTTCACCATCGAAAGATTGAGCCCGATCTGTCCGCGCGGCAAGCCGCCGCCGTTACAGTCGCCAACGAGCGAGCGGCGGCAAGTGTGTGCGCATGTGCCCGCGGCGAGTGTGTCCCAGATGATGACGATCGTATCGCTCGGTCCGGACGTACTGAGCGTTTGCCCATCGTAGCGAGCGATGATCTGGCCGTTCGAATGCTGCTCCCATTCGCGAAGTGCCTGGTTGATCGCGCGCACAACGTCCGTTGTCTGAATCGACGGCGGACGCCCGGTGTTATTGTAGAGGACGTGTAGGACCAATGCGTTTGCAACCGCCGGCGTTGCGATGACGAGCGCAGCTGCCGCGAGAACCTGCCGAAGTCTACGAATCATGGTGCCCTCCCCGCGCCCGAGCGCCGCGCAACGTAATCGAGCCAGTCTGCCCACATGTCTCTATTTGGCGCCGGGGCGACTTCCGCCCGAAGCGAGGTTAATGCGTTCGATGCGATTGTGCCGCCCGGAAATCCAACCGCTGCCTCCGGAATGGCCCCGTCCGTTCCCATGCCCCATGACCTGACCAGCCGCCAGCCGGAGAGGACATTGTCGGGACTCAGCACGGCGAGGAATCGTGCTCCGACCCGCGGCATCGAGCGGCCGCGTGCGCCGTTCATTTCCTCCATCGGCGCGCTACGACCCCCACGAACAACCGCGTTCCATTGATGGACCTCGATGACTGACAGCGGGGTACTGGACACGTGGCCAATGGCGTCGATCACGCGGGCGCGGAAGCTCGTCCCGACGGCGACGGGGCTCCCGAACGAAGGCATCGGCTCTCGAAACGGAACGGGATCCTCAGTCGGCTCGATGAGGGCGATCTGCCAACCGGCGCCGAAGATTGCTCTGCGGTTGTCACCGATGTCCTGGCCATCGGGTACGAGTCCACACACTGTCGCGGCTTGGCTTCCACCGTCGACGACCGAGGCCACTACGACGACGGCAGTTCCGGGGTCAGCGGCGGTCGCCGAGCTGGCGTCGGACGCCGTGATCGCTTCGACGAGATGCGTCGGCGCTCCCGGCTCGGGTGCGACATCGGAACATGCGGCCGTAAGGAGAATGCACAGCACCGTGCCCGCCGCGAGGTGCGACGAACTGGAGGCTGGGCGCCTCGAAAATAATATTGTCCGCATGCTTCTCCCCGCTTCACACCCGATCGAGGGTGGTTGGGTCTACGAGAGCAACTTACATTCCTGCGCCTGGGCTTGTCGGACGGATATTGCTAACTGCGCGGAATGGTGCGGATCGCAGTCCGGCTGGATCGTGTTTCCGCCCCCGTCACGCGGCGACGCGCACGCTCGAAGTGTTATGGCTGTGACGAACCGCGTCAGTATTTTGCCGATGTCATATTTCTGGCGATGGCTGGGCGCACCCATCCTCTTGATGGCGCGGCGGATTGGCGCCTCGCATGCGCTGTTCTGCGGGATGAAAGGAAACCGGGCCTCCAAGAGTTGGAAGCCCGGTGAGGGAGGTGGGAGCCAGCGTGGCGCCTCTCGAGGGCTTCCGGGCGGCATGACGGGCGTCAGCGGCCCGAGGTGCTTCGTACTCTGGGTGTTCTGTCAACTCCAGGATTCGATGGACGCATTGGATGCCCTATGCTCGTGCCGGTTGGATTCTCGGGTAAAACGGGGGTCCGCCAGGGTGGCGGGGTGGCGGCGGCCAGTGGCGGAGGCGCGGCGTCCGCGTGTCGATGGGGCCGGGCGACGGACGCCGTCGTCGCAAAGGCAACAACGTAACTGTG
>CAIMWA010000019.1 GCA_903845045.1 uncultured delta proteobacterium | reverse complement strand
TCAACCCCCGCGACGAGACCCCGGGCTGCACCCGCGAGGCGTGTGCGTGTCGCGACGCCTACGCCGACTACCACACCGCCGGCGCCGACGTCCTCGGCGTGAGCACGGACCCCGCCGACGCGCACCGCGGCTTCGCGACGCACCAACAGCGTCCCTTCGGGCTCATCGCCGACACCGACGGGCGCCTCGCCGCGGCCTTCGGCGTCGCGGTGCGCATGGGCTTCACGTCCCGCACCACCGTGGTCATCGGGCGCAACGGGCACATCGCCCGGGTGTTCCCCGACGTGAGCGTCGACGGCCACGCCGCCGAGGTGCTCGCCGCGGTGCGCGCGGCGCGCTGAGCTTCGTCGCGTTTCACGGCGCGGCGCGATAGAGTTCCCGGCGGCTCGAACCCCTCGCTGTGACCTCCGTAGGCTTCAACCATTCCCTGCGCGTCGCCCGGCCCATGAATGGGCGGGCTACCTTCCGCAAGCCGCGCGTTGCGAGGCTCGTCACCGGGCAGGCTCGCGTTGGCGAGCGTTGCATGGGGTCGCCCGCGGGTTCACCCGCCGGGCAACGAGAGGGTCGAGGCCGATGCCCGTGACCCCGGACGAACCGAAACCCTCCCCCGACGACCTGCTCCCCGGATCGAATTTCGGCGGCTACGAGGTCGTGCGCAAGCTCGGTCGCGGGGCCTTCGGCGGCGTGTACGAAGCGCTGCGCATGCCCCTTCGCAAGCGCTGCGCGCTCAAGGTCCTGCACCGCGAGTACGTGAACTACCCCGACGTGATCAACCGCTTCCTCCGCGAGGCCGAGATCGTCGCGCAGGTGGACCACCCGCACATCGTCGCGGTGTTCGACCTCGGCATCCACGACGGGCGCCCGTTCCTCGCCATGGAGTTCCTCGACGGCGAGTCGCTGGCCGATCGCCTCGACCGCGAGGGCGTCATTCCCCCCGCCGAGGCCGTGGACCTGCTGCTCGCGGTGATGTCCGCGGTGGCGACGGTGCACGAGCGCGGCGTGGTGCACCGCGACCTCAAGCCCGACAACGTCTTTCTCGCGCGCAACCCGACGGGGCAGACGCAGCCCAAGCTCCTCGACTTCGGCGTCGCCAAGGTGAAGCGCGAGGGTCGCCCGCTCACCATGAGCCGCGCGATGGTGGGCACGCCGTCGTACATGGCGCCGGAGCAGGCCCAGGAGGCCCGCGACGTCGGCCCCGCCGCGGACCAGTGGTCCCTCGCGGTGATCCTCTTCGAGGCGCTGACGGGGCAGTGCCCCTTCGAGGGGCGCTCGCTGCTCGAGATCTTGAACGCCGTGACGAGCAAGCCCGTGCCGCGGCTGCGCACGTTCAGCCCGGCGCTGCCGCAGGGGCTCGACGACGTGCTGTTCCGCGCGATGCAGCGTCCGCCGCTGTCGCGGTGGCCCTCGGTGCAGGCCTTCGGCGAGGCGCTGCGGCCCTATGCTTCGGTGGCGGGCCAGGCGAATTGGGCGCCGTTCTACACCGCCGAGATCGCCTACGTGCCGACGCTGCACCAGTGGGGCGACGCCGCCGAACCAGCGCCCGCGCCGCCGCTCGCGCGCCCCCTCGCGGACCTCTCTCGCGCCCTCGCCGTCCCCCAGGACACGCTGGCGCTGCCGCCCACGCCGCGCCGGACGGATCGCACGCAAGGGCTGCTCTTCGGCGCCGGCGCGATGCTGATGACCATGCTCCTCGGCGGCGTGTGGCTGGCGTACTCGCGCGCGCACGCCGCGCCGACGACCTCCGCGACGACGGTCACCGCGCCCGCGGCACCGCAGCCCGCCGTGCCTACGCCGGTGACCGTGGTCGCGGCCATGCCACGCGTCGCACCCGCGCTCGCAGCTCCGCCGATGCCGGTGGCTGCGCCCGTCGTCATCGCGGCGCCGACGGCTCCCGCGCCACGGGCACCGGTCGTCGCCGCGCCCCCCCCACCGCCGCAGCCGGTCGCTCCGCACGTCGCGCCGGTGCGTCCGGTGCGGCGGGCGCCCACGCCCTTCGTGGTGTCGCAGACGCTGGGGTACTGAGCGCCGAGCGGCGTGCGTGGCCACGTCGCCCGGCAAACATTGCGCGTTCAAGCCTCCCCGGCGCGCGACCGAAGGATCGCATCGACAGCTCCGGGACGAAGGCCTACGGTCCCACCCCGCAGGCGACCGCAGCATGGACGCGCAGCCCCACGACCCCTCCGCCACCGACCGCGCCGTCGCGGAAGAACTGGCGTTGGACGTGGGCGAGACCCGCCGGCGCGAGCTGCTCGCGATGGATCTGTCGCGGTACCTCCCGTACTGCCTGATCACCGGCGCGGTGGTCACGGCGTCGCTCTGGCGCCTCGCGCCGCAGTACGTCCAGCTCGTGATGTACTCGGGCATCCTCGCGGCCAACGCGGCGGTGATCGTGCTCAGCGGGCGGCTGTTCCGGGGCGGTCGCAGCACCCTCGCCGGAGCGCTCTTCGTCGCCTCGTTCGTCGCGCACCTCTGCAGCGTCCCGCTGATCCTTCCCGAGACGCTGATGGAGATGACCGCGGGCTACATGCTCGTGCTGCTGCTCGCGGGCATGGTCGTCGGCTCGCGGCGGCTCTGGATCGTCGCGGCCGTCTGCGTCCCCGCGCTCATCGCCGACGTCCGCCTCGGACCGGGCTTCCACGCGCGGTTCCTGCGGCCGATTCCGCCGGACGTCGGCGCCGTGGTCAGCCAGGTGATGCTGGGGTTCCAGATGGCCCTCGACGCGTTCCTGCTCTTCGTGGTGCTCCGCGGGCAGGAGCGGCTCTATCGCCAGGCGCGGCACATGGCGGCCGGCGCCGACGCGCTTCGCAAGGCGAGCGAGCGCGCGCAGCTCGCGGCGGAGCATGCGAACGAGGCGAAGAGCGCGTTCCTCGCGACGATGAGCCACGAGGTGCGCACGCCGATGAACGCGGTCATCGGCATGACGAGCCTGCTCCTCGACTCGGACCTCTCGCCCATGCAGCGCGAGTTCGCGCGCACCATCCGCGCGAGCGGCGACGCGCTCCTGGCGGTCATCAACGACATCCTCGATTTCTCGAAGATCGAGGCGGGCCGCGTGGACATCGACGCGCGCACCTTCGACCTCCGCGAGTGCGTCGAGGGCGCGCTCATCCTGCTGAGCACGACGGCCGCGAAGAAGGGCCTCGACGTGGCGTGCGAGGTCGCGCCGAACGTGCCCATGGCGGTCATCGGCGACGACGCGCGGATCCGGCAGATCCTGCTGAACCTCATCGGCAACGCGGTGAAGTTCACGGACCGCGGCGAGGTGGTCGTGAGCGTGCGCGTCGACGGGACCGCGGACGACGGCCGGCTGCGCCTCGAATTCGCGGTGCGCGATACCGGCATCGGTATTCCCGAGCGGCGCCAGGGGCGGCTCTTCCAGGCGTTCAGCCAGATCGACAGCTCGACCTCGCGGCGCTTCGGCGGCACGGGCCTCGGGCTCGCCATCAGCCGCCGGCTCTGCGAGCTCATGGGCGGCACGATGTGGGTGGTAAGCGAGGGCCTCGTCGGGCGCGGGAGCACCTTCCACTTCACGGTGCAGGTGCTCCCGGGCGACGCGGCGGTCCCGGCGTTCCTGCAGCCCGAGCAGCGCGGGCTCCGCGGGCGCAGCGCGCTCGTCGTCGACGACAACGCCACGAACCGCCGGATCCTCTCGTACCAGCTCGAGGCCTGGGGCATGACGGCGCACGGCGAGGAGCTCCCGCGTGAAGCGCTGGCGCGCATCGAGGGCGGCGAGGTCTTCGACGTCGCGCTCATCGACGGTCAGATGCCCGAGATGGACGGCCTCGCGCTGGCGACGGCGATCCGCGCGCTGCCGAAGGAACGCGGGGCGCTGCCGATGGTGCTGCTGAGCTCCCTCGGTCACGCGCCAGCCGACGGGTCGCCGTTCGTCGCGGCGCTGGGCAAGCCGGTGCGCGCGGCGCAGCTCCACGAGGTGCTGTGCTCGCTCTTCGGAGACGGCGTCGCCGTCGCGGCCTTCGCGCGTGCATCGTCGTCGGAGTTCGACGCCGGCCTCGGCGACAACTGGCCGTTGCGCATCCTTCTGGCCGAGGATCACCCGACGAACCAGCGGCTGGCGCTGCTCATGCTGTCGCGCCTCGGGTACCGCGCCGACGTCGCCGCCAACGGCCTCGAGGTGCTCGCGGCGCTCGAGCGGCAGCCCTACGACGTGGTGCTGATGGACATGCAGATGCCCGAGATGGACGGCCTCGAGGCGAGCCGCCGGGTGCGCGCGCGGTGGCCCGGCGGGCAAGGTCCTCGCATCGTCGCGATGACCGCGAACGTGACCCCGGAGGACCGCCGCGCCTGCGAGGAGGCAGGCATGGACGACTACCTCGCGAAGCCCGTTCGCGTCGAGGCGCTGGTGAAGGCGCTGCGGCGCTGCACCCCGCACCCCGGCGCATCGGGAACGTCGAGCCCGACCGGGTCCAGCGAGCATCGCGCGGCGCGCCGAAGCCCGCTCCCGCCAGCGACCGGGGCGACGCCGGCCCCCCTCGACACTGCGGCCCTCGACCGCCTTCGCGACCTCGTCGACGGCGATGCGGCGGCGCTCGCCGAGCTCCTGCAGAGCTACCTCGACGAGACGCCGGTGGTGCTGGCGGCGATGCGCGGAGCGCTCGCGCGGCGGGACGCGGCGGAGCTTCGACGGGCGGCCCACGGGCTCAAGTCCACGAGCCGGGACTTCGGCGCGCGTCGCCTCGGCGAGCTCGGAGCCGCCGTGGAGGATGCGGCGAAGGCCGGCACCTGGGAGGGCGTCGCGCAGTCCGTGGACCTCGTCGACGCGGCGTGGCCGGAGGTGCGATCGGCGGTGCAGGCGTTGTTGAGTGCGGCGGGGCGATGAGCCGCGAGCGCGGGCGCATCCTCGTCGTCGACGACCACCCCACGAGCCGGCTCAAGGTCACCCTGGGGCTCCGGCGTCAGGGGCACACCGTGGCCGAGGCCGAGCACGGCGTCGCGGCCCTCGAAGCCCTGCGTGCCGAGCCCTTCGACCTGGTGCTCCTCGACATCCTCATGCCGGAGATGGACGGCTACGAGGTGCTCGCGCGCATGAAGTCCGACCCGGCGCTGCACGACGTGCCGGTCATCGTGATCTCCGCGCAGGACGAGCTCGAGAGCGTCGTGCGGGGCATCGAGCTCGGCGCCGAGGACTACCTCCCGAAGTCCTTCGAGCCGGTGCTGCTCGGGGCGCGCATCAACGCGTGCCTCGAGAAGAAGCGCCTGCGCGACGAGCAGCGGGCGTTCGTGCGCGAGCTCGAGGTCGAGCGGGAGAGGTCCGAGCGGCTGCTCCTCGACATCCTGCCGCGTCCCATCGCCGAGCGGCTCAAGCGCGGCGAGGCGGTCATCGCGGATCACTTCGCGTCGGTGAGCGTGCTCTTCGCGGACATCGTCGACTTCACCGCGCTGGCGTCGCAGCAGCCGCCGGTGGAGACGGTGCGCCTGCTCAACGACGTGTTCTCGGCGTTCGACGAGCTCACCGAGCGGCACGGGCTCGAGAAGATCAAGACCATCGGCGATGCGTACATGGCCGCGGGCGGGCTCCAGACACCGCGCGAGGACCACGTCCCGGCGATGGCGGCGATGGCGCTCGCCATGCGCGACGCGGCGGCGGGGTTCCGTCGCTCCGACGGCGCACCCCTGCAGCTCCGCATCGGCATCCACGCCGGCCCGGTGGTGGCCGGCGTCATCGGCATCCGCAAGTTCATCTACGACCTCTGGGGCGACACGGTGAACATCGCGAGCCGCATGGAGTCCCAAGGCATCGCCGGCGAGATCCAGGTCACCGCGGCGGTGCGCGAGCGCCTCGACGGGACCTTCGTCGTCGACGAGCGCGGCGACGTCGACGTCAAGGGCGTGGGTCCGCTGCGCACGTTCCTGCTGCGGGGCCACCGCGGGGCGTAGCGCCGACGGCGCCGGGTGTTCCATAGTCCGAGGAGGCGGCCGTGAACATCCTCATCGTCGACGACCATCCGCTGAGCCTCAAGCTGCTGTCGCTGCTCGTGCGGGCCCTGCCCGACGTCACGACCACGGAGTTCACCGATCCCGCGGCGGCGCTCGCGTGGTGCGCGCACGCGGAGGTGGACCTCGTGCTCGTCGACTACCTCATGCCCGACATCGACGGGCTCGAGTTCATCCTCCGCTTTCGGGCCCTCGACGGCCGCGGCACCGTGCCGGTGCTCATGATCACCGGCGAGACCGAGGGCGCGGTGCGCCGCGAGGCCCTCGAGCGCGGCGCCAACGACTTCCTCACGAAGCCCGTCGACAAGGTCGAGTTCACCTCCCGGGTGCGCAACGCCCTGACGCTGCGCCGCGCCGAGGTGCACCTCGCGAGCCGCGCCGCGTGGCTGGCCGACGAGGTCACCAAGGCCACCGCCGAGATCCGCGCGCGGGAGCGGGAGGTGATCCACCGCCTCTCGAACGCCGCCGAGTACCGGGACCCCGAGACGGGCAAGCACATCCTGCGCATGGCCCACTACTCGCGGCTCATCGCCCGCGTCCTCGGGCTTTCGGAGAGCGAGCAGGCGCTGGTGCTCGAGGCCGCGCCGATGCACGACGTCGGAAAGATGGGCACACCGGACCACATCCTGCTCAAGCCCGGCCGGCTCACCGACGACGAGATGGTGATCATGCGGCGCCACACCGACATCGGCGCCGCCATCCTCGGCGGGAGCTCCTCGCCGCTGCTGCAGACCGCGGCGACCATCGCGCTGACGCACCACGAGAAGTTCGACGGCACGGGCTACCCGCGCGGCCTTCGCGGCGAGGCCATCCCGCTGCACGGGCGCATCGTGGCGGTGGCCGACGTCTTCGACGCGCTGACCTCGGTGCGTCCGTACAAGCCCGCATGGCCCGTCGAGCGCGCCATCGACACGCTGCGCGACGGCGCCGGCGGCCACTTCGACCCGGACTGCGTCCGCGCGTTCCTCGCCGACGAAGGCAGCATCCACGCGATTCGCGCAGAGCTGGCGGACGACACCTAGCGCGGCGGTCCAGCTATTGACGCGGTGGCTTCGGAGACCAAAGATCTCTCCGTCAGGCCGCGCGGCCACGAGCGTCGACCCTCGACCCCGTCACGCCGCGCGACGTCCTTTGCGAACGGTACTTCGTCATGACGACTGACCGCGCATCCGGGTTGCGGGCCGTCGGAACGACGGTCAATACGCAATATTATACGCCCCCCGACGAGCCGGACCTGCTGCTCGTGGTGCCCGCCATGGGCATCGTCGACCGCCCCGAGCTGGCCAAGGTGAACGTCGCGTTCCAGGTGAACTACGCCCGCGCCCTCGGCGGCCGGCGCTGCGGCGTCGTCGTGTTCATGGACCACCTCTTCGGGCAGGATGCCGAGAGCCGCCGCGTCTACGCCGAGGAGCTCACCGTCGACGCGTTCTTCGGGGTAGGTCTGGTGGTGCCGAGCCCCCTCTCCCGCGCCATCGGGAGCTTCTTCATCGGCCTGTCGAAGCCGGCGATGCCCACGCGGCTCTTCAAGACCGTCGACGACGCGCTGCAATGGCTTCGCTCCCTTCGTGCGGAGGCGTCGTGACCATTCCCGTCGAGCGCTGGCATCGCTTCGCGCAGAGCTCGAACGCCTCGTTCTACGAGGTCGAGCCCGGGGTCATCGCCGTGGTGCCGGTGGAAGGCAGCACCGACGACGGGGCGAGCGCGCGCGAGAGCATCGACCTGCAGCTCGCGCACCTTCGCACGACGATGCGCCGCTCCGGTGTCATCGTCTTCATGGACCGCGTCGCACGGCAGACCACCGAGGCGCGGACGGTGTACCGCGAGGCGCCGGACCCGATGCTCCACGCGTGCTTCGCGCTGGTGGGAGGCACGGCCTTCGGGCGCGCCGTCGCGTCGATCTTTCTCGGGCTGTCGAAGCCGCAGGTGCCGACGCGGATGTTCGCGACGCTCGACGAGGCCCTCGCGTGGGCGCGCGAGCGGGCCGCAACGCCATGAGCGACGAGCGCGCGAGGCTGCCGGCGGCGTTGAGCGAGGGCCTGCTCCGGCTCTCGAGCGGCGACTTCGACTACCGCCTTCCCCGCACCATGAACCGCGACGAAGAGGACACCGTCGCGGTGCTCTTCAACACCATGGCCGACGAGGTCGAGCGCATCGTGCGCACCACCCGCGAGAGCGAGCATCGCCTCGCCGCGGCGGTGCAGGGCATCTCCGAGAGCCTCATCGCCGTCGCCGCGGGCGACCTGACCGTGCAGGTCGCGCGGGACATGAAGGGCGACCCCGTCGACGTGCTGGGGTACCTCATCAACACCACCGTCAGCGAGCTCGCCGCGCACGTGGCGTGGCGCGACCGCGCGAACGACGAGGTGCAGGCCCGGCTCGCGGCGGAGGTCGCGGCGCGCACCCGCGAGCTCGAGGCGTCGCTGGCGCTGGTCCGGTCGCAGAAGGAGGCGGTCGAGGCCGCGACGCGGGAGAAGAGCGCGTTTCTCGCGATGATGAGCCACGAGATCCGCACGCCGATGAACGCCGTCATCGGCATGACCGGCCTGCTCCTCGAGACGCCGCTGACGCCGATGCAGCGAGAGCTCGCGGCGACCATCCGCACGTCGGGCGACGCGCTGCTCGCGCTCATCAACGACATCCTCGACTTCTCGAAGATCGAGGCGGGCCACATCGAGCTCGAGGCGGCGCCCTTCGACCTGCGCGAGTGCGTCGAGGGCTCCGTCGCGCTCATCGCCGGCCTCGCCGACGCGAAGCACCTCGCGCTCACCTGCGAGATCGATCCCGCGACGCCGGCGAGCGTGGTCGGCGACGGCGCGCGGCTGCGCCAGGTGCTCCTCAACCTGCTCTCGAACGCCGTGAAGTTCACCGAGGCCGGGGAGGTGGCGGTGCGTCTCTCGGCGGGCGATCCGGAGCCCGACGGACGCGTCGAGCTCCGCTTCTCGGTGCGCGACACGGGCATAGGCCTCACGCCCGAGGGCGTCGCGCGGCTCTTCCAACCCTTCACCCAGCTGGACACGTCGATCTCCCGCAAGTTCGGCGGCACCGGGCTCGGCCTCGCCATCACGCGGCGGCTCCTCGAGCTCATGGGCGGCGGCATCTACGTCGAGAGCGACGGGGTCCTCGGGCGCGGCTCGACGTTCCACTTCACGGTGCGGGCGCCGGTGGCCGCGCTCCCGTCGCCGCGGTTCCTCGAGTCGGCGCAGGTCGATCTCGCGGGGCGATCGGCGCTGCTCGTGGTCGAGGAGGGCGCCGACGTCGCGGTGCTCACCCGGCAGCTCCAGGCGTGGGGCATGCGTCCCCGGGCCATGCACCGCTGGCGCGCGGCGCTCGCGTGGATCGCCGCGGGCGATCGCTTCGACGTCGTGCTCGTCGACCGCGCGCTGCCGGACGGCGACGCCTTCGACTTCGCGCGCGCGCTGCAGGCCTCGGCCATCGGCGAGGCGACGCCCCTCCTGCTGCTCTCGACGCTCGACGCGGAGCCCGTGCCCGAGGGGCTGTTCCGGGCGCGGCTCACGAAGCCCGTGCGTCCGTCGCGGCTGCACGACGAGCTGGTGACCCTCTTCGCGGCCGCGCCACGCCGCGCCGAGGCGCCCGCGCCGAGCGCCGTGGACGCGACGCTGGGCGAGCGGAGGCCCCTTCGCATCCTGCTGGCCGAGGACCACCCGACGAACCG
>CAIMWA010000018.1 GCA_903845045.1 uncultured delta proteobacterium | reverse complement strand
GCGGCGTGGCGGCGCACGACGTCGGCCATCATGTCGATGAAGAGCGGCGCGTCGTTGACGGCGCTGGCGCGCTCCATGACGAGGCCGAGGCCGTCGCAGGTCTCGCGGAGCTGCTCGTCGAGGTCGAAGAGCACCTCGATGTGGTCGCAGAGAAAGCCGATGGGCGAGACCACCAGCGCGCGCACCCCGCGGGCGTGCTCGCTGCGCGCGAAGACGTTGACGTCGGGCTCGAGCCACGGGTCCTCGGGGCGGCCGCTGCGGGACTGGTAGACGAGGGCGTGGTCCGTGCGTCCGACGCGGGCGGCGACGAGGCGCGCGGTCTCGGCGAGCTGCTCGCGGTACCGGCACGCATTGGCCATGGAGACGGGCACGCTGTGCGCGGTGAACACCAGCCGTGCTTCGTCGCGGAGGCCATCGGGCACGCGCTGCATCGCGGCCTCGACGTGCCGCGCGGTGGCCTCGATGAAGAGCGGGTGCGCGTACCAGTCCTCGACGTAGGTGACCTCGACGTCGGCGAGACCCTTCGCGAAAAGAGAACGACGCGCGTCGAGAACGTTCTGGCGGTACTGCGCGCAGCTCGAGTCGCTGCGGTGCGCGGCGGTGATGAAGCCCACGGCGCGGCGCACGCCGGCGCGGGACATCTCCGCGAGGGTGTCCTCGAGCAGCGGGTTCCAGTTGCGCATGCCGACGTAGACCGGGAGATCGGGGCCGTCGCGACGCAGCCGGTCGGCGAGGCCGTCGGCTTGCGCGAGGGTCAGGCCGGTGAGGGGCGAGACGCCGCCGAAGCGCTCGTAATGCAGGGCGACCTCCTCGACGCGCTCGGGGCTCACGCGACGCCCGCGGAGAACGTTCGCGAGGAACGGACGGATGTCGGCGATGCCGTTGGGTCCGCCGAAGGAGATCACCAGGACCGCGTCGTAGGGCTTCGCGCTCACGCCGATCGCACCCACGCGCTGCCCTGCATCACGACCGATCCGATGCGCCGCCACTCGCCCTTGGCGAGGTCGCGCACGCCGAGCACGTCGAGGAGCGATCCCACGGTGACGTCGCCGTGTTCGGCGCGGAGCTGCGAGATCTCGTCGGCGATGGCGTCGCGGAGCTCGGGGCGGCGGAGGTTGTGCGCGATGACGTCGGGCACCGCGGCGTCGACGTCGGCCCACGCCACGCGGGCGGTGCGCTTGGCCCCGGCGGCCTCGGTCTCGTCGAGGGCCTTCTGCACGGCGGCGCCGACGCGCTTGCCGAGGGCCTTGGCGGTGTCGTCGCTCTTGAGGCGCTCGGCGATGCGCTGCTGCACGTTGGCCATGGCGCCGTCGACGAAGTCCCCGACGCGCTCGAGGAGCTGCCGCTGGATCTCCTCGCCCACGCCTCCGAGCATCTTTCCTGCGGCCTTGGCGCCGAAGGAGAGGGCCCCGCGGAGCATGCCCGCGCCGGCCGCCGCCGCGCCGCCGCCGCTGCTCGCCTTCTGCACGAAGGACGTGAGCGCCTCGGTGAGCGTCGCCTTGACGCCGTCGCGGACGCGCTCGCTGGCGACGAGCTCGTCGACCATCTTGCGGGGCAGGGGCTTGGGGCGGCTCGCGCGCTCGACGATGCGCTGCGCGACGTCGTCGGGGAGCCACGCGCGGTGCGTGACGCTGCTCTTGCTCGCGCGGGCGATGGCGCGGTCGCGGGCGGGGACGATCACCGCGTCGTTGACGTCGGCGAGGAGCGCCGGGTCGGCGAGGCGGTCGAAGAGCGTGAAGAGCGGCGCGGGCTCGAGCACCAGCGCGAGGGGCTGGGCGCAGAGGCGCTCGAAGGCGTCGTCGAGGAGGTCGAGCACGGGGGCTTCGGGCGTTTCCATCGCCGGCGTTGTACCGCGCGAGGGTGGTGCTGCGGAACCCCGCGACGCCGCCGATGCGCTACGCTGCCGCGCAGCCCCGTGGTCCTCTCCATCGACCGCATCGCCCGCGCCCTCGCCGACGCCCCCGCCCCGTGGACCTACGACGGCGAGGTGCGCTGGTCCGCGGTGGTCGCGATGATCCTGCGGGAGCGCGAGGGCGCGGTGGAGGTGCTGGTCATTCGCCGCGCCGAGCGTCCGGGGGATCGATGGTCGGGGCACGCCGCGCTGCCCGGGGGCAAGGTCGACCCCGGCGACGGCTCGCTCGAGGACACCGCGGTGCGCGAGACCCTCGAGGAGGTCGGCCTCGACCTTCGCGCCCTCGGGGCCCGCACCTTGGGGCGCCTCAACGACCACCCCGAGCGCGGCGAGCGCGGCTGGGCGAAGTTCACAGTGGTGCCGATGGTGTTCGCCATCGAGGGTGATCCCGCGCTGACGCTCGACGCGCGCGAGGTGGCCGAGGCGATGTGGGTGCCGCTCGTCGAGGTGCAGCGCACGCGCACGACGATGCTGTGGTGGTACCGCCCGGTGAAGGCGCTGCCGGTGAAGGTGCCGCTGCGGCTTCCCAAGTGGGAATGGCAGGGGCTCACCATCTGGGGGCTGACCTACGGGATGTTGAGCGAGCTGCTGCGACGCGCCGAGGCGCGGGGGTGACGAGGCCGGTTCGGGCATCGAACCACCCGCGCACCCTTGGATCCATGCCGGGTTCACGACGATGAAGGCAGTGCGCGTACGACGCGAGAGGTCGGTGCGGAACGAGGTGCGCCTGACGATGCTCGTCGTGATCGCGTCGGCTTCGATGGGGGCCGCCTGCCGTTCCACACTTCCGCCCGCGCCGGCGCCCATCGCAGCACCGGACCGAGCGATCGCCGATGCGGGCACCTCGCATGACGCGAGCCCCGCCGACGACGCGGGATGGACGCTTCGCCATGCGTGGTCGGGGCCGGACATGTCGCAGCAGGTTCGGCGGGCGGAGAGTGAACTCCGCAGCGTCGACGGTCCCACTCCGTTCTTCGAAGCCGTGCGCGACCGATGAATCTCGACGGTGGTCGGGCGGTGCGACATCCCGGCGGGATGTGCGATGGCGAGAACATTCCGGCCGTGGGGGCCGGGAGCGCAGAGCCACGCTGCTCATCCCTGGCCATTGATCAGTCTTTCGCGCTGCCTGCGACCTCACGCGGTGTCTTCAGCGCTTTCGCGACGGCCTCGGCGCGCGACCGTCCCGTGCCGGGGTTGCACCCGGGGCTACATCATGACGTCGCACCGGGCCGCGGCCCGGCGCTCCCCGAACGGAAAGTGCAGTCCTTCAGTCCCCGGTGATGCCCGGGGCGGACAACATGTTGTAGCCGGGGGTGAGAACCAGCGCGCCACGTCCGCGAGCGTCGGCGTCGCCATCGCCAGTTGTCAGGCACCAGCGCAAGTCATCGCAACGACGAATGACTCTACACACCGACGCAGCGCTGTGATCAATGGTCGGGTTTCACCCCCGTGCGACGAGACGGAAAATGCCGCTGGGGGCCGACCCTGCCGGCACGTCGTCACCCTCCGCACCCGACGGGATTGCCCCCATCGGACGCGAAGTTCGAGCACCACACGCACTGCCCTGCGGCGCAGCGCGACCGCCCCAATGCCGGACAAGAGCAGAACGGCCCCGCACCGCGCGGCACCGACGCGGCGAGGGTCTGATACCGAGGAATCTCGCGCGCGTTGATGGACCGGCCCGCCGCGCAGACGCAATTGTAGCCAGGACAGAGCGTTCCGCCGTAGACGCTCACGCAGTCCGCGTCGGACGCGCAGGTGGTGTCGAACACGGGGGCACCGAAGTCGACGCACGTTCCGGCGTCGGTGGGCGGCGCTCCATCGGGGTCGTCGGTGCCCGGCGACGTGCGCGCGTCGGCGTCGAGCGAGGCGTCCGTCGACGCGACTGTGCCATCGGCGGCGGGTGTGCCATCGGCCGCGACACCGACGCTCGAACTGCACCCTGCGAGGCAAAGCAGGATCGCGGCACGACAAGGCAAAACGCGCGCGGGTTGGAGCTGCATTGGCGCCGGATGCAGCACACTGCGTGCCGCGAGGGTGCTCCCGCGCCCGGCGTCGACCGAGGCACGTTCACGAAGCGTGCGTTGACGCGGTGAGTCAAGGGGACGGTTTCAACAAGTTGCCATTCCTTCCGAGCGCCGCGTAACTACTCGAAAACAAACGCATTCGATCGGCTCGCCGGGCGAATGTTGAAATGTTGAAACCGTCCCCCCCCCTCCACAGGACGCCGTTGACCTGGGACGCGGCGAGGTGGTGTCGTCGCCCGATGGACGGGATGCGATGGCTCGCGGGGTGCGCTGCGGCGCTCGGAATCGCCGGATGCGGCGCCAGCGACCTGTTGCTGCTTCCGGTCTCCGGCGATGCGTCGACGGTCGATGCGTCGGCGAAAGCGGACGTCGCGATGCCCTACGATGTGGGCGCGTCACCGGCAGCCGACGGCGTTGCGTCGACCGACGCGCCGGTGCCCTCGAACGACCTGGGTCCCTTCGTCGCGGACGCCGGCTCCATGGACGCCGCCGCGCCGCACCCCGCCGATGGAGGGACGGTGGTGCCTCCGAACGACGTGCCGGGTCCTCCGCCGCCGGCCGACGCGGGAAGCCCGCCGCCACCGGCCGATGCGGGGACTCCGACGTGTCCTCAGGCAGTTGAGGTCATCATCTATGACCAGGGTGGATGGAACGCGCTCGCGACCGCATTGCAGGCCGACCCATCGCCGTGCGCGCACTACTGGCTCTCGATCCCGAGCCTCTCCGCCGATCGAACGGCGCTGCGTGGCGCGGCGGAGGCAGCGGGCATTCGCGCTCGCGGACCGCGGTTTCACGCGCTCGCGGAGTTCAGTTGGGGGGGCTGGGCGGCCGTGGGTGGCATGACGTGGTTCGACAAGGGCGTGGAGTTCCGTCGACGCATGGACTCGGCGGGGTACGATGTCGCCGCGGGCGACGCGTGGGAGATCAACGAGCTTCCGAGCACGGCGCGCACCGACGCGGCCACGCGCGCGAACGTGCGCGAGGCGATGCGCGGGCTCTACACGGGTCCTGCGGGCGCGCGGGCGGTGCGCGGCGCGGTGTTCGTCATCGGCATGGGCGAGGGCACGACGAACCTCGCAACCTACAAGCAACACCTCGAGAATTGGCTGCAAGACGCGGCGTTCTGGGTCGACGCCAACAGCTACGCGCGGTGGTGGGGACAAGAGGTGTACCCTGATCCGACGGCGGTGTGCGTCGGGAGCGCCACGGTGGCCGAGCGCGCGGCGTCGCTGAACGCGTTCACCGAACATCTCCCGCGCCTCGCGGCCTCGGTCGGCTCGCCGACGACGGTGAACACAGCGCAGTCGTACCTCGGAAGGGCGTACGTGCCGCTGCTCACGGCGGTGTGGCAGTCCGCGGCGTACCAGACCGATGCGCTCACGCTCGACCAGATGGAGCACTTCGTGTCGACGCAGGTGTACGCGACGCGGGCGTGGTCCGCGGCGCACACGGTCCCCGACGGTCGCATCGCCTTCGCGTGGGACAACCCGACGCCCGGATCTGCGACGCTCGCACCGGCGCTGGCCGCGCGGCTCGCGTCGTCCATCGCAGGGGCCTACGGCGACGGCGGAGGCATGGCCGCGCGGGCGTGCAGCCCCAGCGGCGCGTACACGTGGTGCCAATGCGCCGTGGCCGGCGCGGCGTTCAACGGGGCGTGGGAGGGGTTCGGGACCTGGTAGACGGCGCCTCGTGCCGACGCTCATCGAAGTTCGCAACAACAATGGAGTGCAGCCCTCCAGCCTACGCCGTCGGCCACTCCCCCGCGACCGGCACGCTCACCTCCAACGGCACCCCGCCGCCGTCAACGGACAAGCGCACACGCAGCGTTGCCGGTGCAGCGATGTGCTGCAGCAGCGTGTCGAGCGGCGCGTGAATCCGAAGCCGCAGACGGGAATGCAGGGGAACGGTCGCGGGAAGCTCCGACGTGCCCTCGGACGCAAAGTCGCCGCTCCGCCGATTCGCCGGAGCCACGCGTAGGTCGAAGGGCGCCGTGCCGCGCGCCACCACAGCTCCGCGGGCATCGAGCATTTCGAGGGAAACCACGCGCACCGCCGTGAGCGTGCGCAGCGCTTGAACGTCGATGACGGCGACGACCCACGCGTCCGGCACGCGAGGTGGTACGGCGGTCGGACCGACGCCGCCCCAGCCGCAGTCGACGGCAGTGAGCATTGCACTGGGCGTCGCAGGTGGAGCGTCGACCGTCGACGGCGAGCGCGCCACCGCGGTTGTCTCATGACGAGGGGAAGGCGCCGGCGCCCGCGAAGCGCACGCCACGACGAGCGAGGCGACGACGATGGCACCACGAGAGGCTGCGGCGACGCGATGATCCAGGGTCACGAGGCGCTCGGACACGGGGTCGCGGCGCAACGTTGGGTCCCCTCGATCAAGGCTGCTTGGCCGCGGCGTCGAGCTTGTCTTGGGTCTTTGTCTCGAAGTCGCTGGCGTCGTGGCGCTCGCGAAGCTGGGTCTCGGGCTTGCCGAAGACGCGGTTGACCATGCGCCCGCGCTTCACCGCGGGGCGCGCGGCGATCTCCTCGTTCCAGCGAACGACGTGCGTGTAGCTAGCGACCTGCAGGAACTCCGCGGCGTCGTAGACGAGCCCGGCGACGAGGGCGCCGTACCACGGCCAGATGGCGATGTCGGCGAGGGTGTAGTCGTCCCCCGCGATGAAGCGGTGCTTCGCGAGCTGGCGGTCGAGCACGTCGAGCTGGCGCTTCACCTCCATGGCGAAGCGGTCGATGCAGTATTCGATCTTCGTTGGCGCGTACGCGTAGAAGTGTCCGAAGCCGCCGCCGAGGTACGGCGCGCTGCCCATCTGCCAGAACAGCCATGAGAGGGTCTCGGTGCGCGCGTGGGGCTCCTTCGGAAGAAACGCGCCGAACTTCTCGGCAAGGTAGAGCAGGATGGCGCCGCTCTCGAAGACCCGCGTCGGGGGCGTGGTCGAGTGGTCCATGAGCGCAGGGATCTTGGAGTTCGGGTTGACGTCGACGAAGCCGCTGCCGAACTGGTCGCCGTCGCCGATGTTGATGAGCCACGCGTCGTACTCGGCGCCGTGATGGCCGAGGGCGAGGAGCTCTTCGAGCATCACCGTGACCTTCACGCCGTTGGGCGTGCCGAGGGAGTAGAGCTGCAGCGGGTGGCGCCCGACGGGGAGCACCTTGTCGTGCGTCGGACCGGCGACGGGGCGGTTGATGTTGGCGAAGCGCCCGCCGGCTTGTGGGTTCGGCGTCCAGACCTTGGGGGGAACGTAGGGGGAGTCGCTCATCGGGTGGGTTCCTGGGGTGTCGGGGTGGCGCGCGAGTGTAGCGCCCCCGGCCGTCAGGGCACCCAGCCCTGGCGCTTCCACGCGGTGAAGCGCTCCTTCGGGAGCGCGTCGCGGAGACCCGCGCGGATCGCCGACGCCTCGACGTCGACGACGTACACCACCGCGTCGTCGGTGAGCCGCAGCGACGGCGGCGGCTCCGCGCGGAGCCTCGCGGCCACGCGACCGAGCATCCGCACGGCAGGCAGCAGGCTCCCGCGCGCGGTGAGCTCCTGGCAGTGGCGATCGCAGACGTCGACCATGGACGCGTCGTCGAGGGCCAGCGCGGGCACGTCGAAGACGGACCACCCCGCGGGGTTCCAGAGCCGTGTCGCGAGCTGCTCCGCCGGCCCAGCGAGGAGCGCCGTGCGATCGCGCGCGAGGCCGATCCCCAGCAACGGCGGCAGCGGCGCGCCCTCGCCGTCGTAGGCGAGCGCCACGGCGAAGACCTCGTCGTCGGGCACGAACGCCGCGAGCCGCGCGCGCACGGCCTCGTAGATCGCCTCCTCGAGGGCTGCGACGAAGGCCGTCCCCGTCACGGCGCCCTCGGGGCGGCGCCACACGGGGACCTCGCGGTCCTTGCCGTCGGTGACGATGCCGACGAGACCGAGGGGGTCCCACCGAAGGTGGTACGTCGCGGTCCAGCGTCGTCGTTGCGGGTCGGCGTGACCGGGCTCTTCGGCCTCGACGTCGATGCGCACGACGCGCCCGCCCTCGCGGTGCCAGCGCGTCACCGACCCGCCCGCCCGACCGCAGCGAACGAGCCACGCGGGCGCGCCGTCGACGAGGCGCAGACGGTTCACGGCGAGGCACTCGGTGCCCGGCGCATGGGCGTAGCGTGCCCACGACACGCCGAGGGCGTCGTAGGTGCACACCTCCTCGTCGAAGGTGTCGAGGCCGTCCCACACCACGCCGCCGTAGATCCGCACGACGCGCGTGCGGCCCAGGGCGTCGACGCCGTAGGAGTGCATGCCGGGGCGCGGGTGCGCGGGCGCGGCGATGCGTCGCCCGGGGCGCTGCCGGTTCAGCTCGAACCAGTGCGGCTCGAAGGATCGATCGGGCCCCGCGGCCCACTCCCAGCGCACCACGGCGTCGAGGGCCTCGGCGGTGCGTGCGTTTCTCTCGGCCTCGGCGATCGCGAGCTCCGCGGCCAGCGACGCCACGGACGGAACCTCGCCGTCGATGCGTCCGTCGTGCACGGCGTCCATGCGCGCAGCGTCGCACGCGCGCAGCCTCAGCGGTGAACCGAGTGGCCGAATGGAAACTTGTTGAAACCGTCTCGGGCGTTCGTGGACAGTGCCCGCGGAGGTTCCCGGCGTGGCGATCCGATGGCGCGTTCTGGTGGTCGACGGCGGCGGCATTCGCGGGGTCGTGCCGGCGTACGTGCTCTCGCGGCTCGAGGCCGATCTCGGGCGCCCCATCTACACGCTCTTCGACTGCGTCGGCGGCACGTCCACCGGCGGCATCATCGCCATGGGGCTGAGCGCTCCGGTGGTCCCGCGAGGTGACCTTCGCACGCCGTGGACCGCCGCGGAGATCCTCTCGTTCTACCTGCATGAGGAGCAGCGGCTCTTCGTCGGCAACGGCCGCGGACTGTTCGCCGCGAAGTACGTCGGCGAGCACCCGAGCGACCCTCGCAGCGGCATCGCGGCGTGGCTGCGCGAGAAGCTCGGCGCGGACCTCACGCTCTCGGCGGCGGCGGCGGCGATGCGGCGCCTCGAGGGCTCGCGGCTCAAGAACGCCTTCACCACGGCGTACACGGTGGCCGCGGGCGAAGGGGTCCAGCCGGGGCCGGTGGTCTTCGATCACGTCGAGGCGTCGCGCGATCCCGACGAGGACTACTTCGTGTGGGAGGCCGCGCGCGGCACCAGCGCGGCGCCGACTTACTTTCCCGTGGCGCGCATCGGTCGTGGCGCGCTGCGAGGCTCCAACGCACGACCGCGGCACGTCATCGACGGCGGCGTCGCGGCCAACAACCCGGCGCTCTACGCGCTGTCGCACCTCGCTCGGGAGTCGCAGGTGCACGACCTCCGCGAGGTGCTCGTCGTGTCCCTCGGCACCGGGCTCTACAACCCCGGCTACCACGTCGGCGACGATCGCGACGCGGGCGACTGGGGCAAGCTCCAATGGCTGCTGCGTCGCGACGTGCGGGGCAACTGGAGCAGCGCGATCATGGACGTGCTCGGCAACGCGAACGTGCTCGTGCCCGCGCAGCAGCTCGGCGACCTGCTCCCGAAGGGGCACTTCGTCCGCATCGAGCCTCGCATCCGCTACGACGAGGCGTCCCTCGATGGCCTCGACGCGCCGGCGCTGCTCGCCACCGCCGAGCAGTGGATCGCACCCGGCGGCGACGGTCACGGCGCGTACGCCGCGCTCGTCGAGGCGCTCCGCGACGGGGCCTAGGTCCCGCTCGAGAGCTCGATGTTGCGCGGGTCGAGGTAGGTGTAGGGGACCTCGAGGTCGGCGTTGCGCGCCGCGACGGCGCCGGCGCACGCGGCGAAGCGACGTCGGGCCGCCGCCACGGCCTGACGCGCCGCCGGCGAGTACGCGGCATCGAACGCCGGCACGTTGCCGAGGCCCATGATCCCGTAGTGCGTGGGCTCGCTGAGCACCCACGCCATGGTGACCTGGGCGTAGATGCCCGGTCCCTTCGGCAGCGCCGCGAGGGCCTCGCCCTCGGTGTAGCTGCTCTGCGTCGGCGGCGCCGTGAGCAGCAGGCCCGGCGCGTTGGGGATGTACCCGTAGGCCTCGAACTGCCCGTTGTTCACCGCCGAGTGCTGCGCCGACGCGCGGAAGATCACCTCCGCGAGGGTCTCGAAGAGCGCCGCGCGGGTCTCGAACTTCACCGGAAATCCAGGGAGCTTGGACGACGTCTCGCGGGCCCAGTCCTGGAGCTCGAAGTCACCGGCGACGGCGTCGTCGTCGTCGTAGAAATCGGCCATGGTGTCGCGCGAGTAGTGTCCGATGGCGTCGCGCACCGGGAGCGCGTCGTCGCGGTAGTGGTATCCGGGCAGCCGCGCGGGGTCGGCGACTCCGCGCTTCGCGAGGTCCTTCGCGAGGGAGCGCTCCTGCCAGGACCAGCCGTGGTTGAACCAGAGGCGCATGGCGTTGATGGCGCCGGCGGAGCCCGCGGAGAGCGCCATGTCGATGGCCAGGCCCGGCGCCAGCATGTCCGAGCGCGCGAGCACGTCGATGGCGAGGTTGAACGAGAAGTGCTCCTTCAAGAGCTGGAACACCGGGTGCGTCGGGTGCAGCGTGCGCGCGAGGGCGACGGCCACGACCTCGGAGACGAGGTGCGTCTCGAAGAGGTGAAAGAGCCCTTCGTGCATCGTCGCGTCGGCGCACTGCGCGTGCCACCGCGCGAGGCGCCACGCCCAAGGGTCGTCGTGCGGTCCGTACGCGGGGTTGGGGCCGGGCTGGTCGTCGGGCCAGAGCTGGATCGCCACGGGTCGCAGTACGCGGTCCTCGCCGACGACGAAGAGGCTGCGCGGCGCGGCGAGGTGCCGCTGGAAGCGCCGCACGTGGCGCTGGATGCACTCCTCGCGCAGCACGCCGCAGTCGGTCTCGAAGACGGCGCCGCGGTCCAGGGCCTTCGCGAGGGAGTCGCCGCGCTCGCGGAGCGTGCGGTCGGCGGCGTCGGCGAGGGCCTTCGAGGGCGACGCGTCGACGGCTCGCAGCAGCATCGGGTTCACGCCCGCGAGGCGCTGCCGCGCGAACTCGACGTCGCGGTCCCAGCGCGCCGCCGACGAAGGCTTGGGCACGAGCGTGAACATGCGTCCGTAGTCGTCGAGGTGACGGATGCGCCCTGGCGACAGCTTCGCGTTGAGCTGCCCCTGGAACTTGTGGCCGAAGAGCTCGACGAGCTTCTGCGTCGAGAAGTTCTCGTCCTTGGGCAGCGCGGCGATGTGGTCGGGCAGGCGAAAGCCCTCGGCGGGATCGCCCTGGAGGTCGTCGCTCGCCCACGCGTACTGCTCGCGCGTCTCGACGATCGTGGCGCGCCGCGCGTTGCGGCGATCGGGCGGGCAGCGCTGGGAGATGCGGTACGGCGAGAGGGAGCTCATCGCGAGGTTCCTCGGGGGGTGGGGCGGCCGAAGGTCTCTCCGAGCCACCGGCGGTAGCGCTGGAGGACGAGCATCACGCGCACCTCGGAGTCGCCGAGGGAGCGCGGGTCGAAGGGGCCCGAGGACGGCGGCACGCCGAGCCCCGGGGGGTGGAAGCCGGGCCAGAAGTCGAGGGTCTCGGTGACCTCGTCGGGGAGCGCGCTCTCGAGCTCCAGAAAGCCCACGTCGAACCACGGGTGGTCGTGCTCGGGCCAGTCCACCGATGCGTCGTAGAACTGCTCGCCGAGGCCCGCCGCGTCGGGGTGGTACTGCGCCTGGAAGCGCATGCGCACCGGCGTCAGCGCGGGCGTACCGTCGGCGTTGGTGGCCGCGTCGAAGCGCGACTTGAACTCCTTGCGGAGGTAGTCCGTCGGGCGCGTGTCGCCGTCGACGCGGTCGCGGAGCCAGACGTGCTTCGCGTCCTCGGGACCGGGCAGTCCCGACTCCGGCGCGGCGAGGTCGTCGGGGGCGATGCGGTACCGCACGAGGTGCACGGCGCCGCTGTGCCGGTCGAACCACCAGCGCACGATCTGGCTGTGGAAATAGAGCTTCGTGAACGACTCCGGGGCGCGCCGCACGCCGGTGATGGCGCCCTCGCGCTTCGTCGCGTCGGACTGCACCACGAGCTTGCTCGCGAAGGTCGGGAGGAACTTCGAGCCCACGAAGAGCGCGAAGTCGATGACGTCGCGCACCGGCGCCGAGCTGCCGGTGTTCATAACCATGTCGAAGCGGAGCCCGCGCGCGGGGTCGGTCACCGCGAGGGCCGCGCCGCGCACGTCGAGGGAGGCGTCGTCGAGCTCCGTGAGGTTGGCGAAGCGCACCACGCACGGGAGGCGCAGGCCGGGCTCGAAGAAGCGGTTCTCGGGGACGCCTGTCGCGAAGGCGTCCGGGGTGCGGAACCACCCGCGGGCGCCGACGCCGACGAGGTGCGAGGCGCGGCGGCGGTTGCCGGTGCCCTGCAGCGCCATCATGGGGCCGGAGAGCAGGTCCATCGGGGTCCAGCCGGGGATGCCCGCGGAGATGTCCGAGGCCCACGGGTTGGTGCGCGCGCGCGCCACGACCAAGGCGCCGATGCCTATCAGCGCCATCGGCAGCAGGCCGAGCCAGAGATGGATCGTGTACGCGTTGGTTCCCGCGCGGATCATCGCGATGACGATCACCGCGAACGGCCAGTGCGCGAGCATCACCGCGACGAGGCGCCAGGAGCGGTACCGCGTGAGCGACGCGCAGAACACGCTCGCCGCGGCGAAGCACACGAGGTACGCGCCGGTGAAGCGGTACTGCTGCACGGCGAGGGCCGTGACCTGCGCCGGGTCGCGCACCCACAGCCGCAGGATCGACTCGGGCATGGTGAGCACCACGATGCCGTGCGCGAGGGCGGCGAGGGCGATGATGACGAGCACGAAGAGCGTCCACCCGGGCGCGGCGGCGACCTGGCCGCGGGTCTCCTCGACGTCGTCGCCGGGCACGCGGCGGAGCACGGCGCGGAGGTTCGCGAGGAGCATGATCGTGGCGGCCGGGACGAGCGCGCGGGAGCTGAGCCCGTAGCGCTCCGGCGAGTCGTGGAGGTTCCACACGAGCACGCTGATCCACGCGAGGAGGAAGAACGAGAACACGATGGAGAAGCGGCGCCGCGGCACCGGCGCGCCGACCATCAGCGCGAGCACCGTGAGCACGCCGACGCTGCTGGCGTGCGCGCCGAGGAGCGCGAAGAGGTCGTGGGCCAGCGCGATGGGCTCGCCGGCGGGCGGCGGGCGCCCGATGAAGAGGTCGAAGGTCCAGCGCGGAAAGAGGAACGCGACGCCTCCGACGAGGAAGATGAAGACCTGCGTGAACCACATCGCCACCGGCGCGTCGGTGAAGTTCGACCACGCCGGCGGCGCGTCGCCAGGGGAGCCTCGGGTGGGCACGGCGCCGTCGGTGCCGTCCTGCGTCGTCAAGTCGTCCGTCGTCATGACCGTCTCGCCCTCCTCAAGAACGCCGCGTCGAGGTCCGCGCGGACGCCCTCGCGCCGCATCCATCGCTCCGCGCGCCGTGCGTCGTCGTCGCCCGCGGCGCCCAGGGCGCCCAGCATCCGCCGCGCCCGCGACCCTTCGGTCTCCATGCCCGACGCGTCCGCCGCCCGCACCGCCCGCACGAGGTGCCGCCGGGCCGCGTCGCGACGTCCATGCCCCAGCGCGTCGGCGCCGCGCAGCAGGTGGAGCCGGGCCTCGCCGATGCGGAACGTCCGCGCGAAGCGGGCCAGCGTGGCGTCGGCCGTGGCGTGCAGCGCACCGAGCGAAGGGTCCGCGGGGTCCTCGCAGCGCAGCGCCGTCACGACTTCGGCGGGCGACGCGTACGCCTCGAGGCGGCGAAGGTCCACGGGCCGCGAGCCCGCGAGGTCCGGGAGGATCCGGGAGACCTCGTCCCGCGCGTCGGCGACGCGTCCGAGGCCAAGCAGCGCCCGCGCGTGGATGCCCGCGGCGCGGGTCCACGTCGTGTCTTCGACGCGTCGCAGTGCGTCGCGCGCGCGCTCCGCGAAGCTCGCTGCGGTCGCATCGTCGCCGCGCAACAGCGCCACCGCCGCGCGCAGCGACGCCTCGATGTTGCGGCCGCGCTCGGTCTTCTCGAAGGTCGGCAGCGCGCCGAGGCGCTCCGCGAGGGCCAGCGCCTCGCCGACGCGGCCGCGGTGAAAGGCGTCGACGCCCGCCGCGGACCACGTGTTGTTCAGCATGAAGTTGCTGCCCGAGCGCATGCACCACTCGGCGGACACCTCGAAGAGCCGCGCCGCGGCGTCCCAGTCGTGGCGCACGCTCGCCACCGACGCGGCGTGGAAGTACGCGTAGCCGAGCTCGCGCCCGTCGCCGCCGGCCTCGGCGTTGCGCATCGCACGATCGAGGTAGAAGCGCCCCGCGCGCTCGGCCCCGAGGCCCGTCAGCGCGACGCTCATGACGCCCCAGGCGTTGGTGGTCTGCCCCATGACCCCGGCGCGCTCCGAGAGGTTCACCGCGTCGAGGAAGCACGCCAGCGCCACGAGGCGGTCGCTCTGCGTGAAGTAGAAGCCTTCGGCGGCGCGGTTGAGCGCGAGGGCCTCCTCCGCGGCCTCGCGGTCGTCGCGCGTCGCGGGCGGGCGAAGACGCTGCAGCACCTGCGTGAGCACGCCCCGCGCGAGGCGCTCGCGCCAAGCTCCCGACGACACCGGGAGCGGATGCCCCAGCGCGGCCACGGCGCGCCCGCCCGCGGCGATGACGTCGGGGTAGCGCCCGCGGCCGGCGTCGATCTCGGCCATCCAGCGCCACCAGCGCGCGCGCTCCACCGGGCGGTGCGGCGGCGCGTCGGGACTCTCGAGCAGCGCCACGGCGCGCGCGGCGGCGGCGTGGGCCTCGGCGAGGGCTCCCGCGCGGTCGGCCTTGCGGCAGCTCGCGTCGAGCCATCGCAGCGCCTGCGCGACGTCGCCCGCGCGCTCCCAGTGCCACGCCAGCGCGGCGGGGTCGTCGTCGCCCGACGCCTGCAGGTGCCGCGCGATGGACCCGTGCAGCCGCGTGCGCTGCTCGTCGAGCATGAGGCTGTACGCCACGTCGCAGGTGATGCGGTGGCCGAAGGTCCAGCCGTCGCCCTCGACGGGCTCGCAGAGCGAGGCGGCCCGAAGCTCGCGCAGCGCCCCTGCCACGGCCTCGGGTCCCGACGGGTGCACCGCGCCGAGGTCGCCGGCGGTGAACTGCATCCCGAGGGCGCTCGCGGCCTTCAGCGCGAGCTGCGCGTCGGGCGTGAGAGCGTCGACGCGGCGCCCGACGAGGGTCTCCACGGTCATCGTCGGCGCGACGCGGTCGAGCGCCGTGAAGTCGACCTCGGCCACGGCGCCGCCCTCGACGCGCACGAGGCCCTGTGCCCCCAGCGCCGTCGCGAGCTCGCCCATGAAGAACGGGTTGCCGCGGGCGCGCTCGCACACCCACGCAGCGAGCGCCGGAGGGCACGAGGCCACGCCGGCGGTCGCGGCGATGAGCTCCGCCGCGGCGTCGACGTCGAGGCCGCGCACGGCGATGCGGCGCGTGCCCGGGGACGCCACCAGCGCGTCGAGGGCCGCCGCCGGCGCGGTGTCGCCGGTGCGGATCGCCGCGAGCACGAAGGCCGGGGCCAGGGCTTCGCGCAGCGGCGCGAGGGCGTCGGCGGAGGCCTCGTCGAGCCATTGGGCGTCGTCGACGACGAGCACCGCCCCGTCGGCCCCGGCGCGCCGTGCGGCGAGGGCGGCGAAGAGCGCGGCGGCGCTGCGGGCGCGGGCGTTTCCGACGAGGCGCTCGGTCTCCGCGGTGTCGGGTAGCTCGACCCCCAGCGCCGGCGCGAGCAGCGGGGCGCGCTCCTCGCCGTGCGGGACCTCCGACAGCGCGGCCCGCAGCGCCGCCACGCGCCGCTCCCGCGGATCCCTTCGAGACACCCCGAGCAGGGTCTCGAAGGCCGGCTCCCAGGCGTGCCACGGGCGGTCCGCCGCGGCGGCGTCGCCGAGGGCGTGGAGCACGAGGGCGCCGCGGGTCTGCGCGTCGGCCACGACGTGCGCGACGAGCCGCGACTTGCCGATGCCCGCGGGCCCCTCGAGGGTGCACGCGACGGCCTCGCCGCGCGCGTGACCGGCGAGCAGTGCGTCGAGCTCGTCGAGCTCCACGCGGCGACCGGCCAGCGACCCCGCCTCGCCGAGCCTCGCGGACCTCGCCTCGACGGCGCGCCACACGGGCACCGGGGCGTCGAAGCCCTTGAGGCGCTTCGGGGGCAAGTCGGCGAAGACCGCGGCGCGGGCCGCGAGGGTGCGCGTGGGCTCGTCGACGAGCACGCCGTCGTCGCCGCGGAATGCGAAGCGCGCGGCGAGGTTCATGGCGGGTCCGAGGAGGGCGATCTCGCGGCGGAACGCGTCGCCCACGGGGCCGATGAAGAAGCGGCCGGTGGTGACCCCGACGCGGGCCCGCACGCCCTCGGCGGCGAGCCTCGCGTGGACGCGCAGCGCGCAGACCACGGCGTACTCCGACGGGCGCTCGACCACGGCGCCGGGCAGCCCGAAGCCCGCCGTGAGGTAGAGGCCCTTGTCGTCCGTGGCGACCTCGAGGAGCTGGCCGTGGTGCGCGTCGAGCTCCTCTTGCGCGACCCGGACCACGCGCGCGAGCAGCGCCGCGTCGACGCGCAGCACGTCGAGGTCCGGGAACGTCACGAAGACCGGCGTCACCACGCGGAGCTCGGCGAGCCAGTCGTCGAGGCGCGAGTCGAGGCGCGTGCGCAGTGGCGACGGGAGCCAGCGCCGCACGTCCGACGGCGGGACCGACGGCGCCTTCGCCGGGGTCGTCTCGGCCTCGCGCGCCGCCTGCACCGCGCCGAGGTCGAGCCACGCGCTCCCGTGCTCGCGCCGCACGAGGTCCGGCAGCAGCCCCTCCGCCGACGGCGCCACGACGGCCGTGCCGCGCCGCGACGCAGGCCACACGTCGCCGAGCTGGCCGATGGCGGGACCGACGAGGGCGAGGTCCCACGCATCGCGGTGCCCGCCCACGGGAATGGCGTGCGCGTCGGCGGCGGCGATGGCGACGCGCAGGCTCGGCGTCTCGCCCTCGACGGGCTCCATCACCGCGAGGACGTCGAGCATCGCGCCCGCGCACCGGGCCGCCGCCCGCGCGGCCTCGGCGAGGTCCCGCCCGCCGCTCGTCGGGAACCACACGAGCATGGCGTCGCCTGCGAACTTCGACACCTCGCCGCCCTCGTCGCGAACGATCGGAAGCAGCCTCCCGAAGAGCCCGTTGAGCGTGCGTGACAGGCGCTCCGCACCCGCGGCGCCGAAGCGCACGCCCAAGCGGTTCGCCAGCGGCGTGAAGCCCGTCACGTCGGCGAGCAACCACGCGCCCGGCACCGAAACGCGCGACGCGCCCTCCGCCTCGACGTGGGCGACGAGCCGCACCGGCACGAAGGATTCCGCTTCTCGACCGTCCATTCCGTCTGCCGCGGCAGCGTAACCGGAAAATCCTGCGCGTGGGCGAGCGTTGCCTCGGGGCGGGCGGATGGACGGGATCAGTTCACGGCGGAGGCGTGCCGCGCAGCGAGGCTCGCGATGGCCGGCGAGGTGGCGAGGAACGTCGCGATGCGGGCGCTGGCGAAGCGTCCGAGGCGCTCGCCGCAGTCGTGCTCGCGGTGCGCGAGGTCGCCGGAGCCGGCACAGCGCCACGTCCGCGGAAGCGGCGCGATGGAGGCGATCTCGGCGCCGTCGGCGCGCACCCGCACCGAGGCCGGACCCGCGTCGGGCAGCAGGATCTCCGTGAGCCCGCCGACGGAGCGGTACGTCACGTGGCCGGTGCACGCGAACTCGACGTCGACGTCGTGCGGGGCGGACGCGTCCACGGACTCGAAGCCTGCGCGGGCGAGGAGCTCGCGGGACCCCTCGAGGCACGCCCGGCTCGCCGTCGCGGGCGCCTCGCCGCCGACGGTGTCGTTCACCACCCGCGCCGACGCCGCGGCGCGCAGGGCGTGGAGCGCTCGCGACGGGGGCGCTTCGACGGCCGCGTCGGGCACCGCCGGCAACGTCCCGATCTCGCGCGCGGCGGCGATGGCGGCGATGGCGGCGTCGGCCGCGGGAGACGAGTGGCACTGGTCGAAGCGAACGGCGCCGCGGACGCGCGTCCCGTCGTCGGCGGTGCAGTCGAGGTCGAGCACGCCGGCGACGACGCCCACGCGGTTGATCGCCACCGAGGTGCCGTGAACGTCGCTCGCGAGGGTGGTGCAGTGCGCGGCGTCGAGCACCCACGGCGCGCCGCCGCGAGCGTGTTCGACGCGCACGCGGGTGCCGGCGATGGGGTCCTCGACGACGCGCACGAGGGCCGGGTCGTCGCCGTCGGCGGCGAGGTCGACGCCCTGGAACGCGCGGGGCTGGCCGGAGCGGCAGTACCTCGGCGCGAGGTCCAGCGAGAGGCCCTCGCGGGGCATCACGTGGAGCGTTCCGATGGCGTTCGTCGGCGCCGCCTCGGCGGGGTGTGTCAATCCCTGCATCGCGTTGATCAGCGACGAGTAGTCGGGCACGTCGACGCAGCCGTCGGCGAGGAGCGAGAGCGACGCGACGGCGACGAACGGGAGCACGGTTCGCATGGGGCACCTCCGGGTTGATCCGCCGGGAGCCCTCGCAGCATCCGGGCCGCGCGAGCGCCTTCGTGCCTCGGAGCGTCGCGGACGCCGTCGCGTCGTGGCGAAGTGCCCCGCGGCGCGGAGCTTCGGGACGCGCGCCGTCGCGAGCGCCGTCAGCCAGCGACGGGCGCGGCCAGCGGGCGCAGGTAGGTCGCCTCGAGCTCGCTGGCGGGCATGGGTCGCGCGAAGTGGTAGCCCTGCGCCATCTCGCAGCCCAGCGCCCGCAGCGCCTCGGCCTGCGCGTCGTGCTCGACGCCCTCGGCGACGACGTGCAGCCCGAGGTCGTGCGCGAGGTGCACCATGGCGTTCACGAGCACGCGGTCGCTCGCGTCGTCGAGCATGTCGCGCACGAAGCCCTGGTCGATCTTGAGCACGGCGATGGGGAGCTTCTTCAGGTACGAGAGGCTCGAGTAGCCGGTGCCGAAGTCGTCGATGGAGAGCTGCACGCCGAGCGCCTCGATGGCCCGAAGCTCGTCGAGCACCGCGCCGGTGGACTCGAGGAGCGCCGTCTCGGTGAGCTCGATCTCCACGAGGCCGCCGACGACGCCGTCGCGGAGCGTCTCGCCGAGCGCCGCCGCCACGGTGCGCGTGCGGAGCGAAAGCGCCGTCTGGTTGATGGCGACGCGCCACTCGGGGCGCCAGAGCCCCTGCGCGACCCACCCGCGGAGCGTCGCCGTGGCCGCGCGGAGCACCCACTGGTCGAGGCGCACCATGAGCCCGGTGCGCTCGGCGACCGGCAGGAACTCGCCCGGCGACACCACCTCCGTCGGCGTGCGCCGCCAGCGCACGAGCGCCTCGACGCCGCAGAAGCGGCGCCCCTCGAGACAGAACTTGGGCTGGAAGTGCAGCACGAAGCCGTCGGTGTCGAGGGAGTGCCGCAGGCCCGTCTCGATGGCGAACTGCCGCGCGTTGCGGGCGCCGAGCTCGGCGTCGAAGAACTGCGTGCGGTCGCGCCCGGCGGCCTTGGCCGCGTACATCGCCGCGTCGGCGTTGCGCAGCAGCGTGTCGACGTCGGCGCCGTCGGCGGGAAACAGCGCGACGCCCACGGTGCAATGGGGCTGGTACGACAGGTGGCCGGCGAGCTTCACGGGCCACGCCACCACCTCGCGGATCTTCGCGGCCACCCGCGCGGCGTCCTCCGGGGCGACGTCGTCGAGCACCACGATGAACTCGTTGCCGCCGCGCCGGGCGACCGTGTCGCCGTCGCGAACGCACTCCTTGAGCCGCGCCGCGATCTCCTTGAGCAGCCCGTCGCCGGCGACGTGGCCGAGGGTGTCGTTCACGACCTTGAAGTGGTCGAGGTCGAGGAACAGCACGGCGAAGCGCCCGCGGCGTCGGACCGAGCGCGCGACGAGGCGCTCGAGGCGGTCGTTCAGCAGCGCGCGGTTCGGCAGCCCGGTCAGGCCGTCGTAGTACGCGAGGCGCTCGACGCGGGAGCGCGCGTCGTGCAGCTCCGTGAGGTCCGTCAGCACGAGCACCTGGTTGCACACGACGCCGCGCGCGTCGCGCAGCACCGTCACCGTCGCGAGCACGTCGAAGGGCTGGCCGTCGGCGCCGCGCAGCTCGAGCTCGCCGCACCATCGGCCGTCGCGCGTCGCGAGGTCGCACGGGTGCGGACCTTCGTCGACGCCCTCGCGCACGGGCAGCAGCGCCCGCAGCGGCTTGCCCACCAGCGACGCGGCGGAGAAGCTCGACAGGCGCTCGAAGGCCTCGTTCATGCGAACGATGGAGCCGTCCGCGCCGGCGACGACGATGGCCTCGGTGGCGTTGACGAAGATCGCCTCGCTCAGCCACGCGAAGCGCTGCGCCGACCGCAGCTCCGTCACGTCCGTGGAGACGCTGCCGACGCCGTAGACCGCGCCGAGCGCGTCGACGAGGGGAAACTTGCAGCTCACGACGTGCGCCGGCGCCGCGGTGCCCGGACGGCTCAACGTCTCCTCGACGGTGAGCGCCTCCTCCGCGGCGAGCACGGCGCGCTCCGTGGCCTCGTGCTCGCGCGCCTCGTGGAGCGCCATGAAGTCGCTGCGCGGGTGGCCCACGACCTCGCCGCGGGAGCGTCCGAGGTGCCGCAGCGTGGCGTCGTTGGCGGCGAGGCAGACGCCCTCGCGGCTCATGGCGTAGATCGGCGAGTCGCTGCGGTCGACGAGGGTCTGGAACGTCTCCTGGGCCCGCTCGCTCTCGGTCTGGGCGCTGCGGTCGATGAGCACGCAGAGGCCGTGCCGGTCGAGGTGGTACTCCGCGGGCAGCGCCACCACGTGCACGTCGACGATGCGCCCGCCGCCGCCGGGACCCGAGAGGCGAAGGCCGCGGAGCACCTGCACGCGGTTCACCTCCATCGCCGCCAGGGCCGCGTGCACCGCGGGCTGGTCGACGCGGTCGAAGCGCATGAGGAGGTTGAACGAGGCGAGGCCCGCGCGGAGGCCGAACCAGTCGAGGGCGAGGTCGTTGGCCGTCGTCGCGACGCCGAGCGGCGTGACGACCCAGGCGGCCATCGGCAGGTGGTCGAAGAGGGCCACGTAGCGCCCGTGGGCCACGAGGGCCTCGAACTGCGCCGCGCGGAGCTCGTCGTTCTGCAGCTCGAGCTCGACCTGGTACGTGCGCAGCTCCTCGAGCACGTGCGCCATGTCCCGCCACGACGCGGGCACGCCGGTGGTGGCCTCGCGCGCGCTCTCGTCGCCCAGCGCGGCCTCGGCCCGCTCGCGGAGCCGCGCGAGGCGCTCTACGCGGTCCCCGAGGGCCTCGTCGAGGGTCGGTCGCGAGGTCTCCAGGTCCTTCACGGAGCGCTCCCAGGAGGAGCGACCACGGTGGACGACGGAGCCGCAGCGACGCGCAGCGCCGTGAGGTCGATGAACGTCGCGACGGCCCCCTGCTGCAGCGCCGGCGGGAGCGGGAACGCGCGCACCCGCATGAGGTACTCGCGCCCGTCGGCGGCCCGGAGCTCACGCTGCACCCCCACGCCGCCGCGGAGGGTCGCGCGGAGGTCCGTCGCGAGGTCGGTGTCGATGAAGTGCGGTGCGAGGTCCGCGAAGGGCCGGCCGAGGTCGGTGTCGGCGAAGCCGAAGAGGCGCCGCGCCTCGGGGCTCATGCGGGTGAGGCGCACCGCGGCGTCGACCACCACGATGGCCGCGCCGGTCGCGTCGAAGAGCCCGTCGAGGTCGCCGTTCAGCCTCTCGAGGACCCCGAGCTTCTCGAGGTTCTCGGCGTTGACGGTGTTGAGCTCCTCGTTCAGCGACTGCATCTCCTCGTTGGAACTCTGCAGCTCTTCGTTCGACGCCATGAGCTCCTCGTTGGTGGCCTGCAGCTCCTCGTTCGACGTCTCGAGCTGCTCGATGGTCGATTGGAGCAGCTCGCGCGTGGAGGCGAGCTCGCCCTCGACCATGTGCAGCCGCGCGACGGTCTCGGCGCCGACGTCGATGGCCGCCGCCGCGGTGGCGTCGGTGCTGGCCACGGGCTCGAAGGCGAGCATGAAGAGCGCGTCGCCGTCGGGGTGCAGCACGGGCCAGGCGCTCAGCCGCAGGGCGTGGCTCTCGCCGTCGCCCAGGGTCACGCGCACCACGTCGGCGACGGAGCGCGTCGACTCCCGCGCGCAGGTGAACAGCAGCGCCGCCGCCACCGGCACCAGCGCCTCGGGCAGGATGCTCGTCAGCGCGAGGCTCGCCGATCCCTCGCGCACGCGGAGGATCCTCTCGACCTCGCCGTAGGCGTGCACGAGCTCGTGGGCGCCGTTGACGAGCAGCGACGGCGGCGGCGCGTAGGCCTTGAGCAGCGACGCGAAGCCGTTGGCGACGGCGTCGGGCACCGTGCGCACCGAGCGCGCCCCGGTCGCGGCGACGGACGACGGGCGCCCGCGGGAGTCCGGCGACGCGGGCGCGACGCCGTGGACGGAGTGCAGCGGCACACCGCTCCGTCCGAGCGAGCGGAAGAGCCTCGCGCGCGGCTCGATGACAGTGAACTCGCGCTGCGTGTCGCCGATGGACTCGCTCGGGCCGAGCATGAGGCACCCCGCGCGGACCAGCGCGTACTGCAGCCGTCGCAGCGCGCGCACCTGCGCGTCGTCGCGAAAGTAGATGAGGGTGGTGCGGCAGCTCACGAGGTCCATGCGCGTGAACGGCGGGTCCGAGAGGAGGTTG
>CAIMWA010000017.1 GCA_903845045.1 uncultured delta proteobacterium | reverse complement strand
GGCGTGGTGCTCATGGATCTTCCGGGCATCGACGCGCCCAGCGACAAGGCGCGGCGTGACACCGAGGAGGCCCTCGCCGACGAGGTCGACGTCACCGTCTTCGTGAAGGACGTCACGCGCCCGTCGCTGGTGCAGCAGGAGCTCGAGCTGCTCCGCGCGATGCAGCGCGCCGACCGCTCCATCAAGCTCCACGACCGGCTCTTCGTGGTGCTCACCAAGGTCGATCTCTTCGACCGCCCCGACGAGAACGGCAACTGGCACTGGAGCCTCGCCGTGCGGAACTTCAAGGACCAGGCCATCGACCGGGTCTTTCCGTACAGCAAGGTGTGGGCGCACAAGGGCGTCGACGCGCGGCACCCCGTCGCGCGGCAGGTGCAGGACTACTACAACCAGACGCAGCCGGTGAGCGGCCTCGAGCAGCTCCAGGGCGCCATCGGGCGCTACCTCGCCGACGAGCTCGAGCACCTCGACGCCGACAGCGTGGGCACCATCCAGCGCGAGTTCGCCGAGCTCGAGACGGCGCTCCGCGGCGCCCTCGTGACGGTGAAGGAGACGCTCAACGAGCAGGAGTTCGAGCGCCGCAAGGAGCAGCTCTTCGACGAGCTCTGGGAGCACATCATGGCGGGCGAGGACGCGCGGGGGCTGCTCCCGGTGATCCGCGCGAACCTCTCGAGCTTCCTCGACGCCGAGGTGAGCGACGACCAGCGCGCGGTGCGTGCCGCGCGGGCCAACGCGCGCATCACCGAGATCCGCCGGGACCTTCTCTCGCGCCTCACGCCCGAGGAGGCCGAGGGCAAGCGGCGCCAGATGCCCTCGCCCGGGCTCATGAACGAGAGCGCCGTGGAGATCGAGATGCGCAAGCAGATGCGCGAGCGCTGCGCGGCGCGGGTGCTCGGCATGGGCGAGGACTTCCGCGACACGGCCCGCGAGAGCATCGAGCGCATGCTCGGCGAGATGTTCGTGCGCGCCGAGTACCAGGGCGGGCGCCTCGAGATGCTTCTTCCGCCGGGTGGTCCGCTGCTGGCGCGCATCGACGCGCTGGGGCGCGCGGGGCAGGTGAGCGAGAGCGTGCTGCGCTACCAGAACCGCGAGCTCGCCAAGGCCGACGTCGCCTTCGAGGTGCTGTCGCGGTACTTCGCGCGGCAGGTCATCGACATCCTCGACGCCACGGACCCGGCGGACCGCGAGCTCCGCGAGCGCGAGCTCCGCGGCCTCGAGCAGTTCTTCGGCATGGACATCGCCGACAAGGCCACGCGCAACGAGACGCACGCGGCCCCCGCCCCCGCGCCGACGCCCGTCGCCACGGCGTTCCCCACGCAGCCCGTGGAGATGAAGCCCGCGTCCACCGTGGGTCGCATCATGGACCGCATCGGCGGCCGCACCGACGTGGCCCCCGCCGCGCCGCCGCGCCCCGCGACGCCGGTCATTCCGCGCGACTGGTCGAAGATGCTGGGCCGCGTGCGCGCCGACGTCGAGCGCATCTGCAACTTCCTCGAGGCCCTCGCGAAGCACCCCCGCGGGCTCCAAAAATATCACGAGGAGGCCGTGCGCACGGTGCACGACTCGTGGCTCGACCGCGAGGGCGAGCAGTCGCTGCGACGCTGGGCGCGGAGCGAGTGCTCGCGCATCTGGAGCGGTCGCTTCGGCGCCATCGACGCCGAGGCGCGCCGCGCCCGCGAGGACATCACCGCCCTCGAGGAGCTCTTCGGCTCGGCGCGCTGACCCGTGGGTCCCGCGCGCCGCGGAGCGCGATCAGTGGTGCGCGGCCTTCAGCACGAACATCGCGACGACGGCGAGCACCACGAGGCCCAGCACGAGGCCCACGACGAGGCCCGCCTTGCCGCCGCCCGCCGCGGGACGCTGCTGCGGCGGGGCTTGTCCGTAGGGCTGCATCCCGGGCTGACCGAACCCCTGCTGCTGCCCGAAGCCCTGCTGCGGATAGCCGCCCTGCATCCCCGGCTGCTGCGGATACCCGCCTTGCATCCCCGGCTGCTGCGGATACCCGCCCTGCATTCCCGGCGGGCCGTAGCCTCCCGGCGCACCGAGGCCGAACGCCGACGCATCGACGGCGACGGTGGAGTTGATCCCACCGGTCTCGTGCTGCGAAGCGTCCTGCGGCGCGCCTTGCGGAGCACCGTACCCCGCCGGCGCACCGTAGCCCTGCGGACCGCTCGCAGGCTGCTGCTGTTGCGGCGCAAAGCCTGCCGGCGCACCGTAGCCCTGCGGACCGCTCGGAGGCTGCTGCTGTTGCGGCGCGAAGCCTGCCGGCGCTCCGTAGCCCTGCGGACCGCTCGGAGGCTGCTGCGGCGCTTGCGGGCCCGGGGCCCCGAAGCCTCCGGGTCCACCGAGTCCGAACGCCGAGGCGTCCATGGCGACGGTGGCACTCGACGGCGGCTGCGGCGACGACTGCGGCGACGGCTGCGGCGACGGCTGGCCGAAGCCGCTCGGCCCCGACGGAACCTGCCGGCTCGTCTCGGCGAAGCCCGAGGCCACCTGCGAGGTCGACGCCGGCGGGGGCGCACCGAAGGCCGCCGTGGCCTTGATGTTCACCGGAGCCGGAGCCGGAGCGGGAGCCGGCGCCGGGGGCACAGCGGGGCCCGCGGGACCGGGTTGGCTCGTGTCGAAGCCGAAGGCCGAACCGTCGACGGCGATGGTCGACGCCACGCCCATGTCGTCGTCGGCTTCGAAGTCCGGCACCGGCGGGGCCTCGACGACGGGCGGCGGCGGCGCGGGCTGCCGCGGCGGAGCGGGGCGCTGCGCGAACGAGGCCGGGCCTCCCGGCGACGGCGGCGCGAAGGGCGATGCGATGGGCCCACCGGCCTGCGGCGACGGGAGTCCGAACGCGCTCGCGTCCATGGCGATGGTGCGCGCGGGCTCCGGTCCTGCGCCGATGGGATCGGGGGCGCCGCCGAGCGAGGCGGGATCGATGGTGCCCAGGCCGCCGACCATGGTGCGCGCGAAGGCACCCTTCTGCAGGCCCGGCGCCGACGGCGCGCCGCCGTCGTTGGACATCAGCATCGTGCCCTTGAACTTCGCGGCGGGACGCGCGCCGGCGCTCTGCAGCGCCTGCCCGCACGTCGTGCACTTCGGGGTCCCATCAGGATTCTGCGCGCCACAGTTCGGACAGAACATCGAAGCACCTCCACGGGTCACGGCGAGCGCACTCCGACGCGCTCCGCAGCGTAGCCGCGGACGCCTCTCGGAACCCGCGGCGGCGCGGACCGTACACGCGCCCGCGGCCGCCGCCAAGCGCCCGGCGATGGCGTCGTGACCGTTGCCCGAAGGCCTCCGACGACGTACGCAGGACCGCACCGATGGCACGCACCGCACCGCCTCCCCCGGCCGCGTTCGCGGGGTTCGCCGACCCCGCGATGCGCTTCTTCCACGACCTCGACGCGCACCAGGACCGCGCGTGGTTCCTCGCGCACAAGGCCGAGTACGAGGAGCAGTGGGCGCGCCCCATGGCCGCGCTGCTCGCCGCGGTGAAGGCCCGCCTCGAGCCCGTCTACGCGGGCTTTCCGCTGCGCGATCCCAAGGTGTTCCGGCTCCAGCGCGACGTGCGCTTCTCCCTCGACAAGAGCCCGTACAAGACTCACGTGAGCGGCCTCGTGGCGCTGCGCGGCGGCGGCGAGACCCAGGAGGCGCCGGCGGTGCTCTACCTCCAGCTCGGCACCGAGTGCTTCGCCGGCGCGGGCGTCTACCACATGCCCCCGCCGATGCTCGCGGCATGGCGCGCGATGCTCCTCGACGCACGCAAGGGCGCGGCCTTCGCGCGGAGCTTCGACGCGCTGCACGCCCAGGGCTTCGAGGCGACGGCCATGGAGACGCTCAAGACCGCGCCCCGCGGCGTCGCGCCGGACCACCCGCGCATCGCGCTGCTGAAGCAGAAGGGCCTGGCGCTGGGCTTCCCGGCGATCCCGAAGGCGACGCTGCGCAAGGCGGCCCTCGTCGACTGGCTCGTCGAGCGCTGCACCGAGGCCGCTCCGATGGTCAAGCAGCTCGCGCGGCTGCTCGAAGAGTAGCGACGCTCACGGCGAGACGACGGCGCCGACCCACGTCGTCGTGACGTGCCCGAGCGTGGAGCGCAGCACGAACGGGCGCCCCTCGGGGATGTCGATGTGCACGCCGATGGTGAGCGTCAGGGTGTCGCCGTTGCGACCGCTGGAGTGGTCCCAGGAGAAGCGCAGCGCCGGGTCCTGCCCGTTGCGGATGACCTCGTGCGCGAGGATCTGCCAGGTTCCGTTCGTCGGCGCCGAGCTGAAGAGCCGCACCGGCACTTCGGCAGTGGTGCCCGTCGCGATGGTGATGCCGCGCGCGCCGACGGTGTGCACGCCGTCCGCGCCGAGGATCTGGATCACCTCGCCGAGCGTCGGGACGCTGTTGAAGTACACGGCGCCCGCGGGCACCGGCACGCACGGGTCGGTCATCGCCACGGCCGCCATGTTCGACCACGTGCGCTGGATCGTGTGCCCGAGGCTCGTCGCGAAGTACGCGGCGTCGGAGCGCTGCTCGCACATGTCGCCGAGCTCGCCGCCGTCGTAGGCGATGGCCCAGGCCCCGTCCGGCGCGTCGGCGGTGCCGGGCTGGTTGTAGGCGGGGCTGCGGCCCGGGAGCGCATCGGAGACGGCCTCGACGAGCTCGTGGCTGAGGGCGTGGGTGATGACCTCGAGGTTGTCGTTGCAGTCGGGGATGACCGCGAGCGCCACGGGCTGGTTCGATTCGTCGGTGACGCTCTCGTGGTAGCCGCCGATGCCGTGACAGAGCGACGCGCCGGCGCCCGCCGCCCCCTGCCGCGCGCCGTCGAGAAAGAGCACGACGATGTCGCTCGGCGTCGACGTGCCGAAGGCGCCGTTGCGAAGCTGCGTCTGGGTCCACGCGTGGAGCCGCGCGGTGTCGACGGTGGTCGACGAGAGGCCCACGCCGGTGGTGTGCACCGGCGCCGCCACGGTGCCCGCGCCGACGCCGTACTCGCCGACCTGCGCGATCCACTCCGGCGACGCCATGTACGCCGCGAGGAAGGCGCGCAGGTCGCTCTCGAAGGGATACGTGCCCGCGTCGCCGGTGGAGAAGAACACCGGCACGATGCGCGGGGCTGCGATCACCGGCCCGCCGCGGTTCGCGACCTGCGGCAGCACGGGGCGAAACGCCGGGTACGGCGCCGGCGGTCCGGTGTCGACGCCGGTGTCCACGGGCGCGACGAAGGTCTCGGCGACGTCGAGCACGGCGTCCGTCGAGGCCGCGCCGTCGGTGCTCGCGTCGGCGCCGTCGGTCAGGGAGCTCCCGCACCCCGCGAGGTGTCCGAGGAGCAGCGCGGCGGCGAGGACCTTCGTGGCAGCGTGCATGGGGGGTGGCGTTCCTTAGTGCAGGGTCCGCCGCCGCGACAACCCCCGCGCGCTACCGGTGCCGCACCTTCACGGCGACGATCACCCCGATGAGCACGAGGGTGACGGCGTTGGCCCCGGTGATGGCGGCGTCGTGGCGCACGATCCCGTAGCCGAGCCACAGGGCGATGCCCACGCACAGCATCGCCAGCGACGGCCACGAGAAGTCCCGCGCGCTGCGCGTCCGCAACGTGCGCCACGCCTGCGGAACCCACGCGCCGGTGGTCACCGCCGCGGCCACCATGCCGAGCGCCAACGTCGCCGACGGCGTCACGGCGCCACGCCCCGACCTCTGGACAACCCCCGGGAGGCGGTGCTACGAGCCGCCCTCTTCACGCGCGGTGTACCATCCGGACGGCTCCGGAAATCGCCACCGCAAACCCACCAGGAGCGATCGCCATGCAGCTTGCCATCCAGCCCGAATATCCCGTCAGCACCATCACCTGCGCCTGCGGCAACTCGGTGCTGACGCGCTCCACGCGCGGTGACTTCTCCACCGACATCTGCGCGGCGTGCCACCCGTTCTACACCGGCAAGCAGAAGATCATGGACACCGCCGGCCGCGTCGACCGCTTCCGCAAGCGCTACGAGAAGACCGCCCCGAAGGCGTCGAAGTAGTCCTCGCCGCGCCCCGCCCGTCGGCCGCACGCCGGCGCACCCGCTCCTCGCCGGTGCGCCGCGCGGCTCCCCTCCCCGAAGCAGCCTCAGCTCAGTGCCCGCCGTGCAGACGGTCGACGCCCGGGTGCGTCGGATCGCCCGGCTCGTGCCGCGGGTTCTCGGACTTCTGCGTGCCGTGCTGCGAGACCATGCTCATGAGCTTGGCCTTGTCGTAGATGAAGTCCGACTTCACGTCGTAGGCCGTCATGTGCGTGCCGGTGTCCATGCGGATCGCGTCGCACGGGCAGGCCTCGACGCAGAAGCCGCAGAAGATGCAGCGGAGCTCGTCGATGACGAAGAGCTCCGGGTAGCGCTCGTAGCCGTGGCGCGCGTCGCCCTCGGCGTACTCCGCGGGCTTGATGTAGATGCACTGCGCCGGGCACGCCGTGGAGCAGCACAGGCACGCCACGCAGCGCGGGGACCCGTCGTCGCGGTGCGTGAGGCGGTGCACGCCGCGCCAGCGCTCGGCGTAGGGGCGCTTCTCGTCGGGGTACGAGATCGTCGCGATGCCGTCGGCCCACGGGTCCTTCACGGCGTCGGGGGTGTTGCCCGACACCATCTGCGAGGTGCCCTGCCAGAAGTGCTTGAGCGTCGTGCCGAGCCCCTTCGCGATCTCGAGCAGGTACGCCTGCTCGGCCAGCGAACGGTTCGGCTTCTTCAGGACCTTGGTCTTTCCAGGCATCGTCGATCTCTCCGCGGTCTCAGGAGTGCGCGCCGCCGTTGAGGAACAGCAGCACCATGCCGGTCGCCAGCACGTTCACGAGCGCGGCGGGGAGCAGCATGCGCCACCCGAGCTTCATGATCTGGTCGTAGCGGAAGCGCGGCAGCGTCCAGCGGATCTGGAGCTGCATGAAGATGAGCCCCGCGCACTTGAGCACGAAGGTGAGCACGCCGACGATCACGACGATGAAGTGCGCCCAGTGCCACGACAGGTCGATGCCCAGCGCGTGGAACTCGAAGCCCGTCAGCTGCACGAACGGGAGCTGCCACCCGCCCAGGAAGATCGTCACGAGCAGCGCGCTCGAGGTGCACACCTCGACGAGCTCGCCCGACGCGAACATGCCGAACTTCAGCCCGGCATACTCGGTGAAGTAACCCGCGACGAGCTCGCTCTCGCCCTCGGGCACGTCGAAGGGCACGCGCTTCGTCTCGGCGATGGCGGCGGTGGTGAAGAGCACGAAGGCCAGCGGCTGCGTGAAGATGCCCCAGCAGTGCTGCGTCTGCCACGTGACCATCTCGTCGAGGCGCACGGTCTGGTAGACCATCATCGAGCCGACCAGCGAGAGGCCCATGGCGACCTCGTAGGACACCATCTGGCTCGCCGCGCGCAGGCCGCCCATGAGCGAGAACTTGTTGTTGCTCGCCCACCCCGCGAGGGCCGCGCCGATGACGCCCGCGCCGGCGACGGCGAAGATGTAGAGCACGCCCACGTTGAGGTTCGTGATCTGCATCGGCACCGCGCGCATCGCGTCCTGCGCCCACGAGGCGTCGTAGAGGTCCCGCGCGTGGTCCGGGTACAGCGTCGGGCCGAAGGGGATCACCGCGAAGAGGCACAGCGGCGGCACCAGCGCCGCGATGGGCGCGAGGCGGTAGAGGAACTTGTCGACCCCGACGGGCTCCCAGTCCTCCTTCCAGATCATCTTGATGCCGTCGGCGATGGAGTGAACCAGTCCCGCGGCGCGGATCTCCAGCGACCCGATCTTGATCGTCGCGCGGTTCGGCCCGATGCGGTTCTGCATCATCGCCGACTGCTTGCGCTCAACCCACAGCAGGATCGCCGCCATGTTCACGAGCGTGCCGACGATGAGCGCGATCTTCACGATCGCCGAGATCCAGAATAGCAGCATGGGTATTCTCTCGGTCTCTCAGGCCGTGGTCTGCGGTTGCACGGCCGGCGCCGTGGCGTCCGCGGTCGAGGACTTTTCGGGGTTCGCCGCGGGCGTGATCACCGCCATGGCGGCGCGCACTTCCTTGAACTTCCGGTACTTCAGGTCGAGCTCCATCGCGCGGCCGAGGCGCGCCACGAGGTCCCACGCCGGCACCGCGTCGCCCTTGGGCGGCAGCGCCTTCGCGAACGGCTGCGCGATGCCCCGCACGTTCATGAAGCTGCCCGGCGCCTCGAGCCACGACGCCGCCGGCAGCAGCACCGTCGAGCGCGCCGCGAGCGGACCGTCGTGCGACGCCAGCAGCACCACGTCGGAGACGCGTCCCAGCGTCGCCAGCGCGTCGCCCTCGGCATCGCTGTCGGTGCCCAGACCCACCACCGCCTGCACCTGCCCCGCGCTCACAGCGTGCAGCAGGTCCTTCATGGTGCCGACCTTGGCGTTGTTCGCCACGGCCACGGCGCCCGCGCGGTTCGGGTTCTGGTCCTCGCTGCGAAGGATCTTGTCACCCTTCCAGCCGGCCTTCGCCGAGAGGTAGAGCGGCGCGCCGAGCTGCCGCGCGAACTCCACCATCACGAAGTTGTCCTCGCTGCTGGCCTGCGCCGAGAGCAGCACCGCGAGCCAGCCCTTGGGCACGCCCTTCAGCGCCGCCGCCGCGCGCTCGATGGCCTGGTCGACGGTGAGCTTCGTGCGTCCCGCGTCGCCGCGCGCCGAGGCCTCGAGCACCCGGCGCTCGGTCTCGCGCAGGTACGTCATCATGCCGTCGTCGCACATCCAGTACTTGTTCACCGCCGCGTTGTCGCGAGGACGGTTGCGGTACGCGCGCTCTTCCCGCGGGTCGACGTCGACCCACATGTTGCAGCCCGTCGCGCAGCCGGTGCAGATCGACGGCGTCTCCTTCAGCGTCCACACCCGCGCCTTGAAGCGGAAGTGCCGCGACGTGAGCGCGCCCACGGGGCAAACGTGCTCGGTCATGAGCGTGTAGTCGCCCTCGAGCTTGCGGCCCGGCGCGAGCACCACCTCGTTGCGGTTGCCGCGCTCGCGCAGGTCGAGCATGTGGTCGCCGGCGAGCTCGTCGCACACGCGGATGCAGCGCGTGCAGGTGATGCAGCGCTCGGCGTCGTAGACGATGGTGTCGCCGAAGGGCACGGCCTTTGGCTTGTGCACCGGCTCGTCGAGCATGCGCTTCGGCGTGTGCTGCTGCGAGAGGTAGTAGTCCTGCAGCTTGCACTCGCCGGCCTGGTCGCAGATCGGGCAGTCCACCGGGTGGTTCGCGAGCAGGAACTCCTGCACGTGCGCCCGGGTGTTCTTCACGAAGTGCGAGCTCTCCGAGCGCACCACCATGCCGTCGGACGCCGCGAGCTGGCAGGCGGGCTGCAGCTTCGGCTTGCGGTCGACGACGTAGTCGTTCTTCGCCGCGTCCCACGTGAGGATGTCGAGCATCATCGCGCGCTGCCCCGGCGGGGGCTCGACCTCCACGAGGCACATGCGGCAGTTCGCGGCGATGGAGAGCCCCGGGTGCCAGCAGTAGTGCGGGATCTCGATCCCCTGGCGGTGCGCCGCCTGGATGATCGTCTCACCCTTCTCGAAGGGAATCTCCCGGTCGTCGAGCTTGAACGTGGGCATCTGCAGGGTCCTCTTCTACCGGTCGCACTCGCCGCCGATCATGTTGATCGACCCGAACGTGGGGATGATGTCGGCGAGCATCTTGCCGCGGATCATGTCGTGCGCTGCCTGCAGCGAGAAGAAGCACGGTCCGCGCACGCGCGCGCGCCACGGGTTGCCGCCGCCGCGGGAGACGAGCATGAACCCGAGCTCGCCGTTGCCGGCCTCGGTGTAGCCGTACACCTCGCCCGCGGGCACATCGATGCCCTCCATGATGAGCTTGAAGTGCGCGATGGTGCCCTCGATGGTCGTGTACACGTCCTTCTTCGGGGGCAGCACGATGCGCGGATCGCTCACGCTCACGGCGTCGTCCGGCGAGCCCGGCGCGATCTTCTTCAGCATCGCCAGCGACTGCTCGATGATGCGAACGCTCTGCCGGATCTCCTCGGCGCGCACCATGAAGCGGTCGTAGGTGTCGCCGTCCTCGCCCACGGGCACGTCGAAGTCGCACTCGGCGTAGGTGAGGTAGGGCTTGTCCTTGCGCACGTCGTAGTCGATGCCCGTGCTGCGCAGCACCGGACCCGACGCACCCATCTGCTGCGCGTGCGCCTTCGTGAGGATGCCGACGCCCTGCGTGCGGTCCAGGAAGATGCGGTTCTTCAGCAGCAGCGACTCGCCCTCGGCCACCACCTCGAGCAGCTTCGGAAGCATCGGGACGATGAGGTTCTCGAGCTTCGCCGTGGGCTGCGCCGCGGCGCCGCCGATGCGGAAGAACGAGTGCGTGAGCCGCGCGCCGGTCTGCTCCTCGCAGGCCTCGTAGACCCACTCACGAGCCTTGAGGTACCAGAGGAACGGGGTGAACGCGCCGAGCTCCATGGCGATGGCGCCGTTGCACGTGAGGTGGTCGCTGATGCGCGAGAGCTCGCCGAGGATCACCCGGAAGAGCTGCCCCTTGCGCGGCACCGTGATGCCCAGCAGCTTCTCCACCGCGAGCGCGTAGCCCACGTTGTTGAGCAGCGGCGACACGTAGTTCAGACGGTCGGTGTACGGGAACACCTGCGACCAGGTGCCGCGCTCGGACATCTTCTCGAAGCCGCGGTGCAGGTACCCCGGCTGGATGTCCACCTCCTGCACGGTCTCGCCGTCGAGCTTGAGGATCATCCGGATGGTGCCGTGCATCGCGGGATGCGACGGCCCCATCAGCAGCGTCATCGGCTCGCTCGGCAGTTCGAGATCGGCCTCTTCGAATTCGAGATCGACGGGCTCCATCGTGGCGCTCTCTCGTGGTCCGTGGAATCAGTTGCGGTCGTCGCTGCGCGGCGAACGGTTGAGCGGCATGCCCTCGTCCTGCAGGAACGGTCCGAGCTTGTTGAACGTGCCCTCGCGGTACTCGAGGAGCGGCTGCGCGAGGTTGGCCGGGTAGTCCTTGCGGAGCGGGTGGCCCTTGAACTCGGGGTACGTGAGGATGCGCCGCTCGTCGGGGTGCCCCTCGAAGCGCACGCCGAACATGTCGTAGACCTCGCGCTCCATCCAGTTCGCGCCGGCCCACACGCCCACCAGCGTCGCGATGCGCGGCTCGTCGCCGGGCAGCCGCACCTTGAGGCGCACGCGGTGCTTCTTCGCGATGGAGTACGCGATCACGTACACCTCGAAGCGGTCGGCCATGTCGAGCTCGTCGGTGCGCGGGTCGCACCGGTCGATGGCCGACAGGTCCGTGAAGTGGCCGCAGTCGCAGCGAGGATCGTCGCGCACGAACTTGCACGCGTCGACCCAGCGCGAGGGCTTCACCACCGCGACGTCGTCGCCGCGAAAGCTGCTGACCTCGACGATGTCGTCGCCGAAGGCCGCCTGGAGTCGCTCGAGGATCAGTTTCGACATGGTCTCAGGGCTTCATCCGGAGCTGGTAGAGCTTCTCGAGGGTCTCCTCGGCGCCCGCCGGGAGCTGCGTGTTCTTCACCGTCTCCGGCGTGCGATCGCAGCGGGCGATCTTGTCCTGCAGGAGCATCAGGCCGTCGAGCACGGCCTCGGGGCGCGGCGGGCAGCCCGGGATGAACACGTCCACCGGGATGATCTTGTCGATGCCCGGCACCGTCGCGTAGTTGTCGTAGAAGCCGCCGCACGAGGCGCACGTGCCGAAGGCGATGACCCACTTGGGCTCGGTCATCTGCTCGTACACGCGGCGCAGCACCGGGGCCTGGCGCTGCGAGATCGTCCCCACCACCCAGAGCACGTCGCTCTGCCGCGGCGAGAAGCGCGGGGCCTCGGCGCCGAAGCGCGCGATGTCGTAGCGCGGCGACGCGGCGGAGAAGAACTCCATGCCGCAGCACGCCGTGGCGAACGGGTACTGGAACAGCGAGTACTTGCGCGCCCAGGCGAGCAGCAGCTCGAACTTCGTCGTCGCGAACCCCGACTCGCCGCCGCCGAGGACGCGGGTCTCTAGCTCTGCCATTCGAGGGCTCCCTTCTTCCAGCAGTACACGAGGCCGGCGCTGAGCACGGCGATGAACACCAGCATCTCGGCGAGGCCCACCCACCCGAGGCGCTGGAACAGCACCGCCCACGGGTAGAGGAAGATCGCCTCGATGTCGAAGACCACGAACAGGATCGCCGTGAGGTAGAACTTCACGGAGAGCTTGACGTGCTTCGCACCGGTGCTGGGGTTGCCGGCCTCGAAGGGCTCGTTCTTGACGGCCGTGGGGTTCTTCGGCCCGAGCAGCGACGCCAGCGTGAACATCGCCAGCGCCACGAACATCGAGAACCCGACGATCAAGAAGACGGGTCCGTAGGATTGCGTGAGTCCTTGTTGCACAACCGCTCCGCGCGCGAGGGTCTAGCGGCGGCGGTGGGAGCGTGTCAACGCCCGCGAGCCGCTCGCAGCGGCGCGCACCGTACACGATCGTTCCGCCACAGGGAAGCGCGTGGACGACTTCGGCGGCGCCGCGAAGCGCCGGGTCGTCGAGGGGTGCGAAGATCGAGGGGAGCCGCGGGGCCGGAGCGCCGCGAAGGGGGTGCGCCGCGAGGGCGCCGGCGGGTCAGCGGACGAGGAGCGGGGCGATGAGCAGCGACACGACGCTCATCACCTTGATGAGGATCGAGATGCCCGGGCCCGAGGTGTCCTTGAAGGGGTCGCCCACGGTGTCGCCGACGACGGCGGCCTTGTGCGCGTCGGAGCCCTTCTTGTGCCCCGGGAGGCCGCCCTTCTCGATGAACTTCTTGGCGTTGTCCCAGGCGCCGCCGGCGTTCGCCATGATCAGCGAGAGCGTGGCGCCCACGGCGAGCGCGCCCGCGAGCGTGCCCGCGAGGGCCTCGGGGCCGGCGAGGAAGCCCACCAGCGGCGGCGCCAGCACGGCCACCGCGCCGGGGAGCATCATCTCCTTGATGGCCGCCGACGTCGCGATGTCGACGATGACCTTGGGCTGGGGCTCGACGCCCTCCTTGCCCTCGAGCAGGCCCGGGATCTCGCGGAACTGACGGCGGATCTCCTCGACGATGGCGCCCGCGGCGCGGCCCACCGCGAGCATCGTCGCGGCGCCCACGATGCACGGGAGCATCGCGCCGAAGAGGATGCCGAGGAGCACCGGCGCGCTGGTGATGTCGAGGTGCATGACGTCGCGGCCGAGCGCGAGCCGCGCGGCGTTGACCTCCATGTTGAACGCCGCGAAGAGCGCGATGACGGTGAGCACCGCGCTGCCGATGGCGAAGCCCTTGCCCACCGCCGCCGTCGTGTTGCCCACGGCGTCGAGCTCGTCGGTGATGTCGCGCACCTCCTTGCCGAGGCCCGCCATCTCCGAGATGCCGCCGCCGTTGTCGGCGATGGGTCCGTACGCGTCGACGGTCATCACGATGGCCGTGCCCGCGAGCATGCCCACCGCCGCGAGGGCGATGCCGTAGAGGTCGAGGTAGTGGTTCGCCACGCCGCCGACGGCGACCAGCGTGAGGATCGGCACCACGGTGCTCTCGAGGCCCACCGCGAGGCCGCGGATCACGTTCGTTCCGGGGCCCGTGAGCGAGCTCTCGGCGATGCTCCGGATCGGTCCCATGGAGGTGTAGTAGTCGGTGATGAGGCCGACGATGGCGCCGCCGAGGGCGCCCGCGCCGAGCGTCAGCACCGCGCCGGAGCTGTACCCCGCCGCCGGAAGCATCCCCGCCGCCACGCCGGTCACGAGGAACGGCGGGACGATGAGGGCGATGCGCAGCACCCGGGCCGGCGGCATGTTCTTCAGCGACCGCGTGATGAAGATGCCGACGATGGAGACGCCGAGGCCGATGGTCGCGAGGAGCAGCGGCAGCGAGACCGCCATGGCGCGCAGGCGCTCGACGTCGGTGACCGTCGGAGCGAGGCGCTGGAGCTTGTCGGCGGGCATCGTGAGGCCGAGGGCCATGGCGCTCACGACGGCGGCCACGTAGCTCTCGTAGATGTCGGCGCCCATGCCCGCGATGTCGCCGACGTTGTCGCCCACGTTGTCGGCGATGACGCCGGGGTTGCGGGGGTCGTCCTCGGGGATGTTCGCCTCGACCTTGCCGACGATGTCGGCGCCGACGTCGGCGGCCTTCGTGTAGATGCCGCCGCCGATGCGCGCGAAGAGCGCGATGGAGCTCGCGCCGACGGCGAAGGAGTGGATGATCGTGCCGAAGCGGTGCGCCTCGCCGCCGTGGAACATCGCGTAGAGCCCGCCGAGCCCGATGAGGCCGAGGCCGGCCACGCAGAGGCCCATCACGGCGCCGCCGTCGAGGGCCATCACCAGCGCCTCGGACTTGCCGCGGGAGCGCGCGGCCTCGGCGGTGCGCACGTTGGCGTACGTCGCGGCCTTCATGCCGAGGAAGCCCGCGAAGAGCGAGAGCCCCGCGCCGGCGAGGAACGACAGCCCGGACAGCGATCCGAGGGCGGCTACGAGCAGCCCGAAGACCACCACGGCGTAGATCGCGAGGACCTTGTACTCACGTCCGAGGAAGGCCATCGCCCCCTCGCGGATGTACCGCGCGATGCGGGCCATGGACTCGTTGCCTTCGGGGGCAGACTTCACCTTGGCGTAGAAGAACAGCGCGACGACGAGGGCGAAGCCGCCGGTTCCGAGCGATGTGATCGAGAGAGACTCCACGAGTGGCTCCTTGAGCGGTGTCGACGACGCGGGACGGGGCCCGCGCACCGATGCTCCGCGCACGGCGCCGGCACTTCCGCGCACTCGCGCGAACGACCCGACGCTCCGATGGCGCGGTGCTTTACATCACCCTGCGGCGGGTTTGTAGTGTCTCGCACAACTCTCGGCCGTCGCACCCGTGCGCGGGCGGCCCGGTGGCACACCGTCTGGCACACCCCGAGCGCCCGTCGCCCACCCCTCGAAGCCCTGATTTCCCGTCAGATCCGTCGACGGTGCCGGTCCTAAGGGGCTGGCACGGCGCTCGCTCTGCTCCCCACCGGCGGTCGACGCCGCCGACTCCCAACTTCCCTGCCCCCTCCCCGGAGCCAACGCCGATGAAGTCGTTCCTTTCGTGCCTCGTCCTCGCCGGTTCCGCCGCCGTGCTCGCGCCCTCGACGGCCGTCGCCTGCGGCGGATGCTTCGCGCCGCCCGGCGCGATCCAGGTCGTGACGGACCACCGCATGGCGCTCTCGCTCTCGGCGACGCAGACGATCCTCTGGGACCAGTTCCGCTACTCGGGCCAGCCGTCGGATTTCTCGTGGATCCTCCCCATCCACGACGGCCCGGACGTGCACATCGACGTGGCCAACAACGCGTTCCTCACCGCCCTCGACAACCTGTCGGCGCCGGTGCTCAACGCGCCGCAGCGCCCGAACTGCAACGTGACCGACGACTCGGCCTTCGCCGGGGCGAGCCGCACGACGCCCACGAGCGCGGCGGCGGACGCCGGCGTGTCGGTGCTGCAGGAGCAGGTGGTGGGCCCGTACATGACCGTCGTGCTCCGCAGCGGCGACCCCACGGCGCTGCGCACCTGGCTGACCGACAACGGCTACAGCGTGCCCGCGGCGATCAACCCGGTGCTCGACTACTACGTCTCGCAGAACATGGATTTCGTCGCCCTCAAGCTCCGCATGGGCGAGGGCATCGAGCGCATGACGCCGATCCGCGTGACGACGCCGGGCATGAACCCGACGCTCCCGCTGCGCATGATCTCCGCGGGCGTCGCGGACAAGGTCGGCCTGGTGCTCCTGGTCCTCGCGGCGGGGCGCTACGAGGCGATGAACTTCCCGAACGGCGCCGTCACGTCGGCGATGCTCAGCTACGACTTCAACGCGCCGACGGTGCCGAGCGAGGACTTCCAGCACGCCTTCGACCGCCTCAACACGCAGAACGGCACGCGGCTCTGGATCACCGAGAGCTCCGAGCCGGTGTCGATGTACACGGTGCAGGCCGCGAGCTCTGGCCGCGGCACGCCGCTCGGCGGCGGAACGATCGCCACCGACGACGCCATGGTCGCCTTCGCGGGCATCGGACAGAACGCCACGCTCACGCGTCTGCGCGCGGACCTCGGCTCCAGCGCCCTCGACCGCGACCTGCAGCTCCAGGCCAGCGACCTGGGCATGCAGGACCGCAACTACACCTACGGCCACATCGCCAACGCTCCGGCGCCGTGCGGCTGGGAGGCGGGTCCGCGGGCGAACTTCCTCGGGTGCAGCACCGCGCCCGGGGCGGGCACGTCTACCGGCAGCGCGTTCATCGCGGGCCTCGCAGGCCTCGCGATGGCCGCGCGCCGTCGCCGTCGCTGAGCGTTTTCGAAGGGGGGGGGGCGAACGGGGGACACAGTTACGTTGTT
>CAIMWA010000016.1 GCA_903845045.1 uncultured delta proteobacterium | reverse complement strand
GTGTCGACGGAGATCGACGTGCTCGGCCGTCACATCTGGCGTCTGCTGCGCGGCGCCGAGCGCGGCGAGCCCCGCAGCACCGCGGTGGTCGAAGAGCACGTGCAGCTCGTCGTGTGAGCGGCGCGCCGCTCCCGCGTCAGCCGCGTGGCGCCGGAGGCATCGCGACGCCGTAGAGGTCCGCGTCCTCGCCGAGGCTCAGCAGGGCGACGCGGGTCTCGCGCACGAGCAGCAGGCACCCGTGAAGCAGCGCGCCGGTGGCCGCCGCGCCGACGATCAAGCACATCACCGCGACGACGAGGTACGCGCCGGGGTGGTGCACCGCGAGCACCGCGCCGATCACCGCGACGAGCGCCGTGAGCACGAAGAGCCCGAGCCCGGCGTAGACCACCGACTGCGCGCGCATGAGGAGCTTCGCGCGCCCCCGCAGCCGCTGGATCTGCGCGACCTTCGCCGCGCGGTGCGGGTGGTCCGCGGCGAGCTGCGCGAGCTCCGCGGCGACGATGCGCGACCGGTCGACGACGCGGCCGAAGCGGTTCGCTGTATTGAGCGCGAGCACCGAGGAGGCGTTGGTGAGCACCGCCGGCGACGCGATGAGCGTGAGCGCGGCGAAGACGTTGTTCGTCGTGTCGGGCATCGGTGCCCGGACCTTGACCTACGGCACGTAGCGCGTCGAGAGCGCGCGGCGCGTGGCGTGGCGCTCCATGGCGAGGCGCAAGAGCTCGTCGACGAGGGCCGCGTAGCCCAGCCCCGTGGCCTCCCAGAGCTTCGGGTACATGCTGATGCGGGTGAAGCCCGGCAGCGTGTTCACCTCGTTCACGAAGAGCTCGCCGCTGTGCTTGTCGAGAAAGAAGTCGACGCGAGCGAGGCCCGCGAGCTCGAGGGCCTCGAAGGCCGCCACCGCCATCGAACGCAGCCGCTCCGACTGCTCCGCCGTGAGGTCCGCAGGGATGCGCAGGTGCGCGCCGTGCTCGTCGAGATACTTTGCCTCGTAAGAATAGAACGCGTGCGTCGGCACGATCTCGCCCACCACCGACGCGCGCGGGGCGTCGTTGCCGAGCACCGCGCACTCGAGCTCGCGCACCGCGTGGCCCCGCTCCACGAGCACCTTGGTGTCGTAGCGGAACGCCCCGTCGAGGGCGGCGGCGAGCGCGCCCGCGTCGGCGACGCGCGACACGCCCACGGAGCTGCCCATGTTCGCGGGCTTCACGAACACCGGCCAGCCGAGGCCCGCGTCGATCTCCGCGGCCACGTCGGCGACGGACCGGCGAGGGGCCGCGCGCAGCACGAAGCCGTCGACCACCGGGAGCCCCACGGAGCGCAGGAGGCGCTTGGCGACGTCCTTGTCCATGCCGGCGGCGCTGCCGAGCACGCCGCTGCCCACGTACGGGACGTCGGCCATCTCGAGCAGGCCCTGGATCGTTCCGTCCTCGCCGTAGGTGCCGTGCAGCACCGGGAACACCACGTCGAGGGAGCCCACCGACGGGCCCGCGGCCGAGGTGGTGACGAGGGCGTCGCCGGCCTGCCCCGGGGCGACGGCCACGGCGGGCGCGGCGGCGTCGAGGTGCAACGGCGCGCCGGGCGTCGCGAGCAGCGCACGGGCGGCCTCCTGCAGGTGCCAGCGGCCGTCGGGGTCGATGCCGAGGAGCACGGGCTCCCAGCGCTCGCGGTCCAGGGCGTCGACGATGGAGCGGGCCGACAGCAGCGAGATCTCGTGCTCGCCGGAGCGGCCGCCGAAGATGATTCCAACGCGGAGCTTGCGTGCCATGACGGCTGTCGGCCCTAGCAGAACCGCGCGCACTTCGAGAAGAAGTCGGCGAAGCCACGCCGCAGGAAATCGCGTAGACTGCTCGGCCATGTTGATCCGGCGCGCGGGCGAGCGCGGGGTCGCCGATCACGGCTGGCTCCGTAGCTTCCACACCTTCTCCTTCGCGGACTACCTCGACCCCAAGCACATGGGCTTCAGCGTGCTGCGCGTCATCAACGACGACCGCGTGGCGGCGGGGAAGGGCTTCGGCACGCACCCGCACCGCGACATGGAGATCCTGTCGTACGTGCTCTCGGGCGCGCTCGAGCATCGCGACTCCATGGGCACCGGGTCCGTGATCCGCCCCGGCGACGTGCAGCGCATGTCGGCGGGCACCGGCGTCACGCACAGCGAGTTCAACGGGTCGCGCACCGAAGAGGTGCACTTCCTCCAGATCTGGATCCTCCCGGACCGCCGCAACCACCCGCCGGGCTACGAGCAGAAGGCGTTCCCCGAGGCCGAGCGCCGTGGAAAGTGGCGCCTCGTGGCGTCGTCCGACGGCCGCGACGGATCGCTCACGATCCACCAGGACGCCGCGGTGTACGCGGGCCTCTTCGACGCCGGCGAGGCCGTGACGCACGCCCTCGACCCGGCGCGCAGCGCGTGGATCCACGTGGCGCGCGGCGAGGTCACCGTCGACGGCGTGGCGCTCGCGGCCGGCGACGCCGTGGCCTTCGAGGGCGCCAAGTCCTTCGAGCTCCGCGGCGTGCGCGGGGGCGAGGTGCTCTTCTTCGACCTTCCTTGAATGCCCGCGGGGGTGCGGCGCACCGGTGCGTGCGCGCCGCCGCAGGGTGACGTTCCCGTCCCCGTCATCGCTTCGTGTCTCGGAGGCTCTCCATGAATCGCTCGGCTCTCTGGTTCCCGCTGCTCGCCCTGGCTGCTTGCGCCCCGCAGGCACCGAATCCCGGTCCCACGTTCACCGACGCGGGCTCGGACACGGGCTCGCCCGCCGACGCCGGAACCGACGCGGGCTCCGATGGGTCCGTGGTCGACACCGGCAGCCCCGTCGACGCGCCCGTCGCCGACTCCCCGACGATGGACGCGCCCTCCGACGACGTGCCCGTGGCCGACGTGCCGACGCCCACCGACGTGACCGACGTCCCGGTCGTCGATGCGCCCGTCGAGGCGGGCATGGCGTGCAGCAGCGACACGAGCTGTCCCGGCGGGCGCTGCGCGCGCTCGGCCGGCGCGTGCGTCCAGTGCGTGATCCAGGAGGACTGCCCCGTCGCGGGTCAGATCTGCGCGTCCAACCGCTGCGTCGCCGCCACGCACTGCGCATCGTCGCGGGCGTGCACCGCCCAGGTCTGTGACACGTCGCGCGGCATCTGCGTCGACTGCCTCACCAACGACGACTGTCCGACGGGCCAGGCGTGCCGCTCGAACCTCTGCGTGCCCGCGGCGCCCTGCCGCTCGTCGCGCGAGTGCAACCTGCACGGCCAGGTGTGTGCGCCCACCGGCGTGTGCGTCGACTGCGCGACGGACCCCGACTGCGACCCGGGTCAGTTCTGCGGCACCGAGGGCCTCTGCCATGCGCAGGTCTGCCCGCCGGGCCGCTCGGTGTGCACCGACCTCGCGCACCGCCGCGTGTGCGACAGCCGCGGCGCGACCAACGTCGACGGCGCGTGCACCGCGGGGCAGTCGTGCATCGGCGGGAGCTGCGTTCCCCAGGTGTGCGTGCCCGGCGCGACGAGCTGCGCGTCCTCGTCGGCGCGGCAGGTCTGCAACGCCGACGGCCTCGGTTGGACCATGACCGCCTGCGGCGCGACGGAGAGCTGCAGCGCGGGAACGTGCCAGCCCCGGAGCTGCACCCCCGGCGTCGCGAGCTGCCCGTCCGCGGGCGCGCGACAGGTCTGCAACAGCGACGGCCTCGGGTACACCACGACGTCCTGCGGGGCGTCGCAGAGCTGCACCGGCGCAGGCGTATGCACCCCGTGGGCGTGCGTGCCGGGCACGGCCACGTGCACGTCGACGTCGATGCGCCAGGTGTGCAACGCCGACGGCCTCGGCGCGACGCTCTCGAGCTGCACCGCGCGTCAGACCTGCAGCGGCTCGGCGTGCATCGACTGGACCTGCACCCCCGGTGACACCTCGTGCTCCGGCACCACGGCCGTCTCGACGTGCCGCGCCGACGGTCTCGGCTACGAGGTCACGAACTGCGGCACCAGCTCGACGTGCACCACCGGGCGCTGCACCGGCTGGCTGTGCAACCCGAGCTCGACGACGTGCATCTCGCCGACGACGCTCCAGGTCTGCAACGCCGACGGCCTCGGGAGCATGAACATCACGTGCGGGGCCTCGGCCAACGCGCCGACGTCGACGTGCACCGGCGGCGAGTGCGCGCCGAACTGCACCACCGGCTTCGGCGACTGCGACGGCAACGCGTCCAACGGCTGCGAGACCGACGTGCGCACCAGCGCGGGCAACTGCGGCGCCTGCGGACGGGCCTGCGCGCCGGGACAGAACTGCACCGCGAGCGCCTGCGTCGCCGCGCCGCTCGGCAACGACCACTGCTCCGGCGCCACCGCCATCGACTGGACCAACCGCAGCACCACCATCTCGGTGAACACCGCGATGGCGACGAACGACCTCGCGGGCTCCTGCGACAGCAACCCCGGCGTCGACGTGTTCTACCGCTTCACCGTGCCGGGCCCGAACAGCGAGCTCGTGTGGTTCGACACCATCGGGTCGTCCTACGACACCGTGCTGTACTTCGCGTCGGACTGCACGCACCCCATCACCGCGTCGACGACGACTGGCGACGTGCTCTGCAACAACAACATCAACCAGACCGGCTGCACCGACGCCACCGGCGCGTCGAACGTCTTCGGGCTGTTCCGTCCCGGCACGTACTACCTCGTGCTCGACGCGACGAGCGGCGGCGGCGCAGCGGTGCTCCACATGCAGCACCTGCCCGTCGGCGTCGGCGCGCTGAGCACGCTCGCCGCGGGCGTCTCGACGCGCACCGGCACCACCGTCACCGGCGCGACCGGCTACGTGCACGGCGCCTGCGGCAACGTGACCGGAGCGACGACCAACGCGCCCGAGGACACCTACTGGTGGCGCAGCTGCCCCGCCTACGCTGGCGGCACCTTCACGGCCACGGCGTGCGGCGGCGCGGCCTGGGACACCGTGTTCTACGTCTTCAACGGCAACGCCGCGACGACGCTCGACATCTGCAACGACGACACGAACAACGGGACGTGCACCACGCCGTCGACGCTGACCGGCGCCATCCCCGCGGGCGCGGGCCTCCACACGTTCTACGTCGACGGCTACAACACCTCGGCCGGCGCCTACACGGCCAACATCACCCGCCCGTGACGGCACGCGGTCTGCACCGCAGGTCACCGTCGTGAACGCTCCCTCGCTCCGCACGCATCGCCTCGTCGCGCTGGTCCTGCTGGCGACGGCGGCGTGCGTGGGCGACGACGCCTCCGACGGCGTGTCGGTGCGCGTCGACGCGCTCACCGTCGGTGGGTACGACTGCCCCACCCACGGCGAGATCGCCGGCCGCACCATCCCCGCGGACCATCGCTACGACATCACCACCTTCGGCGGCGGCGCCGACACGCAGCCCATGGCCTGCGGCGGCATCGCCGACGGACGCGCGCTCTACATCGCCGACTCGTGGCGCTTCGGCTGCCACGCCCACGTGCGCGTGAGCCACCCGACCAACGGTCGCTCCTGCGTGGCCCTCGTCGGCGACGTCGGACCGAACATCTGCGTCGAGCAGGCCGCTGGACGCGCGGTCATCGACGCCTCGCCGGCGATCACGCAGTACCTCTTCGGCATCTCGAGCTCCGGCTGGGCCGAGCGCCGCATCGTCGTCGCGGAGCTCGTCGCCGCGAGCGTCCCCCTCGGCTGCTCCACCGATTCGCCCGACGGGGGCGTGGCGCACCCCGATGCGGGCAGCCCCACCGATGCCGTCGTCACGACCGACGCGTCCGCCCCGCACGACGCCGTCGTTGATGCCTCCGCGGCGCACGACGTCTCCGTGCACCCCGACGTCCTGGGTTCCGACGCACGCGTCGACGATGCGCCTGTCGCGACCGACGTCGTCGCCGCCGACGTTCACGCTCCCGACGCCGCCTCCGCGGGCGATGCGTCGCGTACCGATGCGATCGCCGACGACGCCGCGCCGACGTCTACGCCGCTGCCGCCCGGGTGCGCGTGCTCGACGCTCCCGGCGCGCGGCCCGGCGCCGTGGCTCGCTCCGACGCTGCTGCTCGCGGTGCTGTGCGGAAGGATCCGCCGCCGGCGCTCCTGACGAGGCCGCAGGCCAACGTGTCTGTCTTCACGGCATGTCGTGAAGCCGTTCACGGCATGTCGTGAAGGGAGCAGGGACGTCCCCTCGGTCCTCCCGCGACGGAACCGACTCCCCGCAGTCCGGCACCGATGATCGCTCCACCGTTGCGGGCGTTGCGGTAGGAGAAGCGCAGCGACGTGACGTCTCCCCGCGCTCCCCTCGACGCCCTGCGCTACGGCCTCCGTGCGCTGGAGGAGATGGCGCGCGCCGAGGCAAGCGTGCTCGCGCCCGCGCGTACCGACGACCTCGTCTTCGCCCCGCACCCCATCGTGCGCCCACCGCAGCGCGACGGCGCTGCCCTCTCGCTCCGGCTCTTCGCCGACGGCCCGGACGACGCCACCGCCTTCGTGCTCCGCCACGCCGACCAGCTCGCGCTCGCGCCCGTCCCCGCCCGCGCCGCGGCCTTCTTCGAGGCGCACGTCGCCGGCCTCGCACGCGGTGACGACGACGAGCTCGTGGTGGGGTTTCCGCTCGTGTCCTTCGTCCACGCGGGGCAGCGCCGCACCGCCCCGCTGCTCTTCTGGAGCGGCGCGCGCGCCTCCTGGCGGGTCGACGCCGCCGCGTGGCAGCTCCCCGTCGGCTCCCGCGTCGGAACCCCCGTCCAGACCCCCACCGCCCTCGTCCTGCGCGCCCCGCCCGCGGAGGACGACGCGCCCCCGTTCGAGCTCCACGCCGGCCTCTGGCGGCACCTCCTCGACGTCGACGGACCCGCCCTCACGGCCCTCGCCGTTGCCGGCCGCGCGAGCCTCGGCGCCCTCGTGCGCGCCGCCGTGCTGCTGCTCACCCGCGGCCCCGACGAGGCCGTCGAGGAGCCCGTCGACGACGCCCCGCTCGGTCGCGACGACCTGCGGGCGCTGGTCGCGGCGGTGTGCGCCCGGGCCTCCGTGCGGCTCGCCCTGCAGGCGCACCCGCACGCCCTCGCGATGCTCCTGCCGCGGGGCGATCCGACGAGCGGGCTCCGCGCCGAGATCGCCTCCCTCCTCCGCGGGGCGGCGCCGCGAACGGGTCCGCTGGCGGTCTTCCTCGGCGCGACGCCCGCCGCCGTCGGGCGCGCGGCCCTCTGGACCCACGGCGCGTCGACGCCCACCGCGTCGCAGGTCGCCGCGGCCGTCGCGCTGGAGGGCTCCCGCGACCTCGTGGCCCTCTGCGGCCCCCCCGGCTGCGGCAAGACCACCCTGCTCCACCACCTCGCGGCGCAGACCATCGTCGCCCGCGCCCTCGACGACACCTGGGTGAAGCCCCCGGCGCCGGACACCCCCTGGGGCCTCGTGGTGAGCAGCACCAACAACGCAGCGGTGGACCACGCGCTCGCGCCCTTCGTGGCGTCCCGCGCGCTCCCGGTGGGCATGCGCCTGGGCAACCGCCGCACCCTCGCGGAGGCCACCGCCCACACGCTGCGCGCCGCCCTTGCGGCCCTCGCGGCGGACGTCGGCCCGACCCTGCGGCAGGCCCGCGCGGCCTTCGAGGAGCGCGCGCGCCCGGTGCGCCAGCATCTCCTCGCGTCGACCGCGCGGCGCCCCGCGGAGGAGCGCCGGCAACGCGAGGTCGAGCGCCTGCGACACCGCGCCATGGAGCTGCGCGCGCTCCTCGCCCCGCCGCTGGTGGAGGTGAACGAAGACGTCTCGTTGGCGCAGGTGCACGACGCCCGCGAGTCGCTGCGCGCACACGCCCACGCGGCCACGCTGGTGGCGCCCACGCACCTCACCGGCGACAAGGCCTCGCCCGCGCGCGCCCGAGAGAAATGGACCAAGGCGAACGCGCATCGGGGGAGGGTGATCGGTCCGGTGCTGGCGCTGCTCGGGCTGCCGGTGCCGTTTCGCGACCTGCGCGAGGACGACGACCTCCCGGCGGAGCTCGCGCAGCAGCACGCCGCCATGGAGGCGACGCTCGCGGCCCTCGACGAGATCGAGCGCGCGCTGCGGGCGCCCACCCACCGACGCGAACTCGACCGCATCGACGCCCAGCAGGTTCCGGCGGAGACGGATGCGCCGCCGCCCGATGCGGGGCTCGTCGAAGCGGCCCTGGCGGTGCGCGACGCGTGGGCGCAGGCGCACCGGAAGACCCTGATTCCGCGGCTCGAGGAGGCCCTGGCGATGGTCGGCGAGGAGCGCTTCGTCGCGCGGGGCCCGACGCTTGCGGAGGCGCTGGCGTCGGTGTCGGCGCTCTTCCCCGTGGTGGGGTGCACGCTGCTGTCGCTGCGCGCGTCGTTCGCGCTCGAGCCCGGGGTGATCGACCGGCTGGTGGTCGACGAGGCGGGGCAGTGCGCGCCGGTGTACACGGTGGCGGCGCTCGCCCGCGCGACGCGGGCGCTGGTGACCGGCGACGTGGCGCAGCTCCCGCCGGTGTACACGCTCGACGACCGCTTCGACGCGCGCCTCGCCCGCGGCCTCGACGCGGCGGCCACGCTGCCGTTTCGCATGGGCGCGTCGGCGACGACGTCCGCGCAGGCGGTGGCCGAGCAACGCGCGGCGGCGCCCCGGTCGCTCACCGAGCACTTCCGCTCGCAGCCCGCGATCGTGACGCTGGCCTCGGCCTGGAGCGGCTACGCGCTCGACGTGCGGACTCCCCCGCGCTCGCTGGCGCACGTCTCCCCGCGGCTCGCGCGGCCGGTGCGGGTGGTTGACGTCCCGGGCCACGGGGGGCGGGCGCCGGAGGGGATCGTCAACGACGCGGAGGCCGCGCAGGTGGTGGCGCTCGTCGAGGCGCTGGTGGCCGACGGCGTTCCGGCGCGGGAGGTGGCGGTGCTCACGCCCTTCGTCGGGCAGAGCGCGCGCATCGAGCGCGAGCTGCTGCGGCGGGGGCTGGTGCACGACGACGGGGTGCTGGTGCGCACCGTCCACAAGCTGCAGGGGGGAGAGCGGCGGGTGGTGGTGTTCTCCGTGGCGGCGACGCAGCCGAAGCACCTGCGCTGGCTGGCCTCGCGGCCGCACCTCCTCCACGTGGCGACGAGCCGCGCGCAGGACCACCTGGTGGTGTTCATCGACGCCGAGCGGGCGCGAGGCGAGGCGCTGCTGCGCCCGCTGGTGGCGCTCATCCCGCGCCCCCCAGCCCGCGATCAGCGCCGCACGCCGTCGTAGCTGCGGTTCAGGAACGCCGCGAAGCCACGGTACGAGTTGGGTCCGAGGGCGCCGTCGACGGGCCCGGTGTAGCCGTACATCGCCGCGATGCGCTGCATCGCCATGAAGGTGTTGACGCCCGGCACGCCGTCGTCCGGCCCGGTGTATCCCGCCGACCGTAGACCCCGCTGCACGCCCGCCCACGCGCTCACGCCCATGACGCCGTCGATGGGACCGCCGTAGCCGTTGGCCGCGGCGAAGAATTGCATGCGCATCCAGAAGTCGACGTCCGGCGCACCGCTCTGCTCCGTGGCCGTCTTCGGCACTACGCACCCCACTGGAACGAGGCCCCCGGCGACGCACGCCGCGCCGCCGCCGCCCGCGATGGTTCCCCCGGCGTAGTCCATGGACCACCCGAGGTACCGTGCCGACCGCGCCGCCGCGCCGTAGGCGCTCACGCTGTTCACGCCGATGGCCGTGCCCCACGACGCGGCGAGGTGCGTCGAGGCCATGAAGACCGTGGTTCCGCCGCCGAGGAGATCGGTGCCCACGTGTCCGTCGACGCCGATGTCCCACCAATGGAACGCGCCGATGCGCGCCGTCGACGGGTCCGTGCTGACGATGGTCGAGGCGTGGTACGCGGCGATGGCCGACGGCCGCGCCGACGACTCGGGCAGCGCGCCGAAGCGCCACATCAGCGACGCGCACCACCCCGCCCAGGAGGCCCCGTCGCGCAGCGGGTGGGCCGCGGCGTAGGCCTGCGCGCGGTCGTACACCGTGCGATCGCACACCGCCGCCGTGACCGCGCAGCTCGCGGCGACATCGGACGGTGCTCCCGCGTCGACGACGGCGTGCGCATCGGCCCCATCGGCGCGAGCACCGTCCGCATGGTCCGCCGTCGACGCATCGAGGCGAAGTCCGCCGGCGTCCGCCCGAGGGACATCCAACGCCGCGGCCCCGGCGTCGACGGCGCCGTGCACGTCGGCCCCTTCGACGGCATCGACGACGCTCGCCGCGTCGCTCGCCACGGAAAGGTCGTCTGCGGCACACCCCGCGAGGAGCGCCGCGGCGACCAGCATGACGCCGCACGTCGTCGCCCGGGCCGTCCGACGCATCGTTCCAGGCCGCACGCGAAGGATCATGCCGGCGCCACCGTAGCGACCGCCGCGAGCGATCACAAGCCTCGACGGACGCCGCGCCGCGCATGTCGTCGCGACGGATTCCCGCGCACCGTCTCGGCTCCCGGGACGTACTTCGGAATGTCGGAGGCGACGAAATCGGGAACGTCGACGGTCGTCACCGAGCTTGGACAGGGAGAATCCAACGGGTTGCGCGCTCTCGAAGAGGGACTACGGCGGAAATGACTTTCCGAAGTCCGTCCCCCCGGGCCCAAGTTCGGCGAGTTCGCTCCGACGCGCACGTTCCACGGCCACTCCGGTGACCGCAAGGGCAAGGCACCCGCGGGCAAGGGAACCGGGAAGAAGTAAAGGACTCCTCCGATGACCACCTCGAATCCGACCCCGCCCGCCGCTCCGGCGAGCACCGCGATCAACCCGGGCGGCGCCGTCGTCTGCAAGCCCCTCGAAGTCACCGTTGGCGACAAGGGCATCGAGCGCGCGATCAAGAACCTCAAGCGCAAGATGGCCGCCGAGGGTGTTCTTCGCGAGCTGAAGCGCCGCCGTCACTACATGAAGCCCTCGATCAAGCGCCGCAAGAAGGCGAGCGAGGCCGCCCGGCGTCGCCGCAAGCGCACGCGCACCGAAGGCGTCGGCACCTGATCCTCCCCCCTGCGCGCCCGGCGCTGCCCTCGCGGCGCCCGGTGCGTCCCCCCGCTCTCCCCTAGAATCCGATGGTCGCGAACACCCCCAGGTGGTCGCTGGCCCATGCTCCGTCGACGGGTCCGTCGAAGGCGACCTCGCAGGCTTCGGCGGAGCCCTCGAGGCGATCGTTCGGGCCCCGAACGAACACGTAGTCGATGCGGCGGTCAGGCTCGTTCGCGGTGCGCGCGTAGGGGTTCCGGCGCACGAAGGTGGCGCCGTCGCCCAGGCCCGCGGCGGCCCAGCAGTCGACGAAGTGCACGCACGGTCCACCGAGGCCGGTGAAGCCTCGGAGGTACCGGATCTCGTCGCTCCCGGGCTCGGCGTTGAAGTCGCCGGCGAGCACCGCGGGGAGGTGGCCTTCGTCGAAGGTGGCGTCGGCGAAGCGCACGATGTCCTGCACCTGCGCGACGCGGACGTGGCCTTGTTCGAAGCGCCAGTTCAGGTGCGTGCAGAGCACCGGCATCCGGCCGTGCGGGCTGTCGAGAAGAGCGCGGAGCACGAGGCGGTTCTCGTGGGTGCCGCACCGTGGCAGCGGCCGAGACTCCGACGCGAGCACCGGCCAGCGGGAGAGGATCGCGTTGCCGAAGAGGTAGTGGTCCGATCCGGCATCGCCGAACGCCACCGCGTAGCCGAGACCGTCGGCGATGGCGGCGGCCTGATCGAAGTCCGGCAGCGCGAGCACCTCCTGGAGGCATACGACGTCGGGCTGCATCCGTTCGAGGCCGGCGCGGATCACGGCGAGGCGCTCCTCCCATGGATCGCTCCGGTTCCAGAGGTTCAGCGTGAGGACCTTCGCGGTGCGGGGCGTCGACATGCGGCGTGCGGGCTCCTAGGGTGCCGAGACGCTACACCCATCCCCGGGACGCGGCCGCGGGTGTAGCGTGCGCACCATGCGCGGCGCCGTGGTGCGGTTCACAGTGGCTCTCGCGGTGCTCGGCGCCGCCGGTCGTGCCGGTGCGCAAGAGGCTCCGTCCCCGGCGGCGACCACGGCGACGCCCGAGGCTCTGGACCTCGCGCGAAGGCTCTTTCGCGAGGGCGTCGAGTCTGCCGAGGCGGGGCGTTGGGAGTCGGCCCGAGACCGCTTCGCGCGCGTGCTCGCGATCCGTCCGGCGCCGCTCGTGCGCTTCAACCTCGCGCTGGCTTGCAGGAGCGTCGGGCGCTTCGTCGAGGCGATCGAGCAGTTCCGACAGTTCACGGCGGACCCGGCGACGGAGACCGACGCCGCGCGGCGCCCCGCGGCAGCGCAGGAGACCGCGCAGATGCAACGCCGGCTCTCGCGGCTCACGGTGTCGGTGCGTGGAGACATGCCTCGGGAGTTCACCCTCGACGGGCGCGGCCGCGACGTGGCGTTGCTGGGGCAGGAGCTCGTCGTCGATCCCGGTCCGCACACCGTCGACGTGCTGGGGCGCGGCGGCGACCGGCAGCGGCGCGAGGGTGCGGTGTACGAGGGCGAGCGGCTCCAGGTGGAGATCGCGCTGGCGCCGACGGCGCCCGACGTCGTGACCGCGGCGGTGCGAACGACGGCGCCTCCGCGTGATCAGTCCTTTGGGCATTGGGTGGCGCGGCCGGGACCGGGCGGGCGCTGGGTCGACTGGGCCGCGCAGGACGCCTCGGCGCCCCGTTCGGTGTGGGACCGTCGCCCTTTCACCCTCGCCGTCGGCGTGGGCGGAGGCTCGCCGACGGGCATCGTATGGGGCTCGGTGCGCTACTTCCCGCAGCGATGGTTCGGCGCCGAGCTGATGGGCGGCGGTCCGAGCGCGTGGGGGGCGGGCTTCGCGCTGCACGTGCACGCGCGGCTCCCGCTGGCGGCGCCGTCGATCTACGCACCGGGGCTCTTCGTGGGACCGGGGCTGAACCTCACGGGCCTCACGCTGGCCTGCACGGCGAACTGCGCGGGCATCGCGCCGACGAAGGCCGCGCACGTCGCCGTGGTCTCGCTCGACGTGGGCACGAGCCACGAGTGGCGCATCGGCGATCACTTCACGCTTCGCGCGACGCTCGGCCTGCGGTGGTTCGTGAACCGCGCACAGCTTCGGGCGACCACGGAGAACGGCGCCTACGCGCGCTGCACGCCGAACGACAGCACCATCGTCGAGGGCTCGCCGTGCGACCACGTCACCGGCGACGCGAGCGGCTTCGGGGCCTTCGCCGGGCTCGACATCGGCTACGGCATCGGGCCATAGATCGCGCGGTGCGTCCGGCTCTCGCGTTGACGGCGGCGGTGGCGAGCGTGACGGCCGCGGGCGGAGCGTTGCTCGCGCAGGTGCCGCGCGCGACGGTGGCCGGCGTCGAGATCGCGTCGCCCGACGAGCTCCGCCCGGGCATGCGTGGCTACGGGCTCACGGTGTTCCGCGGCATGCGGCCGGAGCGCTTCGACGTCGAGGTCATCGACGTGGTGCACCGGTTCCGTCCGAACCAGGACCTCATCCTCGTGCGCCCGAACCACCCGACGCTCGACCACGCCGGCACCGTCGGCGGCATGTCGGGATCGCCGATCTTCATCGAGGGGCGCCTCGTCGGCGCGTACGCCCTCGGCTGGGAGTACGGCCGCGACCCCATCGCCGGCGTCACCCCCATCACGTCGATGCTGGCCGACCTTCGTCGCGTTCGTCGCACGCCGCCGGGGCTCCTGCCGGGCAGCGGCATCCCCCTCGAGATCGCTGCGCCGCGGCACGCCCGCTGGGAGTCCCTCTCGCGGGGCGCCGAGGCCCTGCGCGGGCCCGTGGCGACGGCGTACGGGTCTCTGGTGCCGGCGCTCGCCCCGATGGCGGTCAGCGGTCTCGGAGGTCGGGCCTTGGAGCACCTGGCGTCGTCGCTGGCCCCGTTCGGCATCGTGCCGTTGCAGGGCGCCGGTGGCGGTGGCGCCGCGCAGCCTCCGAGCGATGCGCCGACGCGCTTCGAGAACGGCGGATCCGTGTCGGTGCAGATGATCCGCGGCGACGTGAGCGCGGCGGTGACGGGCACGGTCACGCTGGCGACGCCGGAGGGCATCCTGGCCTTCGGGCACCCCATGCTCGGCCTCGGCGAGACGGCGTTCCCCGCGGCGGTGTCCCGGGTGCTGTGGATCCTCGCGAGCGAGCGTCGCTCGTTCAAGATCGCCGAGCCCGTGCGGCCCCTCGGAGCGCTCGTGGGAGACCGGCCGACGGGGGTGGTGTTCGACGAGCGCGCGGTGGCGCCGTCGGTGCCCATGCGCGTGCGCGTGACCGGCGTCGAGGGCGCGCCGCACCCGGAGTGGAACGTCACCCTCGCGGGGCAGCGTCCGATGACCGCGCGGCTGGCGGCGAGCGTCGTCGAGTCGGCTCTCGAGGAGACCGCGGGCGACAGCGGCGACGCGGCGTGGACCGTTCATTCGCGGGTCTTCCTGCGCGGCCGCGCTCCCGTGGAATTCGAGGAGCACGGAGCGGGCTCCGAGGGCCTTCGCGGCGTCGCGGCGCCGTCGGGCGTGGACCTCATGAGCCGCGTCGTCGACAACGCCTTCGGCCTCGCCGTCGTCGAGCGCGTCGAGGTCGACGTGGCGATGCGATGGCAGCGCGACTTCTCGTACGTACGCGCCGTGTCGGCGGCGGCCGCCGAGGCCGAGCCCGGCGGCACCGTGGACCTTCGCGTGTCGCTCTCGCGCTACGGCGCGGCGCCGGAGCTGCGCACGGTGACGCTGGCGGTGCCGCGGGAGCTCGCGGGGCGCGACCTCGACGTCGAGGTGGCCGGCGGCTCCGAGGTGGTGCCCGACCTTCCCGAGCCCGAGACCCTCGACGACCTCATTCGCAACGTGGCGACCCGGTACCCCGACGACGCGCTGGTGCTGAGCGTCCGCATGCCGGGGCAGGGCGTGACGCTGCGCGGGCGGGTGCTGCCGAACCTGCCAGGGTCGGCGCTCGAGGCGCTGCGACCGGGGTCGAGCAGCGACGGCGGGGATCCGATGCAGAGCTTCCGGCGCACGGTGGCGCCGGTGGGGCGGGTGGTGCTGGGGCGCGACCGGGTGCGGCTGCGCGTACGCGAGGTGCGGTGGTGACGAGGCTGGGGCGATGGCCGGGGCTGGCGCTGGCGGGTCTCGCGGCGGGCGCGGTGCTCGCCGTCGCGGCGCCCGGGAGCGGCGTGACGACGCGGGCGTCGACGCTCGACAACGCGGCGGAGCTCGGTGCGGGCGTGCTCGACCGCGTGGCCGTCACGAGCGACGGCACCGTCGTGCGCGGCGAGGACTTCGCGCGCGTCGCACCGCCGGACGTCGTCGGGAGCGTGTGGGCGCTGCTCGACGACGGCGCCGGCGCGGTGCTCGCGGCGACGGGCACCGACGGGCGCGTGTACCGCATCGCCGACGGACGCGCCGAGCGCTGGTCCGAGACCGGCGCCGTGGTGGTGACGTCGCTCGCGCGCGGCGCCGACGGGGCCGTGTACGCCGGCACGATGCCCGACGGGCGCGTCTACCGCCTCGTGCCGCCCCGCGGCGGTCAGCTCCAGGCCCCGGTGCTCGTCGCGGAGCTCCCGGGCGCGCAGCACGTGTGGGCGGTGCAGTGGGACCCGGCGCGGCACGCGCTGCTCTGCGCCACTGGACCCGACGGCAAGCTCTTCGCGGTGGACCCGGCGCGGGCTCCCGCCGACGCGGCGACGGTGCTCTTCGACAGCGAGGAGCCGCACCTCTACGCGCTTGCGCTGCGCCCCGACGGCGAGGCGCTGGTGGGCACCGGGGGAGGGCATGCGCTCGTGCTCGGGGTGCCTCGCAGCGGGCGTCCGCGGGTGCTCGCGCGGCTCACCGGCGACGAGGTGAAGGGCATCGCCGTGGCGGGCGACGGCATCGTCGCGGTGGCCAACGAGTTCCCGGAGCAGCCCGAGGCCGCGCGTCGCACCGTGGCGCAGTCCCGGGCGCCGGCGCCGGGAGGATCGACGGCGGCGCGCCCCCGGCCGGGGCATGGAGCGCTGTGGCGCATCCAGCCGTCGGGGGTCACCGAGCGCCTCTACGCCAACGCCGACACGCACCTCACCGCGGTGCAGTGGGACGACCGCCGCCGCGAGGCCTTCGTGGGCCTCGGCGCGGGCGGCCGCGTGGTCGCCGTGGGCACCGATCGCACCACGCGCGTGGCCTTCGACGTCGACGAGCAGGCCGTCACCGCGCTCGCGATGGTCGGGGGCGCGCGGTACTTCGCGACGTCCGACGGCGGTGCGTTCTACCGGGGGCTCGACGGCGCCCCGCAGGCCGCGACGTGGCACAGCCGCGTGCTCGACGCGGGTGCTCCGGCGCGCTGGGGGACCGTGCGCTTTCGTGGCGCGGGCGGCTTCGCGTGGGAGAGCCGTACCGGCAACGGCGACCTTCCCGACGCCACCTGGAGCGCGTGGGAGCCCCTCGACGCCGACGCCGGCGTGCGCTCGCCGCGGGGCCGCTATGCTCAGGTGCGCGCTCGGTTCCCGACCACCGGAGACGCGGTGCTGCGCGCGGTGACGGCGTTCTACCTGCCCGAGAACCAGCGTGCGGTGCTCACGGAGCTCACGGCCGCCGCGCCCGAGACCAAGGCCGGCGACGCTCGCAGCACGGCGCTCAAGCTCGCGTGGAAGGTCGAGAACCCCGACAACGACACGCTGCGCTACCGACTGTATTTCCGCGGTGACGGCGACGCCACGTGGCGCGGGCTGCTGCGCAACCAGGAGTGGCTCGCGACGCCGTCCTTCGACTGGGCGACGGAGGGCCTGGCCGAGGGCTGGTACCGCGTCGAGGTCGAGGCGTCGGACGAGGCGTCGAACCCCGACGGCGAGGTGACCCGCGACGTGCGCGTGAGCGAGCCCGTGCTCGTCGACAACACGGCGCCGACGGTGACCGTGCGCGTCGACGGCGACCGCGTGCGAGGCACCGCCGACGACGGAGCCAGCGCGCTTCTCCGCGTCGAAGCGTCGGTGGACGGCGGGGAGTGGCGCCCGCTGCGCGCCGACGACGGGGTGCTCGACGAGCCGCGCGAGGCCTTCGCGGGGGCGCTTCCGGCGGCGGGCCTGCGCGCGGGCGAGCACGTGCTGACGGCGCGCGCCTTCGACGAGGCGGGCAACGTGGGCACGCAGTCCGTGCGGTACCGGCGATGACGCGGCTCGCCGGGCAGGTCGCAGTGGTGACCGGCGGCGGACGCGGCCTCGGCCTCGCCGCAGCGCGGGCGCTGGCGGCCGAAGGGGCGCGCGTCGTCGTCGTCGACACCGGCGTCGAGGTCGATGGCGGCGGCGGCGACGGCTCCGTGGCCGAGGCCGCTGCGGAGTCGCTGCGCGCCGCGGGCGCCGACGCCGACGCGGTGGTCGAGAGCGTCGCCACGGAGGCCGGCGCGAAGGCCATCGTCGCGCGTGCGGTGAAGCGCTTCGGCGGCGTCGACGTGCTCGTGAACGCGGCGGGCGTGCTGCGCGATCGCACGTTCCTGCGCACGACGGTGGAGGACCTCGACGCGGCGATGGCCGTGTCGGCGAGGGGAACCTTCGTGATGTCGCAGGCCGTCGCGCGGGAGATGCTGGCGCAGAAGCGCGGCGGGCGCATCGTGTCGATGACCTCGACGGCGGGGCTCTTCGGCGTGCTCGGCCAGGCTGCCGGGGCCGCCGCGGGGGCGGCGGTGCACGCGCTGACGCGGGTCATGGCCATCGAGCTGCGCAAGCACGGCATCCGCGTGAACGCCATCGCGCCGGTGGCGCGCACTCGGACCACGGCGCACCTGCCGATGTTCGCCGACGGGGGGCTCGGCGACGACGCCTACGGTCCGCAGTTCGTGGCGCCGGCGGTGGTGTTCCTCGCGAGCGACGCGAGCGGCGAGCTCACCGGCGAGGTGCTCTCCGTCGCGGGCACGAAGGTGTCCCGCTACCGCGTGCAGGAGAGCGCCGGCGCCGTCGCCGACGACCCGCGAACGCCATGGAGCGCGCAGGAGCTCTCGGCGCGCTGGGCTGACTTCGCGCGCTTCGGCGTGCGCTAGAGGTCGATGATGACGACGCCGCGGTCGTCGTCGTCGCGGCGCTGCGGCGCGCGCTCCGGGAAGCTCTCGGGGATCGGCAGGTCGAGCTGCGGCTGCTCGTAGCGCTGCCGCTGCTGGTGCTCCCGCCGCCGGATCTCTTCGATGATGAATGGAGGCAACATCGCGGATACCTCCCTGCCGCGCGAACCCGCGCGACCGCTGGACGCCGGGCCCGAAACCGGCGACCCGGAGCGATCTGTAAGGCACTATAGCAACCAAGTGTCAGGGATCAAGAGAGCTGGCCGAAGCGGCGCGGCGCCGGGCGGGGTGCTCCGGGTGCTTCGCGTCGCGTGCGTCGGTGCCTTGCTCACCGCAGCCCGGACGGCGTGGGCGATCCCGGACTACGACCCGGGCAACCGAGGGTGGAACGGCACGTCGGAGCTTCTTCGCGTCGCATCGGAGTCGAACGTCGAGCTGCGTCCGGAGCGCACCCTCGACTGGTCGACGATGCCCCGCGGCGGCGCCCTGCTCGTGCTGTACCCGCGCTCGAGCCTCGGCCTCGCCGACGTTTCGGGGTTCCTCGACGATGGCGGTCGCGTCGCCTGGTTCGACGATTTCGGGGCCTCCGAGGAATTCTGGCGCTGGTTCCAGTTTCGCGCCGAGCCCGTGCGCGACGGCATCGCGCGCGCTCCGTCGCTCCCCGAGCTCCTCGTCGCGCGACCGAGGCTGGCGCATCCGCTCACTGAAGGCGTCGACGCGCTGGTGACGAACCTCCCGATGGCCCTCTCGCACCCGCGGCTGCGCCCGGTCTTCGACTACGCCGGAAGCGGCCAGGGCATGCTCCTCGTCGGGCAGATCCGCGCGGGAAAGCTCGTCGTCGCGGGCGATCCGAGCGTGCTCATCAACACCATGATGCGGTTCCCGGGGAACCGCCGTTTCGCGCAGAACCTCCTGGTGTTCCTCGCGGGCCGGCCCGGCGGGCGCGTGACCATCGTGTCCGGCGACGTGCGCGTCGTCGGCCAGTGGCGCGGGCGAACGCGCGCTCGCACGCGCCGGCGCGAGGCCGTGAACACCCTGAACGGGGCCTTTCGCTCGCTCTCCGAGGCGCTCGGCGGGGCTGCGCTGCTGCGTCCGCTGGCGGCGTTGGCGGCCCTGGCGGTGGCGTGCGCCGTGGGAGCTCTGACGTGGGGACGCCGTCCGAGCGAGCGCTACGGCCCGCGCGGGCCCGCGGGCGCGCCGGCCGGGGTGACCGAGCGCGTGGCGATCTTCTCGGCGCCCAAGGCGAACCTTCTGCTCCCGGCGTTGGTGGCGCGCAGCCTCCTCGAGACGGCGTTGCTCCGCGCCGTGGGACTGCGTCCGCCCACGGACGTGCGGACGGTCCTCGACAAGCTGGCCGGCCGCCTGGGACCGACGCAGCGCGACGACGTGCGCGCGGTGCTCACCGAGCTCGACGCGGTGGCGCAGGCCGTCGAGGACGGCGAGCGGCGCAGCGTCGGTCCGCGGCAGTTCGTGGCGGTGTGGCGGCGCGTCGCGGGCGTGCTGCGGAGCGTCGAGGGACCGTCCTGAGCGGGCGAGATGTGCCATCCTGCGAGCGCGCGATGAACGACGCTGCGGCCCCTTCGCTCCGACCCGAGGTGATCTCCCAGGCGCAGGCGCTCGCGCGTGCGCTGCTCGACGAGGTGGGGCGCGCGTACGTCGGCCACCCCGAGATCCCCGAGCGCATCCTCGTGGCGCTGCTCGCGCGCGGGCACTGCCTCCTCGAGGGCGTCCCCGGCGTGGCGAAGACGACCCTCATCAAGGCCACCGCTGCGGCCATCGGCGGGGCCTTCAAGCGCATCCAGTTCACGCCGGACCTGCTGCCGAGCGACATCACCGGCACCTACGTGCTCTCGCCCCGCGACGGCACCTTCTCGCTGCGCCGCGGTCCCATCTTCGCGCATGTGGTGCTCGGCGACGAGATCAACCGCGCGCCGGCGAAGACGCAGAGCGCGCTCCTCGAGGCGATGCAGGAGCGGCAGGTCACCATCGACGGCGAGACGCACCCCCTCGCGGAGCCGTTCTTCGTCCTCGCGACGCAGAACCCGCTCGAGCAGGAGGGCACCTATCCCCTCCCCGAGGCGCAGGTCGACCGCTTTCTTCTTCGCGTGGTCGTGCCGTATCCGACCGCCGAGGACGAGGTGCGCGTGCTGCGCGCGTACTCGGCGAAGCCGCCGGTGCCGCAGCCCGTGCTCACCCTCGACAACGTGCTCTGGCTGCAGTCCGTGGCCGACGCGGTGCACGTCGAGGACGAGGTCTACGCGTACGCCGTCGCCCTCGCGCAGTACACGCGGACGCACCCGAAGATCGCCCTCGGGGCGTCGCCGCGCGCGTCGCTCGCGCTGGTGCTCGCGGCCCGCGCCGTGGCGCTCATCGACGGCCGGGGGTTCACGCTTCCGGACGACGTGAAGCGCGTCGCGCAGGCCGTGATGGCGCACCGGATCCTGCTGGGGGCCGAGGCCGAGAGCGAGGGGCTCACGCCGGCGGCGCTCGTCGAGGAGGCGCTGGCGCGGGTCCCGTACCGGCGTCTCGACGCGCGCGACGGCGGCGGTCTCCATGGCCGGGCGGTGAGCGGCCGCTGACCGAATGCCGGCGCTCAGCCACAGCGGGCGGTTGGTGCTCGCGGGCGCGTCGGCGCTGGCGCTGGGCGGCCTCGTGGGGGGCTTCGCGCCGATGGCCTTGGCCGGGAGCCTCGCCCTCGGCGGCCTGTCGCTGGCGTGGGTCGCCGCCGCGCCGCTGCCCCGACGCATGCGCCGCGAGCGCCTCGAATTCTCCTGGTGGGTGCTCGCGAACGAGGACGGCGTGCGACGCCCCGACGACCCGGTCTCGGTGCGTGTCGTGCTGCGAAACCCGACGTCCACGGCGCTCACGTTCTCGACGCCGCGCCTCGCGCTCTCGGCGGGCGTTCGCTACGCGCGGGACGCCGGCGCGCGCATCGAGGTGCCTCCGCGGGCGGCGGTGAGCTTCGACGTGGTGGTGCGCCCGGCGCACGCGGGGCGGCACGTGCTTCACGGAGCGTGGCTGACCCTCGGAGGTCCCGCGGGGCTCGCGTGGGTGCCGCTGTACTTTCCGAACCCGCTGGTGCTCGAGGTCGCGCCGCGGGGCTGGGCGCAGCGTCCGGCGGGATCGCTGACCCGCGCCGCGGTGCCGGCGGGGCGCGCGGGCCGCAGCCAGCGACGCCTCGGCGAGGGCCCGGAGCTGCGAGAACTGCGGGAGCTCCGTCCGGGGGATCCGTTCAAGCGCATCGCCTGGGCGCCGAGCGCGCGCCGTGGGCGGCTCCTCGTGCGCGAGACCGAGGACGAGTCGCAGGCGACGCGGGTGCTCGTCGTCGACGCGTCGGCGACGATGCGCGGTGACGACCGCGGCCGGGCGCGCCTCGATCACGTCGTCGAGCTCGTCGCGCAGGCGGCCCGGGCGAGCGCGGCGAGCGGCGACCGGCTCGGTCTGGTGGCCTTCGATCGCCGGGTCGTGGCCCGCGTCGACGCCGCCGACGGCAACCGGCACCTGCGCGCCGTGGTCGCAACCGCGGGGGAGCTGCGCGGCGTCGTCGACGACGACCTCACCGACGTGGACGAGGAGGGGCTCGTCGAGGCCGTTGCGCGGTATTTCCGCGAGCAGGAGGGCCTCGACGCGCTGCGCGGCGCGACGGGCTACGAGGCGCGCGCGACGCTGCTGCGTTGGATCGAGCGGGCCACCGAGGGCGACGCCGCGATGCGCCTGCCGGTGCGCGCGGCCGACGGCGTGGCCCGTACGCTGCGGGCGTTCTGCCGATCCCGATGCATCCCGCTCCCGATTCGTCACGACCCGAGCGGCGCGGCGAAGAGCCTGGGGCTCGCGCACGGCCTCCGCGCGGCGGTGCAGGGCGCCCGGGAGCCCCGCACGGTGATGGTGCTCACGGACCTCGACGCCGTCGCCGTGAGCGATCCGCTGCGCCTCGCGGTGGGCGCGCTGCGCAAGGCGAGGCACCGCGTGAGCGTCGTGGCGCTGGCCGGCGCGCGCTTCGTCGGAGCGGCGCCCGCGGGTTTGCGTGGCGACGTGGCGGCGGCTCGCGCGGCGGTCGAGGAGGTCTTTCTCGCCGAGGAGCAGGCGCGGCTCGCCCGGCACCGCGCGTGGCTCGGGAGCTGCGGCGTGCCGGTGTTCGTGGCGACGGGCGCCGAGCCCATGGCCCACTGGCTGCGCCGGGCGGCGGCGCCGAAGGTCTGACCGGCGAGGCGCGGCGCGCTTCAGCCCGCGGCGTCGACGACGGCGTCGACGGTGTCGAAGAGCGCGCGCTGGGCGTTCTCGAGGGAGAAGATGTGGTTCGTGTCGGGGGCGACGGCGAGCGTCACGCCGCGATCGCTCCAGCGCGTCGCGTCACCCAGCGCCGCGCCGTTGCCGAAGTAGCCCATGAACGTCGGGTGGTACGAGGAGCTGTTGAGGAACGCGACCCGCTGCTTGCGGCGAAGCACCTCGGCGAAGACCTTCTCGACGAGCTCGTTGCGCACCTCGCCGGTCACCTGCATCTGCGCAGCGACGGCGGCGTCGACGGGCCCCGCGGGCGCTTCGGGCTCGACGGGCGGGAGCACCCCGCGAAGCGCGCGCTCGGCGGCGTCCCGGGCCACCGTCGGGAGCCGCGGGAGGGCGCGGTCGACGAGGCCGCGGAGCTTCTGCCGTCCGGCCTCGCGGAGCAGAGCGTAGTCGCTCTCGCCCGCGAGCAGGCGGCGCCACGCGGCGACGTCGGTGAGCTTCTTCAGGTAGAGCGCGACGACGGTGTCGGTCTCGCCGGGGCGCGCGCGAAGCAGGTCCGCCGCGTTCGACTCGAGGAAGCGCTGCCGCGCCGCCGACGAGATGGTGACCGGGAGGTCCACCGCGACGTGTCCCGCGACGTCGTCGAGCTCGGCGCCGGCGAAGAGGCCGGTGATGGCGCCGCCGCAGAGGCCGCCGAAGACGAGCCGCCGCACGCCGGTCTCCTCGCGGAGAAAACGCGCCGCCGCGAGCGCGTCGCCCTTGAACCCGCCGCTCTGGATGAACCCGTAGAGGTCCATGACCATGTCGCCGTGGTGCGAGCGTCCGCCGGAGTCGCCGAGGCCGCGGTAGTCGAAGCGGATCGTCGGCACGCCGCGCGCGGCCAGGCGGCGCGCGATGACCACGTTCATGCGCCACGCGCCCTGGCGGACCTTCTGGCCCGCCGAGAGCCACACGACGCCGACGTTGCGGCGACGCACGCCGTCGTCGGGGGTGTGAAGCACGCCCTCGAGGGTGTCGTGCACGTCGTTCTCGAAGCGGACCGCGGTCTCCATGGCGGGCTCCGTCAGCGGGCGAAGGCGGGGCCGAGCACCCGGTCGGCGAGGTCGCTGCGCAGCGCGAAATCGGGGTCGAGGCGGCGCTTGAGGGCGGCGAAGCGCTCGAAGCGCTCGGTGCCGTACGCACGCAGCGCGTCCTCGGCGGTGAGCACGGCGTCCTTGGCGAAGTAGAAGCGGCCGCCGGCGCCGAGCACGACCTGCGTGAGCTCGGCGAAGTGCTTCCAGAGCGCGGCGCGGGTGCCGTCGGTGACCTTGTAGTCCATGGCGAGGCTCCAGCCGTCGACGGCGTGCGAGAGCACGAAGGCGTCGGGGCGGTGGCGCTTCAGCACGCCGAGGTACGACGGAAAGCCGTTGCGGTGCCCGAGCGCGAGGATCTCGCGCAGCGTGGCCTTGGCGGTCTCCTTGGGGATGAACACCTGGTACTGCACGAAGCCGCCGGGGCCGTAAGCGAGGCGCCAGTCGGGCACGTAGTCGAGCAGGAACGCGAAGGCCACGTGCGACTGCACGTAGCTGTCGCCGTCTCCGAAATACGAGGCCCAGTATTTCGCGAGGTTGACCATGGACACGCCGAGGTCGTTCACGAAGAACTGCATCACCTGCCAGATGCGGCTCCGCGGGAAGCCCAGGATGCGCGGCGGCAGGCCCTGGCGCTCGACGTGGAGCGAGCCCTCGGGATCCGGGTCCTCGTCGCCGTGGAGGTAGTTCGCGGCGTGGATCTGGCCGCGTCCGAGGCCGCTGCCCTGCGCGAAGCAGTCGACCCAGCCGACGCAGTAGTCGGAGTGCGGGATCAGCTCCTCGAAGCGCTCGAACATCTCGTCGAGGTTGCGGCCCACGCGCGCGTCGACGCGGAGGTTTCCGCACTCGACCTTCTTCATCTTCAGCTTCACCCGGGTGATCGCGCCGAGCATGCCGAGGCCGCCGATGGCGCCGTGGAACACGTCGGCGTTCTGCGCGGGCGAGCAGGTCAGCACCTCGCCGCGCGGGGTCAGCAGGTCGATCTCCTGCACGTGCTCGCCGAACGGTCCCGCGCGGTAGTTGTTCTTGCCGTGCACGTTCATCGCGAGGCACCCGCCGAGCGTGGGGCGCATCGTTCCCGGCACGACGTGAGGCCAGTAGCCGTCCTCGATGGTGCGGCGCCACAGGCCCTCGATGGTGACGCCGGGCTCGCACTCGAAGACGCCCGCGGCGGGGTCCCAGGAGTGCACCTTGCGGAGACCCTGGAGGTCGAGGATGAGCCCGCCGGCGTTGAGCGACGCATCGCCGTAGCTGCGCCCCGCGCCGCGGAACGCCACGCGGATGCCCTCGTCGTGGGCGCGCGCGACGGTGGCCGCGAGCTCGTCGACGGTGCGCGGCGCGGCGTAGCGGCACGACGCGTTGACCGCGCGGCCGAAGCTGTCGAGCACCTGCCACGGAGCCCGCGCGCGCAGCGTGGAGCTTGCCGCGCGGCGCATCAGACGTTCGTCCGTCGGAAGAGCCACGACGGGATGGTGCGCACCACCCACGCCACCAACGCCCAACGCGCCGGCACGAAGGCCGACGCCCCGCTCCCCCGTCGCGCGAGGGCCAGCGCCTGCCGCGCGGCCTCGTCGGCGGGGATCAGCCAGAGCAGGCCCTTCATCCCCTTGGTCATCGCCGTGTCGACGAAGCCGGGCTTCACCGTCACCACGTTCACGCCGTAGCGGGAGCACCGGTTGCGGAGCGCCTCGAGGTACGCCGAGAGCGCCGCCTTGGACGTCGTGTACGCAGGGTTCGCGCGCCGCCCGCGCTCGCCGGCGATGCTCGAGATGCCCACGATGGTACCGCCGCGCGCGGCCTCGAAGCGGGCGGCCGCGGGGTTCATCCACGCCATGGCGCCGACGACGTTGACGGCCATCATCAGCCGGTCCTTCTCGAAGTCGTACTCGCCCTCGGCGATCTTCGGCATCACGCCGGCGGCGTACACGAGCACGTCGAGGCCGCCGAGGTCCGCGACGATCTTGTCGAAGAGCGCCGGCACCTCGTCGGTCGCCTCGACGTCGTGCACGTACGGCTTGAGCTTGTCGTTGCCGGCGCAGACCCGCGCGAGCTCGTCGCCTCGCCGTCCGAGCACCGCCACCGTGGCGCCGGTCGCCGCGAGCTGCTTCGCCATGGCCTCGCCGATGCCCGACGAAGCCCCTACGACGATCGCCTTCGTGAATGAAACGCTCACCTTCGTACGCCTCCAGGTGCGCGCGGAATACCACGTCTGCCCCGAGGATCGACAACGCCCCGGCGGGCGAGCGGTCCAATTACGTGGGCGGGCGGAGCGCGTCGAGCCACGAGCCGACGGCGGCCTCGACCTGCGGCGCGCGCGTGAGGTGCACCTTGCCCTCCGCGTGCAAGGGCTGCGGCTCCACGGCGCGCGCCAGCGTGGCGCCGACGGCCGCAGCGATGGCCGCGAGCTCGTTGCTCGCGCGGGCCGTCTCGGTCTTCACGACGTCGACCAGAAGTGTCGGCAGCGCGCGTCCCTGCAGCGCCGTCGCGAGGTCCGCCTCGCGAAGCCCGTCGAACTGCGCCGCCGTGAGCTGGTAGCCGAAGACGTTCACCGTCTCGCCGGCGCGCAGGCGCTCGACGAGCACGTCGCGGCTGACGCCCGCACGCTTGGTGAGCACCATCTCCGCCGCGAGGTACGCGCGGAGCATGTCCATGGCGTAGGTCGCGCCCTTCGTCGTGGGCTGCACCAGGGCCAGCGGACACTCCCGCGCGGGCTCGGAGGTCGCCGCGAGCAGCGCGCCGAAGCGCAGACCGCAGAGCACCACGCGATCGACGCCGCACGCCGCGCGGGCGTGGGCCACGGCGGCTCCCACGTCGTCGCGCCAGGTGGCCACCGTCGCCTCGTGCCACTCGCCCTCGCTGTCGCCGCAACCATGAAGGTCGAAGCGCAGCGCCCACAGACCCTTCGCGGCCACGGCTTCGGCGAGCGAGCGCAGGAACGGGTGCGCGTCCTGCCGCTCCTCCATGAACGGGTGGACGAAGACCACCGCCGCGGGGCCGTACGCCGCCGGCACCGCCGCGGGCGCGTGCACGTACCCGTAGAGCCGGCGCGACCCGCTCGGAAAGAATGCGCCGCCGCCGGCCATGGGGTCAGGCCGGGGCGAGCTTGCGGCCGATGTACGCGGCGATGCGCGCCACGCCATCGAAGTTGTCGGGGACCATCTCGGCGTCGAGCACCTCGATGCCGAACTCGTCGCGCAGCCACTCGAACACGTCGAGGAGCCCGGTGGAGTCGACCACCCCGAGCTCCAGGAGCGACGCGTCGTCCGTCACCGTGGCCGCATCGGCGACGGGGAAATTCGACAGGATGTACGCACGCACCTTCGCCAGCAGTTCATCGGCCGCCATCGTCTCTGCTCCTCCGTGGGGTGCGAAGCTTGTAACAAAGCCTCGCACGGGGGTCACGGCCTCTCTACGCGAGGCCCTTCTTGGTGATCTTGCCCATGGCGGTCTTCGGCAGGGCGTCGCGGAATTCGACGTGCTTCGGCACCATGTACGCCTCGAGCATCTGGCCGAGCCGGAGCTGCAGCTCGCGCTCCGAATACCGTCCCTTGTATTCATCGGCGAGGACGACGAAGGCCTTCACCGCGTGGCCGAGCAGGTCGTCGGGCACGCCGATGACCGCGCACTCGCGCACCCCGTCGATGCGCTCGAGGGCCGCCTCGACCTCGCGCGGGGCGACCTTCTCGCCGCGGGTCTTGATGACCTCGTCCATGCGGGCGACGAAGGTCAGGTAGCCGTCGGCGTCGAGGCGGCAGCAGTCGCCGGTGTAGAACAACACCTCGCCGGGCATCGATCCAGCCCGGAGGAACCGCGCGGTGATCTCGGGCTTGCGCCAGTAGCCCGCCATGATGTGCGAGCCGCGCACGACGAGCTCGCCCTCGGCGTCGCGGTCGTGGCGGGCGCCGTCGGCGTCGACGACCCAGAACTCGGTGCCGGGGATCGGGATGCCCACGCTGCCGGCCTTGCGCTCGAGGTCCTCCGGGGGCAGCCACGACACGCGCTTGCACTCCGTCAAGCCGTACATCGAGTAGATCGCCGCGTTGGGGAACCATCGGCGGATCGCGTCGAAGTGCTTCGGCTGCAGCGCCGCGGCCGTGCTCGTGACGTAGCGCACGCTCGTGAGCGGGGCGACGGGCACGTCCTTGAGCTCGCCGAGCAGCGCGAACATCGTGGGCACGCCCGGGAACCCCGTGACGCCCGTCTCCGCGCAGCGCTGCAGGATCGCGATGGGGAACGCGAAGGAGCGCTCGAGCACCAGCGTCGCCCCGAGGCGCACCGTCATGAGCCACTGGTAGAGGCCGTAGTTGAACGCCAGCGGCACCACTCCGAGGATCACGTCGTCGGCGGTGTTGCGCAGCAGCGTGGTGACGCTCCACGACGCGAAGGCGACGTTGCGGTGCGTGAGCATCGCGCCCTTGGGCTCGCCGGTGCTTCCCGAGGTGTAGATGATCGCCGCGAGGTCGACGTCGACGGTGCGCCGGGGCAGCGGGCTCGAGGGCTGCGCGTCGACGGCCTCGGAAAAGGACGAGACGCGCTCCACGCCCGCGCGGGAGGCAGCCTCGAGGGCCCGCGGCGTCGCAGCGCCGTGCACGAAGGTCGCGGGGCGCGTGCGGGCGGTGCGCAGCGCCTCGACGAGGGCCGGGGCCAGCAGCGCATCGGCGATGACCGCGGACGCCTCGGCGTCGTCGAGCATGTACGCGAGCTTGTCGGCCTTGACCTGCGCGTTCACGACGAAGAACGCCGCGTCGGCCTTGAGCGCCCCCCAGATCGCGGCGGCGGCGTCGGCGCCGTTGTCCCCGAAGATCATCACCCGATCGCCGCGCTTCACACCGCTCGCGCGAAGGGCGCGGGCGATGCGGTTGGCCCACGCGTCGAGCTCGCCGTAGGTCACGGCCGCGCGTCCGGTGCGCAGCGCGACCTTCGCAGGGTCCCGCTCGGCGGAGGCCTCGAGCAGCTCCGCGACGCTGCAGATCTGCGCGAGCACGCCGCGCCCCGCTACTTCACGATCTCGGGCACGGGCTCGACGAGCAGGCCCTGCAGGTGCAGCGGCAGCGTCGCGCGGCGCTTCGCCACGATGTCCTTGTAGACGCGCTCGATCTGCTCGGCGGTGAGCCCGAGCACCTCGCCCACCTCGTACGCCGGCACGCCGTGGTTGTGCGCCCAGAGGCAGAGGTCCATGTCGCGATACGGGAGGGCGTAATAGAACTCGTCCTGGCCCTGCGGGAGCGAGAACGTGTCGGTGGTCGGGGCGCGGCCGCAGATCTCTTCGGGCACGCCGAGGGCCTCGGCCATGGCGTAGACCTGGGTCTTGTAGAGGTGCGCGATGGGCTTCACGTCGGCGAGGCCGTCGCCGCCCTTCACGAAGAAGCCCTGGTCGTACTCGAGGCGGTTCGGCGTTCCGCACACCGCGTAATTCAGCCGGTCGGCGTGGAAGTACTCGAGCGTCGTGCGCAGCCGCTGCTTGAAGTTCGTGGCCGCGACGAGGGTGAGGTACGCGGCGGAGGGGAGCGCGCGCGACTCCTGCGTGCCGTCGGGGCGCTGCACCGTCACGCGGGAGATGTTCAGCCGGTCGCTCTCGAGGATCGACGGGAGCACGAGCTTGGACTTCCAGCCCTCGCCGTACTCGGGGAACACCATGCGGATCGCGTCGTCCTGGCGCTGGTAGCAGCCCAGCGCCTCGAGGGCCGGCGCGAGGTCCTCGGTGGTCGTGGCGACGCCGAAGCGGTCCGCGAGGAGCTTGCCGTAGGTCAGCGACTCGCTCGACGACACGCGCTCCGGAAGGAAGATCCCGTGCACGCGCTCGGGACCGAAGGCTCGCACGGCGAGGGCGGTGCAGAGCGCCGAGTCGATGCCCCCGGAGATGCCCACGACGAGGCCCTTGCGGCGATGCGTCAGGGTTACGAGGTCGCGAAGTCGCTTCGCGATGCGGTCGGCTTCGGCGGTCAGGTCGTCGATGCGGAGAACATCCTTCGAGAACGGCATGCGGGAGTTCTCGCACACCTGTGCGCCGGGATGGAACACCCACCCGCGCGAGGGTGGGTCGACGACCGCCCGCAACCGTCGTAGACCCGACGGCGATGGCGACGCAGTGGAAGCCCGCCGACACCGTCGGCTGGGACATCGAGGATGTCGAGGGACCGGCCACCGTGGTGGACCGCTGCCCCGCGTGCGGGCAGGCGGCGCGGCTCGTCGAGCGCGAGCGCGTGAAGAACCTCGCGGTGTTCGGCGTCGCGCTGCTCGCCACGGAGCGGGGCGGCCGGGTCTTCACGTGTCCGCTCTGCGGCGCGGCGTTCGAGCCGCCGGACGCGGCCGTGGACCCCGACGGCGAGCTCCTCGATCGCCTCGAGGGCCTGCACGATCAGCTCGAGCGTGCCGAGGCCGACGTGGCGCTGTGGTCGCCCAGGGTCGAACTCGCCGCGCGCAGCGGAGACGCCGCGCTCGCGGCCGAGGCGAGCGATCGGGTCGAGAAGCGCTCGCGCGCCGCGGCGTTGCTGCGCGCCGAGATCGATCGGCTCCGTGGCGCCCGTCGCTGGAGCGCGGCCGACGACACCGCCCAGGCGCCCGCGGGGCGTGTCGTGGCGGCGGCGGTGCCG
>CAIMWA010000015.1 GCA_903845045.1 uncultured delta proteobacterium | reverse complement strand
TCCGCATCGACGAGGTCGCCGGGCACCAGCACGAACAGATCCGCGAAGTCCCGCCATCGCGTGCTCGCCCGCCCCCGCTGGATCGCCGTGACCAGCTTCTCCGCCACGACCATCGCCCGCGGGTACGCGAGCACCTCGATGCTGTCGCTGCCCAGTAGCGTCGGCACGGCAGTCCGAGTCGGCGGCGGAACGACAGGATCGCCGACGTTGATGTCGACGCTGAACTTGATCCGCGCCGTGGCGAGGCGCGCATCCACCACGACGCGCGCACCGGGGTACGTGTCGTCGTCGCGAATGGCAGCTACCGTCGCCGTGTCGACTTCGAACACGACGCCGTCGTCGACGGCGATGGTTGCGATCTCCACCACTCGCCGTTCGACCGCCGCGGGATCGTTGTCGGTTCGGAGCGCCAGCAGGTCGATGTCGCGGGTCGCGCGACGCAGCTCGAAGGCTGCCATGAGTACGCCGCCTTTCAGCACGAACCGTTCGCGGTGCGCCGAGAGGCCGAGGCGGCGAAGGAAGCCTTCGAGCACGTATAGCTGGAGAAGCTCGGCTGTGGTGCGCCGCTCGGTCCGCGCGAGGCGCTGCAGTGCGAGGTACTTCGCGCCTGCGACGTCGGCCGCCGTCACTCGCCGCCTCACGTGAGAATCCGCAGCGCGTGGAGCAGCGAGGGCTCTGCTTTCGGGAACCGTCGCGCCATCGCGAGGAGCTTCGCGGGCGTCGCTCGCGGCCGCGTCAGCCAGCGTCGCAGCGCCTCGACGGCCATCTCCTCGCCCTCCTGGTGCCGAAGGCGGAACGCGTCGACGATGCAGCGCTCGGTGCCGTAAAGGCCGATCGCGAGCCCGTCGTCGACCTCCAGGGTCTCGCGGCCCTCGCCGAACGTGTCTTCGTGGAAGCGGTGCCACCGCACCGGCGCGGCCACCCGCGGCGGACGCTGCGACCGCGGGAGTGCCACGTCGATCACGGTCGGGATCACGTCGGTGAGGTCGTGCTGCGACAACGCGCTGGTGAGACAGAGCGTCGCGTCGGGGGCGCGGAGCGCGATCTCGACGCGGTCGAGGTCGGCGGGCGGTGCGTCGGCCTTTCGGTACAACCCATGGCCAAGCCGCTCGAGCGTTTCTTCGGCGACGAGCGCGCGAAGGCGGCGGTCGGAGAGACCGCGCTGCCGCGCGAGAAGATGGGTGAACGCGCGCGGCAGGGCATCGATCACGGCGACGACGAATGTAGCCACATCTGACGTACGTGGCAACATTCACATCCGACCGCCCCGGGTCTTCGCGTCACTCCCTCCCGCGTCGCGCCTTCGCCACGACGATCGCGGGCGGCGGCTGCAAATCCGCTGCACGGCGCCTCTTCCGCGGCTGAGGGATGTGTGAAATCGCGAGGTTGGGCGCCTTCGCAGGGGCATCATAATCCCAAGGTCGTTGGTTCAATTCCGACCGCCGGTACCCAGAAAGCCCTTCGAAAGAAGGGCTTTCGTCATTTCTGGCCCTCTCCGATGCTTGCGACCGCTGCGCCCTTTCGACGCCCTTGTGGGGCGCATACGGGGCCGCACCGTCGAGCTGCGCGCGCATCCGGTTGCGCAGCTTCTCCCGAAGGCCTTCGACAGGGTGAAGCCTCGGCCGCAGCGGGGTGAGTCGGGCGAGGGGCGAAGGTCCCGAGACGGCCGTCGCGTCGCCCGGCGGGGTGAACCCGCGGGCGACCCATGGTAAGGCTCGCCGACGCGAGCCTCCTGCGTGCCGAGCCTCGCAACGCGAGGCTTGCAGAAGGTCGCCCGCCCATTTCATGGGCCGGGCGAAAGGCGGCGAACGGACAACACCGACGGGGGCGAGCAGACGGACGACCTACGTCCACGGGAGGGTTCCGACGACCTGGACGGCGCGGCCGCGCGGCGCGATGAAGGTGTCGTGGGGCGAGCGATACGGCTCTCGAAGTCGAGGTACCTGAGCGGCCTGCAGTGCCATCGGCGGCTCTGGTGGGAGGTGCACGAACCCGACGCTCCGGAGCTCACGCCCGACGCCGCAACGCAGCGGGTCTTCGACACGGGCCATCGCGTCGGCGAGGTCGCGCGCACGTGGTTCCCCGGCGGCGTGCTCGTCGATGCGCCGTACACCCGCCCGCGGGAGCGCCTCACGCAGACCCGCGCGGCCCTCGCTGCCGGCGCGACGGTGATCTACGAGGCGGCGTTCGAGCACGAGAACGTCTTCGCGGCCATCGACGTGCTCTCGCGCCCGGGCCCGACGGCGCCGTGGACCCTCACGGAGGTGAAGTCCACGACCAGCGTGAAGGACGTGCATCTGCCGGACGTCGCCGTGCAGACGTGGGTGGCCCGTGGCGCGGGCATCGCCATCGGAGCCGCCGAGGTCATGCACCTCGACCCGGCGTGCCGGCACCCGGACCTGTCGAACCTCTTTCGCCGCGAGGCCGTGACCGAGGCCATCAAGGAGGCCGTCGGGGAGGTTCCGCGCGCGGCGAAGCGGATGCTGACGATGCTGGCGGGGGCGCTCCCCGAGGTGGCACCGGGGGAGCAGTGCCTCGCGCCGTACGCGTG
>CAIMWA010000014.1 GCA_903845045.1 uncultured delta proteobacterium | reverse complement strand
GGGGGGACGGTTTCAACATTTCAACATTTCGGTCACACCGGAATTCCGCTGGTGAAAAATCCTTGAACTCAAGCATTTTGCATCGTCCGAATTCCGGTCCCACCGGAATGGCAACTTGTTGAAACCGTCCCCCCCCCTCGCTACGGCGCCGCCTCGGGCCCGAGTACCGCGCACACCTCGGTCTCCAACGGCGCCACCGCGGGCGTCGCGCCGGCCACGCGCAGCGCCACGCGCCAGCACCGCGCATCGTCGACGGTGCGCCCCTCGCCGGGCACCGACGCGGGACCCAAGGCGCGCCCCGCGGGCGATCCATCGGGCCAGCGCAGCGCCGTGCCCGCGCCCACCTCGGTCTGCACCGGCGTCGGGGCGTCGCGGTCCTCGACGTCGAGGTCGAGCACCGGGAGCACCGCGCTCGCCGGGACCACCGCCTCGACGCGCGCGCACGGCAGCTCCACCGTCACCCGCGCGCCCTCGGCCGCCGCCCGCCGCGAGCGCACCGGCACCACCGCGCCGGGAAGCACTTCGGCCCGCGCGCCGTCCGGGAGCGTCATCGTCGTGCCCGGCGCGAGGCGCTCACCGCTCGCAGGCACGGGCTGTGGACGCACCGCGGGGTGCGCGTCGCGGGTCGTCGGCATCGTCCCCGGTGTGATGCGAAGGCCTGCGTGCACCAGCGAATTTCCGTCGGCGAGCACGCCGGTGCGCACCTGCCACGCGCCGTCGGGACCGCGCGCCGACGCATCGTCCGCCGTCACCGGGCGCACCGCGTCGGACGCCACGAAGAACCGGAGCCGCATGCCCTCGGGGGGCGCGATCACCGGCACGCACTGACGCTCGGCCCGCGCCGCCGTCTCCACCTCGAGCCACGCGCCCCGCGCGCGCACCCGCCGGAACAGCGCCGCCACCGGCAGCATCACCGACGGAGCGTCGGCCTCGGCGCGCGTGCGCAGCGGCGTCCCCGCGGCGATCACCGCGTACTGCGTCACCCGCCGCGAGGGCACCACGACCACGTTCGTCGTCGCGCACCCTGCCGCGAGCACCGCCATCAAGGCCGCCGTCGCGCCGCGCATGGCCTGCTCAGCGCGCACGACGACGACGCAGCGCCGCGCAGAGGCCGAGGGCGAGCCAGGCGCCGTGCATCGACGTCGAGCCCGTTCCAGCCGTGCGGCAGCCGCAGCCCGAGGCGGTGCCACCGGACGTGGCCGTACCGGTGTCGCGCGGGGCCGTGCCGACGTCGACGACGGCGCCGGTGTCCGTCGCCGCAATACCGGTATCGGTAACATTTCCGAGGTCCGTGGGGACGGTGCCCGCGTCGGTGGCGGTCGCGCCGGTGTCCGTGGGCGTCGTCGAGACGTCGGCGGGCGCGGTGCCCGCGTCGGTGACCGTGGTGCCGGCGTCGGCGGAGGCGACGCTCACGGAGATGTCGGCGCAGTGGTGGTAGAAGCACCCGCCGGGGTTGTTCAGCGGGTGCTGCGCCATGAACTCGAGGATCTGCAGCGTGCAGTGCTCGCAGGTCACGTTCGACGGGATCGTCACGGTGATGGTCTGCATCCCCGAGAACGGCGACGTGTGCGGGAGCACGCCGTCGGCGAGCACCGGGAACACCGGCGGGTTCATGATCGCGGCGGTGCCGCAGGGCGTGCCGGTGCCGGGGGTGACCACGGGCTCCGCGGGGAACTCGCTGCGGTCGTGCACGGCCAGCGCGACGCGGTAGTGACCGGGGTGGAAGATGGTCTCGCGGAACGTGATGGTGACGGTGTCACCCGGGTGGTACGCGGTGACGACGCCGGTGGGCGTGCCGCCGGGTTCGCTGCCGCACGGACCGAGCTTCTGCGGGCTGCCCAGGATGTCCTGCGAGTTCCAGGACGGCGGGGACTGGAGATAGAAGTGCGCGCTGACGGGCTGCGAGAAGAGCAGCGCGGCGGCGATGAAGGTGGTGGCGACGGTGCGGAGCGAGGTTCGGCGCATCCGATCCTCATAGCAGGACCGGACGCGCCGCGGGGAAACGGGATCGTTACTGGTTCATCGACTCAAGGAACTCACGGTTGGTCTCCGTGCGGTTCACCTTGTCGAGGAGGAACTCCATGGAGTCGATGACGTTGAGCGGGTGCAGGAGCTGACGCAGCAGCCACACGCGCTGCAGCGTGAACTCGGGCAGGAGGAGCTCCTCCTTGCGCGTCGCCGACTTGTTGATGTCGAGGCACGGGAAGATGCGCTTCTCCATCAGCTTGCGATCGAGGTGGATCTCGCTGTTGCCGGTGCCCTTGAACTCCTCGAAGATCACTTCGTCCATGCGCGACCCGGTGTCGACGAGGGCCGTGGCGATGATCGTGAGGGACCCGCCCTCCTCGAGGTTGCGCGCGGCGCCGAAGAAGCGCTTGGGCTTGTGCAGCGCGTTGGCGTCGACGCCGCCGGAGAGGATCTTGCCGGAGGCCGGGACCACGGTGTTGTAGGCCCGCGCGAGGCGCGTGATGGAGTCGAGCAGGATGATGACGTCGTGCTTGTGCTCGACGAGGCGCTTGGCCTTCTCGATGACCATCTCGGCCACCTGGACGTGCCGCGTGGCGGGCTCGTCGAAGGTGCTCGAGACGACCTCGCCCTTCACCGACCGCTGCATGTCGGTGACCTCTTCGGGGCGCTCGTCGATGAGCAGCACGATGAGCTTGGCGTTCGGGTGGTTCGTGCTGATCGCGTTGGCGATGTTCTGCATGAGCACCGTCTTGCCCGCGCGCGGCGGCGAGACGATGAGGCAGCGCTGGCCCTTCCCGATGGGCACGAGCAGGTCGATGATGCGCGTCGAGTTGTTCTTGCGGTCGTGCTCGAGGTTGTAGCGCTGCTGCGGGTAGAGCGGCGTGAGGTTGTCGAAGAGGATCTTGTCGCGCGCCGCCTCCGGCGTCTCGAAGTTGATCCGGTCGACCTTGAGCAGCGCGAAGTAGCGCTCGTTGTCGCGGGGCGGCCGCACGGTGCCGACCACGGAGTCGCCGGTGCGGAGGTTGAAGCGGCGGATCTGCGACGGCGACACGTAGATGTCGTCGGGCCCCGGGAGGTAGTTGTAGTCCTGCGCGCGGAGGAAGCCGAAGCCGTCGGGGAGGCACTCGAGCACGCCCTCGGCGACGACGTCGCCCTTGCGGGCGGAGTGCGCCTGGAGCAACGAGAAGACGAGCTCCTGCTTGCGGAGGCCGGGGGCGTTCTCGATGGCGAGGTCGCGGGCCATCTGGAGAAGCTCTGGCATCGGCTTCTGCTTGAGTTCGCGGAGGTTGATCGCGTCCATGGTTCGGCGTCTCTTTCGGCCGCCGCCCGGTTCGGGCCGGTGCGGGGCACACCTGATGGAGTGGGGTGGGAATGGGCGCGGGAAGAAGAGGGTCGACGGACCCGCCGCGCGTGCGAAGGCGCCGCGGCACACGCCGCAGCGAACGGGCGCGGAAGCTATTGAATCGGGCGCGGGTGTCAAGGAAATCCCGGGTTCGGGGCGTCGACCGGAGGGGGGCGCGGGCTGGTACAACCGCCCCATGAACCGTCGCCGCATCGTGGGGCCGTTCGTCGCCGCGCTGCTCGCCGCCGCGCCGGCCGCCGCGCAGACCATCGCGTCACAGCACAGCACCACGCCGTACCCGGGGCTGCGCCTCGTCGAGGGCCGCACCGCCGGACCGGCGACGAACTTTCACGCCGCGTTCATCTCGCTCTGCACCGACTACGTGCACGTCACCGCCACGCGTCCGCCGACGGCGCTGCAGCGCGCGAGCGCGTGGGCCACGGCGACGGGCGTGCAGCTCGCGACGAACGGCGACTTCTTCGTGGCCGGTCCGAGGGTGTACGGCTACGCCATCGGCGGCGGGCGGGGATGGCCCGTCGCCAACACCGGCGTCGACCCCGCCGTGGCGGGCCAGTGGTACTACCGGCACTACGGGTGGATCGGCTTCGGCGCGCACACCGTCGAATTCTCGCACACCGAGCACGTGAAGCAGCACGCGGCCGCGCTCGGCGTCACCGAGGGTTGGATGCCGACGACGGTGACCACGGCGGTTCCGCGCGGGCTCACGGCGCTGGTGAGCGGGTTCCCGGAGCTCGTCACCGAGGGGCATCGCGTGACCTGCGCCGACCCCACGGCGTCGACGTGCTTTCCCGATCGCACGGACATGCGTGCGCGGAACCCGCGCACGGCGATGGGCCTCTCGCGGGACCGGCGCACGTTCATCCTCGTGGCGATGGACGGCCGCACGGGCACCAGCGCGGGCTTCTACGGCACCGAGGAGGCGCGGCTCCTCGAGCTCCTGGGCGCGTGGCAGGCGTTCAACATCGACGGCGGCGGATCGACGACGATGTGGCTCCGCGGGCGCGGCGTGATCAACGCGCCGAGCGACGGCGTGGAGCGCCCCGTCGCGAACCACTGGGGCATCTTCGCGGGCAGCGCGAGCGGCCAACCGCGCACGCCGGGGAGCTGTCCCGTGGTGACGACGCCGGACGCCGGGGTGCCCGACGCGGGCCTGCGCGATGCGGGTGCGCTCGATGCCGGTCCGCGCGACGCGGCGACGGACATCGGGGTGCGCGACGCGACGCCGGACGTGCTCCGCGACGTGCTCGCGGATCTCGGCTACGGAGACCTCGGACCCGACGTGCTCGCCCCGCGCGACGTCGTGACGGCGACGGACGCGCCGGTCGTCACCGATGTCGCTCCGACGGACGATGTGCCAACGATTCTCGACGATGCGGGTGCGCCCGCCGACGACGCCGACGTCACGCAAGACGATGCGGGCGTCGACGACGATACCGGTCCTGCCGAGGAGCTCCCGGATTTCGTGCCCGACGCGGGCGGTGGAGCGATGCCCGACGACCTCACGCTGGCGCAGCCGGGCTGCGGGTGCCGCACGGGATCGCCGGTGAAGCCTGGGTTCGCGTGGGGGCTGCTGGCGTTGGCGGCGGTGCGGCGGCGGCGGCGCTCGCTCGGGAGCTGAGCGCCCCGCTCACCCGAGAACCATCCGCACCGCGCTGAACACCCCGAAGAGCGCCGACGCCGTACCGAGAATGGCCGCCGTCACCGCGAGGTTCGGGTGCGCGTCGATGAAGCGTGACCACCCGCCGCCGGCGCGCTTCAATCCCGTGCACGGACACTGCACCGGGGCGCGTCCCTCGAGGGCGGCTTGCACGCGCTGCGCGAGCGCTGCCGCGGAGTCGTAGCGCTTCGCCGGGTCCTTCTCGAGGCCTCGCGCGATGAGCCACGCGAACTCCGGAGGGACGCCCAGCTTGTGGTGCATCGCCAACGGTCCCATCGGCGCTTCATGGATGACGGCTTGCAACAGCGCGTCGATGCTCGGCTTCGGTCCGAGGTAGTGCTGCAGCCCGAGGAGCTCGAAGAACACCGCGCACAGCGAATACACGTCGCTGCGCGCGTCGGTGCGGTCGTGCTCGCCGCGGGCCTGCTCCGGGGACATGTAGCCCGGCGTGCCGAGCGCGTGGCCCAGCATCGTTCCGGTGTAGGCCTCGCCGCCGCCCTCCTTCATCGCGGCCTCGGCGGCGCCGATGCGCTTCGCGAGGCCGAAGTCCATGAGCATGACCTCGCCGTAGGGGCCGACCATGACGTTCGCGGGCTTGATGTCGCGGTGCACCCAGCCCTGCGCGTGCGTGAACTGCACCGCGCGGCAGAGCTGCAAAAAGAGCTCGGCGCGGGCCTCGACGCTGAACCGCGTGACGGCCACCGGGTCCTTCGCGCGCAGCTTGTCGAGAATGTGCTCGAGGGTCTCGCCCTCGACGTACTTCATCACGAAGAAGTACCCGCGGTCGTCGAGGCCGACGTCGTGCACCGGAACGATGCCCGGGTGCTCGAGGCGCCCCACGGTCTGGATCTCCGACGCGAAGCGCGCCACCGTGTCGGCGTCGTGCATCTCGGGCTTGAGGCGCTTCAACGCCACGCGCCGGTCGATGTCGGTGTCGACGCACAGCTCCACTTCGCCGAAGGAACCCTCGCCGAGGCGCTTCACCTTCTCGTAGCGAGGACGCCCCGCGGAGACGACCTCGACGCCGGCTTGCGTGATGCGCGGCCGGGGGAGCACCGCCGCGGCCCGGGAGCCCGTCGCGCTCGCGATCGGTGGCATGGTGCCAGCGCCCGCGGCGCTCGAGGCCAGCGTCGCGTCGAAGGATCCGTCGTGCGGAGTGGAGCTCATCACCCCGACGATACGCCGTCGGGGCGCCGGCGGTGACGTTCGGGGCTCAGGCCTGCGCGCCGTGCGACACGGCCGAGGAGCGCGTCGGGACGGCGTCGAGGCGGAATTCACGCTCGAGCTGCTCGATCTCGCCGGCCACCGTGCGGAGCATCGCGCGGCGCTCGTGGAACGGCAGGAACGCGCTCTTGAACCCGTTGAGCAGGATGCTCTTGAGGCTCGGCCAGGCGACGTCCATCTCGGTGTGCACGATGTGCAGCTCCTTGGAGACGGTGGTGTCGGTGATGAGCCGGTTGTCGGTGTTCACCGTCACGCGCACGCCGAGGTCCTGGTAGAACTTGAGCGGGTGCGAGCGCAGGTCGCGCACGGCGCCGGTCTGCACGTTGCTCGACGGGCAGCACTCGAGCGGCACGCGGTGGTCGGTGATGTAGTGCAGCAGGTCGCCGTCCTCGCGGAGGCGGCAGCCGTGGCCGATGCGGTGAGCGCCGCACACGTGGATCGCCTGCTTGATGGACTCGGGCCCGTACGCCTCGCCCGCGTGGATCGTGCAGTTGATGTTGTTGTTGCGAATGAGCTGGAACGCGTCGCGGTGGTGCTTCGCCGGGTGGTCGTACTCGGCGCCGGCGAGGTCGAAGCCCACGACGCCGCGGTTCTTGTAGGCCACCGCGAGCTCGGCCATCTCGAGGGAGCTCTCCGGCGAGATGTTCCGGATGCCGCAGATGATCACGTTCGAGTGGATGCCGAACTCGTCCTGCGCCTGGCGCAGCCCCTCGAGCACGGCCTCGACGACCTTCGTGAGGGCGAGGCTGCGCTGCGTGTGCAGCATCGGGGCGTAGCGCACCTCCATGTAGCGAACGCCCTCGGCGGCGGCGTCCTCGCCGAGCTCGTAGGCCGCGCGGGTGAGCGCCGACTCGGTCTGCAGCACGCGCAGCGTGATGTCGAAGGCCTTGAGGTACTCGGTGAGCGAGCCGGTGTTCTTGCCGGCGTGCATGGCCTCGGCGAGCTCCGCCGGGGTCGAGGCGGGGAGCGCGATGCCATCCTCGGCGGCCAGCTCGAGGATCGTCGAGAGCCGCAGCGAGCCGTCGAGGTGGACGTGCAGGTCCGTCTTCGGAAGCCTGCGGATCTGTTCCAGCGTCAAGATCGTCATGGCGGGGCACCATACGCCCGCCGGCGCTGGGTGTCGCGGCCGCCCCCGTCGCGAACCGTGCGCAGATCTTGACGGCGAACCCCGCGCATCCCGCATCATCGATGCTGGAAAACATGGACCGCCGCCGACTGCAGCTCGCCGCTCTTGGAACGATGGTCCTGCTCGGCGCGGCGGGGGTCGCGGTGATGCGCATGCGTCAGGCCACGGCCCCAGCGCCGGCGCCCGTCGCGGTGCGCGTTCGCGTTCCAGCACGACCTCGACCGACGCCGGCCCGCGATGCGGCGGCCGCCACGGCCGAGCGATCGCGCATCCCCGCCACCGTCGAGGATCTGAAGAGCCGCCTCGACGCCCGCTGGCGCCTCGCGCCGGACCGTCGACTCGCGCTGGCGCTGCAGTTCCTGGCCTCGCTGCGAGACCCCAACGCGCCCGCGGTGGAGTTTCGCGCCGCCGGTGATCGGTGGACCGCGACGCTGCAAGGGGCCTCCATCGCCACGCTGCCGGCGACGCCGACCTTCGAGGAGCTCCTTGCCGCGGCGACGGCGTATGCGCGCACCGCGGGCGTCGTCGCGCGGCTGGCCATCACCCCCAGCGACGGCGGCGTTCCGGTGCCGCCGGCGCAGTGGCGCGACCCGTGGGTGCTCGCGCGCACCGTCGACGCCCGATGGACCGCCGGCACGCACACCGCGTCCGACGTGGCGCTGCTCGGGCGCACCCTCGCGGTGACCTTCGCGACGCTCCAAGATCCGCTTGGTGTCGGCGACCCGCTCGCCGCTCGCGCCCTCGCCGCGCTCGCCGTCGCGCGGGCCGCGGGCTCCGCCGATGCGGGCGCCGAAGCGCTGCTCTGCAAGGCCATGACGTACACCGCCGAGGCGTCGCACCGCGCCGCGCCGCTGGCCTCCACGGACCCCGCCGTGCATGCGTGGGTGACCGGTGACGGCGAGGCCCTCGGGTCCCTCGCCGATGGCCGCGACCCCCTCGCGAGGCTGCTCGCCGACACCCCCAGCAGCGAACCCTACGGCGACGCCGACGCCACGCGACGGCGCGTGCGCGACGACACCGGGCGGCTCCTCGCGACCTTCGAGCGCGAGGAGGGCATCACCGGCACCCGCGACGCGCCGCCCTTCGCCCGCTTCGCCGCCGTCGAAGGCAGCGAGGCGCGCGGCACCTGGATCGATCGAACCGTGGCCCAGGCCCGTCGTCGCGCGCGCTTCGGCGATGCCCTCACCGACGTGCTCGGCGCCGTGCAGGCCAGCACTGCGACGCCTCCGCAGGCGCAGGAGCTGCTCGCGCTGCTGGGCATCCCCGCGGAGCCGCTGGGCGAGGAGTGGCTCTCCTGGGCGCGCGGTCTCATCGTCGCCAGCGCCGGCGGCGCCGTGCGCGAGCCGCTGCTCCGGGACGCCTCGCGGCTGCGCCTCCTGGGCGTCGCGCCGGCGGTGCGGAGCCTGCACGAATCGCTCGTCGACGGCCCCGATGGCTCGCCTGCCGCCGCCGCCGCCGTCGAGGCCGTCGCGCACCGCATGGACCAGCGCCCCGCGCACCGCCTCGCCCTCGGGCTGCTGCTCCTCGACGTGGTGTGCGACGTCTCCCGCGGCCAGGCCACGCTCGCCCTCGCCGACACCCTCGGACCGGGCGTCGACGGCGCCGCCAGCGCGCGGCTGCGCAGCCTCGCAAACGACCGCGGGGGGTTGCTGCGCCTCGCCGAGAGCGGTCCCGTGGCGGTGCGCATCGCGGCGCTGCGGGCCCTCGCGAAGACCCCGGGCTCCGACGTCGCCGCGCAGGACGCCGCGTGGCAGTCGCTCGCCACCTCGCAGCCCTCGGAGCCCACGCGCATCGCCGGCTGGGCGCAGGCCCTCGTCGACCGCCGCGAGACGGCCCGCGCCCGCGAGCTCCTCGAACACTTTCTCAACGAGCACGGGAGCCTCCCGGAGCCCGCACGACGCTCGCTCTCGCTGCTCCTCGCCGACGCCCACCTGCGCCTTCGGGACGCGGCCGCGGCGGCGCGCGTGCTTCGCCCGTGGGCCGATGCGGACTGGCCGCAGGCGCTGCTCGTCGTGGCGCGCGCGCAGATCGAGCTCGGGAGCCTCGAGGAGGCCGAACGCACCGCGCGAAGGGCGTGGGAGCGCGACGAGCACCCCGCGTCGGCGGCGCTGCTGGCCGAGGTGCGATGGCGCCGCGACGATCCCAACGGGGCCTCCGAGGCGCTCGGTCCGCGCGTGCGGTCGATGAGCGACCGCGCGTGGGAGGAGTCCGTCGGCGCGGCCTTCGACGCCGTGTTCTCGGGGCGCTCGCAGAACGCGGGACAAGAGGCCCTCGACGGCCTCACCAGCGGCGTCGACGTGCTGCGGCGGTCGCTGCTGCTCGAGGCGATGTTCCACGCGGGGCACCCGGCCATCGCGGGGCAGCTCCACGAGCACCTCGTGGCCGCCGGCGCGTCGCAACGAACGCTCCTGGCCGCGCGCTTCGCGATGCGCCTCGCCGCCGACGGCGAGCTCGCGGCGACGGAGTGGCTGCAGGAGCAGGTGCCGCCGGCGCAGCGTCCAGACTTCGCCGAGGCCGCCTACGACCGACGCCTCGACGAGGTGCTGTGGAGCGTCGTGGAGGTTCCTCCCGGCGGCGGCGCCGTGGCCGATCGCGTGTGGCTGTTGCGCGCGGCGTCGTCGCTGCGGCGCCCCGACGACTCGCATCGCGCCGAGCTCCTCGACCACCTGCGCGTCGACGGCAGCACCTGGGGGCACGTGCTGGCGCGGCACCTCTTCGACCAGGCGGACCTCGCGGCGGTGCGCGCGGCGGCCGAGAGCGACGCCGAGCAGTGGCAGACGCCGTACTACCTCGGGCTCCGCGCGCAGTCCGCGGGGGCCATGGACGCCGCGGCGGATTGGTTCCTGCTCGCCCTCGACCCCGACGCGGGAGCGCCCGTGGAGACGACCTGGGCGGTGCAGGCGCTGCGGCAGTTCGCGCGCACCGGACGCGCCCTCGCGACGTCGGCGCCCGCGCCCTCGGAGTAAACGGAACCTCCCGCAGCGCCGTGCTACGGTGCGCGCGATGTCCGAAGAGAGCACAGCGAAGAAGGTCGGCGGCCAGGCGGTGATCGAGGGCGTGATGATGCGCTCGCCGCGGTGCCTCACGGTGGCCGTGCGGCGGAAGAACCAGGCCATCGTCGTGCGCGAGCAGCCGTGGCGGCCGGTGGTCCCCGCGAAGCTCCTCGCGCTGCCCTTCGTGCGCGGCGCGCTGGTGCTCGTGGAGTCGATGCAGAACGGCTACGCGGCGCTGCAGTTCAGCGCGTCGCAGTACGAGGCCGACCTCCCTGAAGATCAGCGCAGCACCGAGTCCGAGGGCTCGTCCGGCGCGGCGCAGCGGCTCGGCATGGTGCTGTCGGTGCTGCTGCTCGTGGCGCTGCCGAAGCTCCTCGCGTGGGGCGCGGGGCACCTCGTGGGGCCGGGGCTCTCCATGGCCGACCCGCGGTTCCACCTGCTCGCGGGCTTCTTCAAGATGAGCATCGTCGTCGGGATGATGCTGCTGATGCGCCGCAACGACGAGATGTTCCGCGTGTTTCAGTACCACGGCGCGGAGCACAAGGCGATCGCCGTGCACGAGGCCGGGCTGCCGCTCACGGTGGAGAATTCGAAGCGCTTCACCACGCGCCACGCGCGCTGCGGAACGACGTTCCTCATGGTGGTGGTGCTCGTGTCCGTGGCGGTGTTCGCGCTGGTGCTGCCGCTGCTGCTGCCGCACTCGTCGGGGCTCGGCACCGTGCTCGCGTCCATCGTGATCAGCGTTCCGTTGATGTTCCCCATCGCGGGCGTGGCGTACGAGCTTCAGCGCCTCGGCGCGCGCTACGTCGACCACCCCATCGCGAAGCTGTTCCTCGCGCCGGGGTACCTCGTGCAGCGCATCACCACGGCGGAGCCCAGCGACGACCAGGTCGAGATCGCGCTCGTCGCGCTGCAGCAGGCGCTCGCCAACGAGGCCGCGCAGCCCATGCCCGCGGCGTCGGAGCCGGTGGTGCGCACGTTCCCCTCCTTCGCGGCCTTCGCCACGGAGCAGGGGATCTGATACCCCTTCGCGCCCGCTCATGCTTCCCATCGCCAAGCTCGAATCGCTGGTGCTCCGCGCCGAGGAGCTCGACCGGCTCCTCTGCGAGCCCGGCGTCGCCAACGACAACGCCCGCTACCGCAAGCTGACCCGCGAGCGCGCGGACCTCGAGGTGCTCGTCGAGACCTTCGCGCGGTACCGCAAGCTCACGAAGCAGCTCGCCGACGATCGCGAGGCCCTCGCCGACCCCGAGCTCCGCGCCCTCGTCGAGGAGGAGATCCCGGGCCTCGAAGCGCAGACGGCGACGCTCGAGCGCGAGCTCACGTTCATGCTTCTTCCCGCGGACCCCAACGACGAGAAGAACGTCATCGTGGAGATCCGCGCGGCCGAGGGCGGCGACGAGGCGACGCTCTTCGCGGGGGACCTCTTTCGCATGTACCTGCGCTACGCCGAGAAGCGGAAGTGGCGCGTCGAGGTGATGAGCGAGAGCAAGACCCTCGTCGGCGGCGTGAAGGAGGTCATCGCGCTCATCGCCGGCGACCGCGTGTACAGCACGCTGCGCTTCGAGGGCGGCGTGCACCGCGTGCAGCGCGTGCCGGTGACCGAGGCGCAGGGGCGCGTGCACACGTCGACGGCGACGGTGGCGATCCTCCCCGAGGCCGAGGACGTCGACGTGCAGCTCGACGAGGCCAAGGACCTGCAGATCTCCATCGCGGCCTCGGGTGGTCCGGGCGGTCAGGGCGTGAACACGACGAACAGCGCCGTGCAGCTTCTCCACAAGCCCACCGGCATCATCGTGAAGTGCCAGGACGAGCGCTCGCAGATCAAGAACAAGTCCAAGGCGATGAAGATCCTGAAGGCGAAGCTGCTCGAGCTCGAGCGCCGCAAGCAGGACGACGCCATCAGCAGCGAGCGCCGCGGCATGGTGGGCAGCGGCGAGCGCGCGGAGAAGATCCGCACGTACAACTTTCCGCAGAACCGCGTGACGGACCATCGCATCCAGCTCACGCTCTACAAGCTCGATCGCTTCATCGACGGCGCCCTCGAGGACGTCATCGTTCCGCTGCGCACGCACCACCAGGCCGAGCGCCTGCGTCGCGAGCTCGGCATCGAGACCGGCATCGCGACGAGCGGCGGAGACGGCGCCGACGATTGATCCGCGCGGCGTGGGCCGCTCGGTGCGCACCGAGACGGAGGGCCCCATGTCGATTCCCGATTATCAGAGCATCCTGCTTCCGCTGTTGAAGCTCTACGCCGAGCGCGGCGAGGTCTCGTTGACCGAGGCCATCGACGCGACGGCGGCGCACTTCGAGCTCACCGATGCGGACCGCGCGCAGCCGCTTCCGTCGGGGCGCGACAACCTTCTTCGCAATCGCGTGGAGTGGGCGCGGCAGTATCTGGTGTATGCGACGCTGGTGCGCCCGGTGCGGCACGGCGTGGCGGCGATCACGGAGCTGGGACAGCAATGGGCGGCGGAGCGCACGGCGCCGTTGAAGGTCACGGACTTCAAGGTGATTCCCGGGTACGAGCAGCGGCTGTTGGGCTCTGCCGACGGGGCTGCGACGGCGCTTGCGGCGGTCGAGGGCGTTGCGTCGACGCCGCCGTTGCAGCGCCTCGAGGACGCCGACCTGGAGCTGCGCCAGGCGGTCATCGTCAACCTGATGGACCGCGTGCTCGCGCGCCCGCCGGTTTTCTTCGAGCGACTGGTGATGCTCGTGATGGCGAGGCTCGGCTACGGCGATGGCACCGAGCCGGCGATGCGTCACGCCGGGCGCGGCGGTGACCACGGCGCCGACGCGACGTTGAAGACGGACGTGCTCGGCGTCGACGAGGTGCGTGTGCACGCCCGGCGCGGCGCGGCCGACGAGGCGATTTCGCGCGAGCAGGTCGCGGCGTTCGCGGGGAGCATCGCCGGCGTCAAGGGGGTCTTCGTGACGACCTCGAGCTTCAGCCGCCACGCCGTCGAGTTCGCGCGCGCGAGCCACCCGAACGTCGCGCTCGTCGACGGTCAGAAGCTCGGCGAGCTGATGCTCCGCTGCAAGCTCGGCGTGAGCGTGCGCAAGAGCTACGAGGTCTTCGACGTCGACGAGGACTTCTTCTCCGACGACGAGTGAGGCCGACCCGCGGCGGGGTGCGGAGCCGCAGATCGGTGCGTGCTATCGTCGCTCGCGTGGATCCGACGCCTGCGGAGCTCGCTGCGGTGCTCACGGCGCGCGCCGATGCGCGGGCGGCGAGGTGGTCCGCGGAGTGCGCGCGGGTGGTGTCGGCGGCGCGGGCGGCGTGCGAGGCGCTCGTGCGCGACGGCGTCGTCGATGCGGCGTGGCTCGTGGGGTCCGCGGCGTGGGGCGGGTGGGGCGAGCGCTCCGACGTCGACGTCGTGGTGCGCGCGCTGGATCCTCGGGATTTCGTCGCCGCGTGGGATCGCCTCGGCGACGCCGCGGGCGTGCACGTGGACCTGCTGCGCATCGAGGAGCTCGCCGACGGCTTTCGCGCGCGCGTCGAGCGCGACGGCGTGAGGATGGCGTGAGCGACGGGGAGCGCGCGAAGGGTGCGATGCTGGCCCGTCTCCGCGGCGAGATCGCCGAGGATCGCGCGATGCTCGAGCGCTGCATGACCGACGCGCGGCTCGCGAAAGCGAGGCTCGGCGGCGCGCCGGTGGACCCTGCGGTGCTGGCGCTCGCGGCGGTGGCGCTGCACGGATGGTACACGGGGCTCGAGTCGGTGCTCGAGCGTGTGGCGCGACAGCTCGACGGCGACGTTCCGACGGGCAGCCGGTGGCATCGCGAATTGCTCACGCAGATGTCCGTCGAGGTTCCGCGGCTGCTTCCCGCGGTGCTTCCGCGGACCGTGATCGCCCCGTTGGCGGAGCTGCTCGCGTTCCGTCATTTCTTTCGCCACGCATACGGCATCGTGCTCGACGCCGATCGCATCGCGACGCGCCTCGCGCTGCTCTTCGCGACGGTCGATGAGGTCGACGTGGCGCTCGACGTGTTCGACGCGTTCCTCGTCGAGGCGGGCGTGGTCGACGATCCCCGCCACCTTCCCGACGACTAGGTTGCCGTCGGCCCCGACACGGGCACGAACTGGCCGCCGCGGTGCACGCGGGACTCGCCCTCGGGCACGGCGAGGGGCCACACCGTCACCGTCGCCTCGCCCACGACGAGGCCGCGGTCGGCGACCCAGCCGTCGCGCTCGCGCACCCAGGCG
>CAIMWA010000013.1 GCA_903845045.1 uncultured delta proteobacterium | reverse complement strand
TTCAAGCAGCACCTTTCGCTCGGCCGCGACCTCTACGCGCGCAACGACCTGGCCGGGGCCGAGCCGCATCTCCGCGCCGTGCTGGCCGAGCGCGACGACATGGCGGACGTGCATCACATGCTCGGCGTGATCCACCACGACCGCGGCGAGCTTGCGGCGGCGAAGGCGCAGCTCGAGCGCGCGCTGTCCCTGAACCCCGACTACACCGAGGCGGCGCTGAGCCTCTCCATCGTGTGCAACGAGCTCGGCGCGTACGCGCAGGGCCGTGACGTGGTCGGCGACATCTCGCGCCGAGCGCGCACCGGCAACCGCATCGACCCGTACGTGCGCGGCAAGCTCGCGAACCTGCACGCCGAGGTCGCCCGGGCCTACGAGGAGCTCCGGCTTTGGCCCGAGGCCATCGACGAGTACCGCCGCGCCCTCGACGTGTGCCCCGACTACGCCGACCTCCGCACGCGCCTCGCGCTCTGCCTCCGCTCGAACCAGGACCTCGACCAGGCGCGCAGCGAGCTCGAGATCGCCGTCACCATCAACCCGCGCTACGTGCCTGCCCGCGTCGCGCTCGGATCGGTGCTGCTGTCCCTCGGTCTCCGCGACGAGGCCGGCGTGGCCTGGCGCGAGGCCCTCGGCATCGAGCCGGCGAACCGTCCAGCGCAGGCGTTCCTGCGCATCCTCGCGGAGAAGCCCGGCGCATCGCCGGAGCGCGTGGCCGCCGTCGATGCCGACAGCGGCGAGTTCTCCATCGAGGTCCTGACCGACGAGCTCGCGAAGGAGTAGCTACGCGCGTCAGCGACGGATGCCGAGCGCGCGCCACCAGTCGGCGACGACGTGCGCGACGCCGCCGCCGAGGGCCAGCGTCCAGAGCACGACGCCGAGGAGCGGGTGGCGGCCGGCGGCGACCACCAGCGCGCCGCCGAGCACGAGCGACGCGATGACCACCGCCGCGAAGAGCCGGCGCCCGAGCCGATCGACGGTGCCCGGCGCCTGGGCGTCGGTGGTCTTGAACGTGAGGTGTCCCTTGCGAACGTCCTCGAGGATCTCCGAGAGCTGCTCGGGCATCTGCCCGGCCATGCCGCTGACGCGCAGCGCGGTTCGCATGAGATCGCTGCCGAGGCGGTCCGGCGAGTAGCGCATCGCGACGAGGCGGATGAGATGGGGCTTGGCCTCGGTGAACACGTCGAGGTCCGGCGCGATCTGCCGCGCGGTGCCCTCGAGGGTCATGAGCGCGCGGCCCACGAGCATGAAGTCCGGCGGCATGTCGATGCCGTGCTTGACCGCGCCCCAGACGAGGTCGCGCACCACCGCCGCGATCTCGATCTCGGCGAGCGCGCGGCCCACGTACTTGCGCCCGAGGGTCTCGACGTCGGCGCGGAACGCCGCCATGTCGACCTTTCGCGACGGTCGTCCGAGGGCGTAGAGGGCGTCGGCGACGGCGCCGTAATCCTCGCGCGCGGCGGCGACCATGAGGTCGAGGGCGCGGTCGCGGGTCGCGCCCCCGAGGTGCCCCACTAGGCCGAGGTCGAGCAGCCCCACCACGGGCTGCGCGTCGGTGCCGAGCACCAGGAGGTTTCCGGGGTGCGGGTCGGCGTGGAAGAAGCCGTCCTCGAAGATCATCTTGATGACGACGTCGACGCTCGCACGGGCCAGCGCTCGCCCGTCGAGGCCTTGTGCCATGGCGTCGTTGAGCCTGCGCCCGTCGAGGAATTCGAGCGTGAGCACGCGCTTGCCGGAGTGCGACCGATGCACCCGCGGAAAGCGCACCCGCGGGTCGCCCTCGAAGTTCTTGGCGAAGCGCTCGGCGTGGTCGGCCTCCTGGGCGAAATCGAGCTCGGCCTTGATGCTGCGATCGAACTCCGCGACGAGGGCCACGGGGGAGTAGGTGCGCGCCTCCGGCACGGCGCGCTCGAGACCGCGGGCGAACCAATAGAGCAGGTCGACGTCGCGCGAGACGGTCTCGCGAATGCCCGGACGCTGCACCTTGATCGCCACCTGCTGCGGCGCCTCGCCCTCGGCCGCCGGCGGCAGCGTTCCGCGGTGCACCTGCGCGATGGAGGCGCTCGCGAGGGGACGTTCATCGACGGACAGGAAGAGCTCGGACACCGGCGCGCCGAACTCGCTCTCGATCTCGCCGCGGGCGGCCTCCCACGAGATGGGCTTCACGTCGTCCTGGAGGATCTTCAGTTCGGCGATGACGTCTGCGGGCAGCAGGTCGGCGCGCGTCGACGCGATCTGTCCGAGCTTCACGAACGATGGACCGAGGTCCTGCAACACGAAGCGGACACGGCGCGCGAGGGTGTGCGCGCGGTCGTCGGGGACCTCGCTGCGACCCACCAGCAGACCGTCGATGCCGAGGCGCTGCACCACCTCGCCGAAGCCGTGGCGCCAGAGCACCGCGGCGATGTCCCGAAGTCGGTCGAGGTCGCGAAAGGCCGTGATCACCGAAGGCATCGGCGCACCGTTCCGCCGCTCAGTCCCGCGGACACACGCCGAAGCGCGCGAGGCGCACGCCCTCGGCCTGCATCTGGCACAGGCTCGCGTAGGTCATGCCGTCGCAGCCGCACGCCATGTCCGTCACCGCGGCGTCGACCATGGGGCACGTGCCGATGACCGTACGCGGCGTGCAGAAGCCCGGCGTGCCGCAGCCCGGACCGTTGCAGTAGAGGTGCGCCGACGGGCAGTCGTCGTTGGTCATGCACGTCGCGACGTTGGCCTCGCGCGCCACGTCCCGGGCCGCGTCGAAGGCGTCGCCGGCGTCGAAGCTCGCGTCGGGCATCGCCGTCGCGTCGGCGTCGTTGAAGGACCCCGCGTCGGAGCGCACGTCCACGCGAACGGCGTCGATGGCGGAGTCGAGGGCGGCCTCGGCGGCGACGTCGAAGCCCGTTGGAACGTCCTCGGACGTGAACCGCCTCGCGTCGTCGCCGCATCCCGCGACCGCCGCGAAGCCGAGCACCGCCGTGGCCCGCGCCCACAGGCGCCCGCGAACCGTCTTCATCGCGGCGACGATGCCACAGCCCCGCGCGAAAACACAGGCACCGGGCGCCGTCGCTCAGCCCGCAGCGCGCACCTCGCGGAAGCTCTCCGCGGCCGCCGCGAGCGTCTCTTCGAGGACCCCGTCGTCGTGCGTCACCGAGTGGAACGCCGCCTCCCACTGCGATGGAGGCAGATAGACGCCGCGGCGGAGCATCGCGCCGTGCCACACCGCGAAGCGCTTCGTGTCGGCGCCCTTCGCATCGGTCCAGTCGCGCACCGGACCGGTGCCGAAGAAGATCGTCCACATCGCGCCGACGCGCTGGATGGTCACCGGAACGCCGGCCGCCTCGGCCGCCGCAGCGAAGCCGGCCTCGAGACGCGCACCCGCCACCTCGAGGCGCTCGTAGACCGACGGCCCGAGCTGCGCGAGCATCGCGAGGCCCGCGGCGGTGGCCACGGGGTTCCCGCTGAGCGTTCCAGCCTGGTAGACGGGACCCAACGGAGCGAGCCGGTCCATGACGTCGGCCCGGCCGCCGAAGGCCGCGAGGGGCATGCCGCCGCCGACGACCTTGCCGAAGGTCGTGAGGTCCGGGCGCACGGCGAAGCGCGCCTGGGCACCGCCCTGCGCCACGCGGAAGCCCGTCATGACCTCGTCGAGCACGAGCAGCGCGCCGTGCGCCGTGCAGATCTCGCGAAGACCCTCGAGAAAGCCTGGCGCGGGCGGCACGCAGCCCATGTTCCCGACCACGGGCTCGACGATGACGGCGGCGATCTGCGCGCCCTCGGCGGCGAAGAGAGCGCGCACCGCGTCGAGGTCGTTGTACGCGACGGTGAGCGTGTTCTGCGCGGCGCCCGCGGGCACGCCGGCGCTGTCGGGAACGCCGAAGGTCGCCGCGCCGCTGCCCGCCTTCACGAGCAGGAAGTCCGCGTGCCCGTGGTAGCAGCCCTCGAACTTCACGATCTTGTCGCGGCCGGTGAACCCCCGCGCGAGGCGCAGCGCGCTCATGCACGCCTCGGTGCCGCTCGAGCACAGCCGCACCTTCTCCATCGACGGGATCGCCGCGCACAGCGCCTCGGCGAACTCGACCTCGCGCTCCGTGGGCGCGCCGAAGCTCGTCCCGTCGGCCGCGGCGCGCTGGATCGCGTCGATCACCGCGGGGTGCGCGTGCCCGAGGAGCATGGGCCCCCAGGAGCCCACGTAGTCGATGTAGCGCGTGCCGTCGGCCCCCCAGATGTACGGGCCCTTGCCGCGCGCGATGTACACGGGCTCGCCCCCGACGGCGCGGAACGCGCGCACCGGAGAGTTGACGCCGCCGGGGATCCGCTGCAGCGCACGCGCGTGCAACGCCTTGGAGTTGGGGTCTGCCATGGCCGGAGCGATACGTCCGCCGTCGGGCGCGTGTCCAGCGTTCAGGGGCGGGGCGGAGCCGGGGGCGTGCCGTAGAGCGCCACCTGCAGGTCGTGCGTCGCGTCGGGGAGCGCGCCGCGAACCACCAGAGGCTGCGGCACCGTGCGGCTGTCACCGGGATTCACGGCCTCGGCGTCCGCGTAGCGGAACACTCCGATGCCCGTGGGCTGGCCATCGGTGCGGGTGCGCACCTCGACGCCGGCGAGCATGTAGGCGCCGCAGAGGTTGCCCGTGCACGGGTTGCGCACCACCGCCGTCAGCGACACGTAGCCGTCGGCCTGCGCCCACGGCCGCGCCTCGACCTCGAGGGTCGCCACCGACGCCGTGGTTCCGGCCGCCGCGAGCGGCACCGAGGCGCGGTAGACGCCGCCGTTCGCGGCCATGCCGTCGCTTCGAAGCAGCGCGATCACAGGAGGTCCGCCGGGCAGCGTCACCGAGACGGCCGCGGTCGCGGTGTCGGTGAGCGTCACCCGCGACGAGGTCGCCCACGGCGCCACGAACGACGACGCGAGGATCTCGTAGTCCCCCGGCGCGAGGGCATCGGCGAGCTCGGTGGACGTGCGGTTCCACACGAACACCCGCTCGGCGCTGCCGTCGCCCGCGCATCGAACAGAGAACCACACCTCGGGATGCCGCGCCTCGATGGCGGGGTCGAGCCCGAGGGAGACGCGCAGGCGTGCGTTGCCCGGCGCGCCGCACGGACCGACCGCCACGTCGCCGCCAGACGCCACCGCATGGTCGGCCGGAGCCGAGGCGACGTCGGCCGCGCCGGCATCGGCGGCTGGCCCCGAGGCCGGCGACGCCCCGCACGCCGCGAGCGCGACGACGATGCACGGCAGCCACCGCCGAAGGAGAAGAAAGTTCATTGGGGCCTCTATAGCGCAGCGCCCCCGGGGGTCGCGAAGCTTCTGGCGACGCGCGTCACCTCGGCGTCGTTCGAGGTTGCACGCGCTCGTGGAGCACTTCGACGCGGACGATGGCGTCGCCGGCGATGCGCCACGTGGCCCGAAGGATCTCCGTCGCGGCGGGCTCCCCCGCGAGTCCTCCATGGAGCGGTCGCTCCTCGATGTACAGGTCCCGCGGCGCCGGAAGCTCCTCCACGAAATCCCAGCGGCCCTGCGTCGCGGCACCCGTCGCCGGATCGAAGGCGTCGAGGGCGATGCGACCGCGGTACCACGTGACGGTCCCGTCGCCGTCGAGATGCGCGACGCGAAGCACCCGCCCCGAGTCTTCGTCGCCGTCGTCGCTCACGGCGCGCGTCTCGACCAAGAGCTCCCGCCGCTCGGGCCCCGTGAGCGGCACGGCGTCGGCGCGGGCCGAGAGCTCGGAACAGTGTCCCGGCGCGCTCCCGGCCTCGGCCTCGGCGTGCCCGGCGATCTCCCAGCGCCCCGCACGCCACGCGAAGCCCACGAGGGTCGCGCGGGCGCAGTCCGAGCGCAGCAACGCCGCCGCGCTCCCGCCGATGCAGACCACCGGCGTGACCTCGGCGATGCCCTCGGGCGCCGCCACGCGTCCGTCGAGGGTGCGCTCGCCGTTCGACGCGCGAAGCGTCACGTCGGCTGCGCGAAGGGCGTCGCCATTGCCGGCCCGGAGCCGCGCGAGAGCGGCATCGAGGGACGCACAATCCGGCGCCGCCTCGTGTCCGCGCGGCGACGTCGCCACGGGAAGCGGCGGGCGCGCCGCCACGCATCCGAGCGCCCCTGCGACGATCGCCGTTCGAAGCTTCACCAGCCCGCGTCGCGCTCGCCGGTGGACGTCCCGTAGGCCCAGCTCATGGTCTCGGTGTTGTTCGCGCGGCCCGGACGCCCCGCGCCGTCGAGAACGATGACGCCGCCGGTGCTCCCGGTGCCCGAATGTAGCGCCGCGATGGCCGACGCCGCCGCATCCGACGCCGAAGCCCCGGCCCGCAGGGCGGCGACGACGTGGTGCCCGGTGCCGCTCCGAAGGATCGCCTCGCCGTGCCCCGTCGCGCTCACCCCGCCGACGCCGTCTTCGGCGAGCGTTCCTGCGCCGGGAATCGGCGAGTCGCCGATGCGCCCGCGGGCCTTGCCAACCATGCCGCCGGTGCTCGTCGCGGCCGCCACGTGCGCGCCGTCCCAGGCCACCGCGCCGACGGTGCCGCCGGCCCAGCCGCTTTCGGCCCGCCCTGCGCGCACCGCCTCCAAGCGCGCCCTCGCCGCGGGGGTGATCAGCGCGTCCGCGGAAAGACGCTCGAAGCCGTGCGCGACGGCGAACGCGTCGGCGCCATGGTCCGCGAGCAACGCGTGGCGTCCCTCTTCGAGGAGCGCCCGGGCGACGGCGATGGGGTGTCGCACCGGGGGCATGGCGCACACCCCGCCGAAGCGCAGCCCGGCGCCGTCCATCACCGCGGCGTCGAGCTCGACCTCGCCCGCCTCGTTGAGGCAAGCGCCGTAGCCCGCGTTGAAGAGCGGATCGTCCTCCAGGACCTCGACGGCGCGCTGGGCCGCGTCGAGGGCGCTCCCTCCGGCACGCAGCACCTCGAGCCCCGCCTCGACGGCCCGCGCACACCCCGCGACGTGCGCTGCCCTGCGCTCTTCGGGAACGCTGCCGGCGCCGCCGTGAACGATCACCGCGCCCACGGTCATCCTCGCAGCGTCGCGAGGGCCTCGGGCGTCGTGTTCTCCGCCGTCACGCGCCGCGCCGCGAGGGACTCCGATGCGAGCACGCCGCCGGGCGTCGCCAGTCCGCGCACGAGATCGGGCACGTCGGCGGAGGTGAGACGGCCCAGAACGACGTCGTCGGGCATCACGGCGGCGGTGGTTCCGTGCTCGCAGTAGTCGATGCAGCTCGACGACATCACGCGCACGGTGCCCGCGAGGCCTTCGGCGGCGACGGCCTTCTTCAGGTCCTGC
>CAIMWA010000012.1 GCA_903845045.1 uncultured delta proteobacterium | reverse complement strand
TCGCCTTCGGTGGCTCTGCCAGCGCCGTCGCCGAACGGACCGGTCGAGTACCCGTACGAGCTGGCCTACGCCTCGACGCCCTCGCAGGATCTACTCGTCGCGGTCGATGGCGAATCGGATGCCATGGGGGTGCACGGTCGCGCGTCGTTCCGCTTCGGGAGGCCCGAGCCCGAGGCGCCGGTCGCGCGGCCGACGGGACCGTCGCTGATTCTCAATGGCCGCAACTTCGGTCCCTCGATTCCGGTCACGCAGTGAACGACTTCGGTTTCGATCTTGCTACCAGCAGAAAGGATGAAGCATTCATGAAGCATCGTCATTCGCGCATCGGGTCACTCGTCGGAGCGACGGCGTTCCTGGTGGCCTTCGCGGCGTCGCCGCAAGCGGGAACCACCGTCTACTACGGCACCGTGGTGTCAACGGTCGGAACCGCTCCGGTGAATCCGGCGACGCGCTGTTCCATCGTGGTACAGCAAACGGTGTCGGGTCAGTACAACTGCCGAATCCAGATCAGCTGCGGAGGCGTGGAGATCTTCGGTGCAGGCAGCGCGGGCTATGAAAACTGCTCGTTCCAGAGCGTGGAGACCGGCATCATCTTCCATGGGTCGGCCACGACTGTGACGGCCCGGGACCCCAACCCGTCGTTCCGCGACGGCGACCCCGAGCTCAATCTCAGCCTTCCGGCGGGCCCGGTGCTCATCGGCGACGGCGTCGACGCCGCCCACGTCTGGGCCGTTCGCATCGGCCAGACGCGCCAGCGGTAGCGAACGCAGTCGGTCCCTCGTGGTCCTTCGGCACGCCCCCGCCGGGGCGAATGCAACAACGTAACTGTGTCCCCGTGCCGCAGTGCGTCATCGTCCCGCGCCATGCCGCGCGCGGTACTCCGACGGCGCCACGGACTCCCAGCGCTTGAACGCGCGGCGGAAGTTCGCGGGGTCTGCATACCCGAGGGTGTATGCGATCTCGTCGACGGTGAAGCGCCCGGCCTCGAGGTGCTCCACGGCGAGGGTGTGGCGCACCTCCTCGAGCAGCGCGCGGTACGACGTTCCCTCGTCGACGAGGCGGCGGTGCAGCGTGCGGGGTGTCATCGCGAAGCGCCGCGCCGTCACCTGCAGCGACGGAAACCCATGCTGCTTCTCGAGCAGCACCCGCCGCACGCGCGCCGCCGTGGACTCGTTCGCCGTGAGCTTGTCGAGCTCGCGCTGGCAGATCGCCGCGGCCTCGCGGAACGCCTCGGGGTCGGCGGTCTTCAGCGCGAGGTCGAGGGCGCCGACGGGCAGCGTGAAGCCCGCCCACGACTGGGACCAGCGGACCGTCGCGCCGAAGAGGTCCCGCGCGAGGTCGGCGTAGGGCGGGGCGGCGAAGGGAAACGCCACCGCACCCACGCGGCACGCGCCCATGGAGATGTCGTCGAGCACGTTCTTGATGCTGAGCACCGCGGCCTCGAGAAGCGGCCGCCGCACGTCGCCGAGGGGGTGCGTCTCGGCGAAGACGATGCGCACGTCGCCGCGGTGCACCTCGTGGCCGATGGTGAGCAGCGAGATCCGCAGCCCCGCATAGCGCTCGACGAGCCCCAGGGCCTCGCGGAGCGTTCCTCCGTGCACCGCGCCGTACCCTAGGATGCCGTGCGCCGTGACGCCGAGGCGCTCGCCGACGAGGAGACCCAGCGCGGGCTCGCGGGAGAGCCGCAGCGCGTCGCGCACGAGCCGCTGGAACACCGGGAGCGACAGGGTGCACGCGGGGTCGTCGAGCTGCGAAGGCCGCAGGCCGCTGCCCGCGAGCCACTGGTCCACGTCGCCGCCGAGGCTGCGAACCTGGTCGGCGATGTGCCGGAGGTAGAGCACCGGCAGCGTGAGGGCCTGATCGCGCATCGGCAGGGACGCTCCCTTGGCGTCGCACCCACTCTGTCAATAAATGACCCCTCGTTGTCAACGCCGGACCCCTCCGTCGAGGGCGCGGTCCGTCATGCTCCAAGGTGTTCCATCGACGACGCCCAAACCCGGAGAGCGCCATGGCCACACAGCGGTCCGCCCGAAGCCCCATCACCGCGCACATCAACGCCCTGCCCGTGCTCGTCGAGCCCCGCGAGACGGTGCTCCAGGCCGCGCTCCGCAGCGGCGTCGACTTTCCGCACGGCTGTCGCGTGGGCGGCTGCGGCGCGTGCAAGTGCCAGCTCACCGAAGGCTCGGTGAAGGAGCTCACGGAGACCGGCTACCTGCTGTCGCGCGAAGAGATCGAGCAGGGCTGGATCCTCGCCTGCCAGAGCGTTCCGCGCTCCGACGTGCGCATCACCGTGGACCTCGCCGCGCGCTCCGTCGCCGGCCGCGTCGTCGCCCAGGAGAAGGTCACGCACGACATCACGCGGCTGCGGGTGCAGCTCGACGAGCCCCTCGCGTACCGGGCCGGGCAGTTCGCGCGGCTCACCGTAGACGGCGTCACGCGCAGCTACTCCTTCGCGACGCCCGCCCGCGACGACGGCGCCGTGAGCTTTCTCGTGCGCAAGGTCCCGGGCGGCGAGCTCTCGACGAAGGTGTGCGACGACGACCTCGTCGGGCACGCCGTGGGCGTCGCGGGGCCGTCCGGTGCGTTCTGGCTGCGACCGTCGGACGCGCCGATGGTGCTCGTCGCCGGGGGCAGCGGCCTCGCGCCGATCCTCGCGCTCTTGCAGGAGGCCGTCGCATCCGGCGTCGCGCGCGATGCCACGCTGCTCTTCGGCGCGCGCACCGCCGCGGACCTCTACGCACACGACGACATCGAGGCCATCGCGAAGGCGTGGCGCGGCGCGTTCCGCTTCGTCCCGGTGCTCTCCGCGGCGGACGACGACGCGACGTGGAGCGGCGCGCGCGGCCTCGTGACGGAGCACCTCGCAACGACGCTCCCCGCAGGCGCGCACGCGTACCTCTGCGGTCCGCCGGCGATGATCGACGCGGCCGTCGCGCGGCTCGGCGAGCTCGGCGTCGACGCTGCCCACGTGCACGCCGATCGCTTCACCACGCAGTACGACGCCGTCGCCGCGCCGGCCGCCGATGCCGCGCTGCCCGCGCGCGCCGCCGAAGCTCCCGCGTCGGTCTGGGACGCGCTGCACTACCTCAAGTACTTCCTGTTCCACGGCGTCGGGCTGCTCGCGGCGGTGGCGCTGCTCGCCGGCGGCTCGCAGATCAGCGTGGGGCTCGTGGCGATCCTCGCGCTCTACATGGTCGGCGACGCCGTCGCCGGGGACGACACCGCGACGCCGACGTACCGCCATCCGGGCATCCTGACGGCGCAGCTCTGGCTGGCCCTGCCGCTGCTGTCGTTCATCGTCTTCGCCGCGGTGTGGAGCGTGTGCCCCGGCGACCCGCTGGGCTTCGGCCGGTGGATCACCCGCAGCACCGGCTTCGACGTGATCGCGGCGCGCGCGGCCACGACGGCGGTGCATCACTTCTCGGCGTTCGTCGTCACCGGGCTCATGATCGGCATGGTCGGAACGATCCCGGCGCACGAGCTCACGCACCGCACCTGGGACCGCGTGTCGATGTTCGTCGGGCGCTGGCTTCTCGCGTTCAGCTTCGACACCACCTTCGCCATCGAGCACGTCTACGGACACCATCGCTACGTCTCCACCGACGTCGATCCGGCGACGGCGCCGCGCGGGCGCAACGTCTATTTCCACATCGTGGCGTCGACGGTGAAGGGCAACCTGAGCGCCTGGCACATCGAGCGCGAGCGCCTCGCGAAGCGCCGCCTCGCGGTGTGGTCATGGCACAACGCGGTCATCCGCGGTCACCTCATGAGCGTCGCGCTGGTGGCGTGCGCGTGGGCCATGGGCGGGTTTCGTGCGGCGGCGTTCTTCACTGCGTGCGCGCTCTGGGGCAAGGCGCTGCTCGAGATCGTGAACTACATGGAGCACTACGGCATCGTGCGCGACCCCGCGACGCCGGTGCAGCCGCGGCACTCGTGGAACACCAACCGCCGCGTCAGCTCGTGGACCATGTTCAACCTCACGCGGCACTCGCACCACCACGCGCAAGGCGAGGTCCCCTACCAGGACCTTCGCCCCTACGCCGACGCGCCGATGATGATCAACGGGTACCTGACCACCATCGTCGTCGCGATGATCCCGCCGCTCTGGCACCACCTCATGACCCCGAAGGTGCTCGCCTGGGACCGCGACCACGCCACCGCAGACGAGCGACGCCTCGCCGCCCGCGCGAGCGAGCGCAGCGGCCACGCGACGTTCCGCCGTGCGGCGCTGGGTGCGTAGCGCCGTCGTATGGGCTCGCGTCCGGCGGTCCTGCGATGTAAGCGTTTTCGCACGAGGCGCCGCTGGGCTGCGCGCACCGGCACCGTCACGATGAACCTCTCGCTGCGCACCCGCACCCTCGAAGGCCTTCGATGACGGCCCCGCGCCGCGTCGCGCTCGTCACCGGAGGCGCCCGCCGCATCGGCGCGCGGATCACGCGGACGCTGCACGCCGCCGGCGTCGACGTCGCCGTTCACTGCCTGCGCGCGACCGCCGAGGCCGAGGCGCTCGCCGCGGAGCTCAACGACGTGCGCGTGGAGTCCGTACGGGTCTTTCGCGCCGACCTCTGCGACGCGGCGGCGCTGGCTCCGCTCGTCGAGGGCGCGGCCCGATGGCAGGGGCGCTTGGACTTTCTCGTCAACAACGCCTCGTCGTTCTACGCGACGCCGGTCGGCGCCATCGATGCCGCGAGCTGGGACGACCTCGTGGGGTCGAACCTCCGCGCGCCGCTGTTTCTCTCGCAGGCCGCGGCGCCGTGGCTCGCCGAGGCGCGCGGGTCCATCGTGAACCTCGTCGACGTGCACGCCGAGCGGCCGCTGCGTGGGTACGTCGTGTACTCCGTGGCCAAGGCCGGGCTCGTGACGCTCACCCGCGCGCTCGCCCAGGAGCTCGGCCCTGCGGTGCGCGTGAACGCTGTGGCGCCCGGCGCGAACGTGTGGCCCGACGACGCCGCGGTGCTGAGCCTCGAGGCGCGCGCCGAGATGCTCCGCAAGGTGCCGTTGGTCCGCGCGGGGACGCCCGAGGACGTCGCCGACGCGGTGCGGTTCCTCTTGCTCGAGGCGCCGTACGTGACGGGCCAGGTGCTCGCCGTCGACGGCGGGCTCAGCGTCGTCATGGGGTGAGGCGCGTCGCCCTTCGACCGCTCGAAAACCGCAGACCTCACCCCGGCGCTCCGCGCCACCCCTCTCCTTTCGACCGCTCGCTTCGCTCGGGTCGGCAGGCGAGGGGCGAGCGTAGGTCGCGCTCGCTTCGCACGCGGCGCTCGCTTCCGGCTCCCCCTCATCCCGCCGCAAGATCGAGGTTCAGCGCCGATCGTCACGTCGCTCGCCGGTGAAGAACCCGAGGAACCACGACACGACGCTCACCACGAGGGCGCCGAGCACTGCGGGTCCGAGGCCGTGCACCGAGAAGCCCGGCACGAGCCACGCCGCGAGGCCGAACGATGCGCCGTTCACCACGAGGTAGAAGAGCCCGAGGGACAGCACGGTGATGGGCAGCGTCAGGAACGTGAGCACCGGGCGCACGCACGCGTTGACGAGCCCGAGCACCGCCGCGCCGACGAGCAGCGCGGCGAAGGAGCGCACGCGAATGCCCGGAACGAGCTCCGTCGCGGCCCAGAGGCTCGCGGCGATGGTGGCCCAGTGCAACAGGAAGCGCTTCATGGGGTCTCCTCTTCGTCCGGCCCGTCGGGGTCGTGGCCGGTGCCGCGCAACGTGTGTCGCGCCGACGGCCGCGTAAAGGGCCGCGCGAAGTCGCCGCCGAGACGATTGACAGCGGAGGCGAGGCCCAGGCAGATCGTTCCGATGAAGCTCCGAGCGTTGGTCTGGGGGATGTGGCTGGCGCTGCTGGTCGCGTCGTGTTCGACGGGGAACAGCGTCGTGGGCGGCCTCGACGCGTCGGCGGGCTCCATGGACGTTCCGGCGGTGTGCTCGCCGTCGCAGCTCACGTGCTCGAACCGCTGCGTCGACGGTCGCAACGACTCCATGAACTGCGGTGCCTGCGGGCACGCCTGCGGTTCGCTCATGGTGTGCGTCGCCGGCACGTGCCAGGTGCAGTGTCCCGGCACGCAGACGGCCTGCAACGGCGCCTGCGTCGACTTCCAGACGGACTCGCACAACTGCAACGCGTGCGGCCATGCGTGCGCTGCGGGGCAGATGTGCAGCCTCGGGCGCTGCAGCCTCGACTGCGCCTCGACGCTCACCATGTGCCAGGGCCGCGGCGACGCGGGCTCGCCGGAGCTCGGCGCCCCCAGCTACTGCGCCGACCTCGCGTCGGACCGCTCCAACTGCGGCACCTGCGGCACCGTCTGCCCCGCGGGCAACGTCTGCATCGCCGGGATGTGCAGCGTGTCGTGCCCGGCCGGACAGACCGCGTGCGGCACCGAGTGCGTGAACCTCCGCACCGACGACCACAACTGCGGCGCGTGCGGCACGCACTGCCCCGCGGGCCAGGCGTGCTCCGCGGGAACGTGCCTTCCGAATTGCGGCGCGGGGCTCACGGTGTGCGGCGCGAGCTGCGCGAACCTGCAGACCGACAACGCCAACTGCGGCGCGTGCGGCACGACGTGCGGAGCGGGGCAGGTGTGCTCCGGCGGCGCGTGCGGCACCACCTGCGCGCCTCCCCTCGTCACGTGCGGCGGCGACGGCGGCGTCACGCGCTGCGCCGACACGCGCATCGACCCGAGCAACTGCGGCGGCTGCGGCGCCGTCTGCGCGCTGCCGAACACCACCGTCGACGGGTGCACCGCGGGGATGTGCACCGTCGTGCGCTGCAGCCCTTCCTTCGGTGACTGCGACGGCGTGGCGCCGAACGGCTGCGAGACCGACACGCAGACCTCCACCGCGAACTGCGGCGCGTGCGGCGCGGCGTGCGCCCTCCCGCACGTGTCGGCGCAGTCGTGCGTGGCCGGCGCGTGCGTGATCCCGACGGGCGGGTGCGCGGCGGGCTTCGCCGACTGCAACGGCGTTCCGAGCGACGGCTGCGAGACCGACACGCGCACCGACAACACCAACTGCGGGAGCTGCGGCATGGCGTGCTCCGCGGGCCAGGTGTGCTCCGCCGGAGAGTGCGGAACAACCTGCGGCGCGGGCCTCGCGACGTGCGGCACCGGCGTGACGGCGTTCTGCACGCGGACCTCCATCGACCCGACGAACTGCGGCGCCTGCGGCACGGTCTGCGCGCTGCCGCACGTGTCCACCGACGGGTGCGTGGGCGGGGCGTGCACCATCGTGCACTGCGACGCGAACACCGGCGACTGCGACGGCATCGCGCCGAACGGCTGCGAGACGGACCTGCTCACCAGCGCAGCGAGCTGCGGGGCGTGCGGGCGCGCGTGCGTGCTCCCGAACGCCACGGCGGCGTGCAACGGCGGCCTCTGCGGGATCGCCGCGTGCCGCACGGGCTTCGCCGACTGCGACGGCGACCCGTCGAACGGCTGCGAGGTCGACGCGCGCACCGACAACGCGAACTGCGGCACCTGCGGCACGACGTGCGCCGCGGGCCAGGTGTGCTCCGGCGGGGCGTGCGGAACGACCTGCGCGCGCGGCCTCGCGACGTGCCCCGCGGTGGGATCGGCGCCGCCGTTCTGCGCCAACACCGCCATCGATCCCGACAACTGCGGCGCGTGCGCGACGTCGTGCGCGCTGCCCTCGACGGCCGCCAACGGCTGCGCCGCCGGCGCGTGCACCGTCGTTCGCTGCAACAGCGGCACCGGCGACTGCGACGGCGTGGCGAGCAACGGCTGCGAGACGAACCTGCAGACCAGCAACGGCAACTGCGGCGCGTGCGGCCGGGCGTGCTCGCTCCCCAACGCGAGCGCGGCGTGCGGTGGCGGATCGTGCGGGCTCTCGGCGTGCGCCGCAGGCTTCGCCGACTGCGACGGCGTCGCGGCGGACGGCTGCGAGGTGAACACCCGCACGGACAACGCCAACTGCGGCGCCTGCGGCGTGAGCTGCGGAGCCGGCCAGGTGTGCTCGGCGGGCGTGTGCGGGACGACCTGCGCGAGCAGCCTCACGACGTGCCCCGCGGTGGGCGCGACGCCGGGGTACTGCGCGAACACCGGGAGCGACCCGTCGAACTGCGGAACCTGCGGACGCACGTGCTCGCTGCCGGGCACCTCGGTGGCGGCGTGCGCCGGCGGGTCCTGCGCGGTGTCGCGCTGCGCGACGGGGCTCGGCGACTGCGACGGCGTGGCGAGCAACGGCTGCGAGACGAACCTCGGAACCAGCGCGGCGAACTGCGGCGCGTGCGGGGCGGCGTGCGCCCTTCCGCACGTGACGTCGCAGGCGTGCGTCGCCGGGGCGTGCACCATCGCGGCCGGCGCGTGCGCGGCGGGCTTCGCGAACTGCAACGGCGTCGCGTCGGACGGCTGCGAGGTCGACACCCGCAGCGACAACGCGAACTGCGGGGCCTGCGGCACCACCTGCCTCGCGGGGCAGACCTGCGCGGCCGGCGTGTGCGGCACCACCTGCGCGGCGCCGACGGTGGTCTGCGGCACCGGCGCGACGGCGTACTGCACGGACCTCGCCATCGACCCGCGCAACTGCGGCGGCTGCGGGACCGTCTGCGCGCTGGCGCACGCCTCGGTGAACGGCTGCTCCGGGCGCGCGTGCACGGTGGTCACCTGCGCGTCGGGCTTCGGCGACTGCGACGGCACGGCGTCGAACGGCTGCGAGACGGACCTCACCAGCGCCACCACGCACTGCGGATCGTGCGGGACGCCGTGCGTGCTGGCGAACGCGTCGGCGCGCTGCGCATCGAGCACCTGCGCCATCGCGGCGTGCAACGCCGGCTTCGCGAACTGCAACGGCTCGGCGGCGGACGGCTGCGAGGTGAACACCAACGCCGACGGCGCGAACTGCGGGGCCTGCGGGCACGCGTGCGGCGCGGGGCAGGTGTGCTCCGCGGGCGTGTGCGGCTCCATCTGCGCGTCGCCGAACGTCACCTGCGGCGCGGCGCCGTCGATCTGCACGAACACCGCCACGGACCCGTCGAACTGCGGGTCGTGCGGGCACTTGTGCACGCTGACGAACGTGTCGGTGTACGGCTGCGCCGCGGGCGGGTGCACCGTCGTCGGCTGCGCCACGGGCTTCGGCAACTGCGACGGCGTGGCGTCGAACGGCTGCGAGACGAACACCACGGCGAGCATCACGAACTGCGGCGCCTGCGGCCGCGCGTGCACGTCGGACCAGCTCTGCCAGGCGGGGACCTGCGTTCCCAACCCGGCGGTGTACGGGTGCTCGGACGCGACGCGCGAGGGCTACCTGAGCCTCTCGTCGTACCCGCTCATCGCGGCGTGCGCGGGCGCGTTCACCATTCCTGGCGTGCTCTCGACGACGCTGAACCCGGGGTGCAGCCGCGGCGCCGGCAACAACAGCGGCAACGTGCCCGGCGCGGGCTGCAACGTCGCCGACCTCTGCGCCGTCGGCTGGCACGTGTGCGCGTCGGCGGCGGAGGTCACGTCGCACTCGCCGACGAACTGCACCAACGCGTCGCCGAGCCCGGGGCAGTTCTTTCTCACGCGGCAGTCGAGCACCGGCTGCGGGGTGTGCGCGACGGGCACCAACCGCGCGAACCCTCCGTGCAACAGCTCGAGCTGCGCCACCGACTGCGGACCGAGCGACGCCGTCGCCAACGACGTCTTCGGCTGCGGCTCCGTCGGGGCGACCCCCGCCGCGGCGTGCTCGCCGCTCAACTCGTTCACGAGCAACCTCTGCGCGGCCCTCCCGTCGGCGTGGACCTGCGGGTCCGATGGCTACAACGAAGCCATGAACATCCTGCTGTCGTCGGCGTCCGCCGGCGGCGCGCTCTGCTGCCACGACTGACCGCCCGGCAACCGCTGCGGCGCCACTGCAGCGGTTGCGCGCTCTTTCGAGCGGGCAGCGGCGTTGGCCGCACGTCGCGTTGGCACGAACCCTGAGTCCGAGCACCTCGGTCATGAGCGACGCGGGCGTCATCGCGAAGGTCCCGGTGCTGGACGTGCGCGGCCTCACGCGGCGCTACCTCCTCGGCGACGTCGCCATCGACGCGCTGCGCGGCGTGGACCTCGCGCTGGCCGAGGGCGAATTCGTGGTGCTTCTGGGCCCGTCGGGCAGCGGCAAGAGCACGCTGCTCAACATCGTCGGCGGCCTCGACGCGCCGGACGGCGGCGAGGTGCGCTACCGCGGGGCGCCGCTCGACTTCGACGATGCGCGGGCCCTCACCGCGTACCGCCGGGACCACGTCGGCTTCGTGTTCCAGTTCTACAACCTCATGCCGTCGCTCACGGCGCGGGAGAACGTCGCCCTCGTCACCGACATCGCCGAGGACCCCATGGAGCCCGAGGAGGCCCTCGCGCTGGTGGGCCTCGGCGCGCGCCTGGACCACTTTCCGTCGCAGCTCTCCGGCGGCGAGCAGCAGCGCGTGGCCATCGCGCGGGCGGTGGCGCGGCGCCCCGACGTGCTGCTCTGCGACGAGCCCACCGGCGCCCTCGACTGCGCCACGGGCCGCGTCGTGCTCGACGTGCTCGCGCGGGTGAACCGCGAGCTCGGGAGCACCACCGCGGTCATCACGCACAACGCCGTCATCGCTGGCATGGCCGACCGCGTGATCCGCTTCGTCGATGGGCGCGTGGTGGGCGACGCGCGCAACGAGGTCCCGGTGCCCGTGTCGGAGCTGCGGTGGTGAGCGCCCTCGGCCGCAAGCTCGGTCGCGACCTCTGGCGGCTGCGCGCGCAGGTGCTCACCATCGCCCTCGTCGTCGCTTGCGGCGTGGCGAGCCTCTTCTCCATGCGCTCGGCCTACGACTCGGTGCGCGGCGAGCGCGATCGTTGGTACGGCTCGGCGCGCTTCCCCGAGGTCTTCGCGTCGGTGCGGCGGGCGCCGCGGTCGCTGGCCTCGCGCATCGCATCGCTGCCCGGCGTCTCCCTCGCCGAGGCGCGCATCGTCGAAGAGGTCACGCTGGACATGCCGGGCATGGCCGAGCCCGTGGGCGCGCACGCGGTGTCGCTTCCGCCTGGGAGACGCGCGCTGCTCGGCGAGGTGTTCCTGCGCGAGGGGAGGCTGCCAGCGAGCGGCCGCTCCGACGAGGTGCTCGTGCACGAGGCCTTCGCGCGGGCCTGGGCGCTGCGTCCCGGCGACGCGCTGGTGGCGGTGCTCCATGGTCGACGGCAGCGCTTTCGCGTGAGCGGCGTGGCCCTCGCGCCGGAGTTCGTGTCGGTGATGCAGCCCGGCGCGCTGGTGCCCGACGACCGCCGCTACGGCGTGCTGTGGGTCCCCGAGGACGCGCTCGCCGCGGCGTTCCAGATGGAGGGCGCGTTCAACGACGTGGGCGTGCGGCTCGATCGCGGGGCGCGCGAGGCGGCGGTGATCGCGGCCCTCGACGCGCTGCTCGCGCCGTACGGCACGACCGGCGCCTACGGCCGATCGAGGCACCCGTCGGCGCGCATGGTGGACCAGAAGCTCACGCAGCTCCGCGGCCAGGCGACGGTCACGCCGATGATGTTCCTGGGCGTCGCGGCGCTGCTCGTGAACATGGTGCTCGCGCGGCTCCTCGGCCTCGAGCGCGAGCAGATCGCGACGCTCAAGGCGCTGGGCTACGGCGACGGGGCGATCCTTCGGCACTACCTCGCGCACGCGCTGCTCACGGCGGTGCTGGGCGCGGCCCTCGGCGTGGCCCTCGGCACCGTCGCCGGCCGCGGGCTCGTCGCGCTCTACAAGGACTACTTCCGCTTCCCCGCGCTGACGTTTCGTCCCAGCGCGGAGACCCTCGCGTACGGCGTGCTCGCCAGCGTCGGGGCGGCGGTGGCCGGGGCCTTCGGTGCGGTGCGCGCGGCGGTGCGCGTGCCCCCGGCGGAGGCCATGCGTCCGGAGCCGCCGCCGAGGTTTCGTCCGTCGTGGCTCGAGCGCATGGGCGTGCACCGCATGCTCCCGACGGTCGCCCGCATGGTGCTCCGCGAGCTCGAGCGAAGGCCTGGACGCGCCGCGCTCTCGGCGCTGGGCATCGCCTTCGCCGCGGCCATCATCGTGGCGGGACGCTCGTCGCTGGACTCCCTCGACGTGGTGCTCGCGGTGCAGTTCGGGCGCGCGCAGTCCGACGACGTGACGGTGTCCTTCGCGCGGCCGGTGGCGCAGCGTGCGCGCTTCGACGTCGCGCGGCTGCCGGGCGTGCTCTTCGCCGAGCCGCAGCGCATGGCGGGCGTGCGTCTGCGCCACGGGGTGCGCGTGCGCGACGCGGCGATCCTCGGCGTGCCCGCGGGCGCGGTGCTGCGCGCGGTGGTCGACGCGCGGTCGGTGCGCTGGGAGCCTCCCGCCGAGGGTCTGCTGCTCGGTCGCGCGCTGGGCGATCGTCTCGGCGTGCGCCCCGGCGACACCGTTACCGTCGAGGACGTCGAGGGTGCGACGGCGCCGCGCGAGGTGGCGGTGGCGGGCCTCGTCGACGACCTGCTGGGGCTCAACGCGTACATGCGCCTCGATGCCCTCGACCGGCTGCGCGGCGACGGCGGACGCGTGACGGCGGTGGCGGTGCGCCTCGACCCGGCGCTCGCGGAGCGCTTTCTCGCACGGGTGAAGCGGCTGCCCGGCGTCGCGTCGACGTCGCGGCGGATGGCGGTGATCGACTTCTTCCGCCACGAGACGTCGCGCATGAGCGCCACGCTCACCCTCGTGCTCGCGGCGTTCGCGGGCATCATCGCGGTGGGCGTCGTCTACAACAACGCGCGCATCGCGCTGGCCGTGCGCAGCCGCGAGCTCGCGACGCTGCGGGTGCTGGGCTTCACCGAGGCGGAGGTCGCGACGGTGCTCTTCGGCGAGCAGGCCGTCGTGCTCGCGCTCGCGATTCCTGTGGGCCTCGCGCTCGGCAAGGGGCTCGCGTGGATGGTGTTCCAGGGCGTCGACGCCGAGCTCTACCGCTTGCCGGTGGTGGTCTCGACGGCGACCTACGGCCTCGCTGCGGGCACCGTGCTGGCGGCGAGCGTGGCGAGCGCGTGGGTGGTGCGGCGCCGCATCGGGGCGCTCGACATGGTGGCGGTGTTGAAGGCGAGGGACTGACCGTGGCGAAGGAACGACGACCCGCGCGGAGAGCCGCGCACCCGTGGATCCGCCGGGGGGCGGGGCTGCTGGCGGTCTTGGTGGTGGTGGCCGCGGTGACGTGGCTCGCACGGCCGAAGCCCACGGCCGTGGAGTCGGCGCGGGCCACGGAGACGCGCCTCGAGGCGACGCTCGACGAGGAGGGTCGCACGCGGGTGCGGGACCGGTACGTGATCTCCGCGACGGTGGCGGGCAACGTGCGGCGGCCCGAGCTGCACCCCGGCGACGCGGTGGAGTCCGGGTCCGTGGTGGCGCGCATCCTCCCTGCCGATGCCGCGCCGCTCGACGCGCGGTCGCGCACGCAGGCCGAGGTGCGAGTGCGCATGGCCGAAGCGGCGCTGGGCCAGGCTCGGTCCGTGGTGGACCGCTCGCACGACGCATGGATCTTCGCGCGCGACGAGGCCGCGCGGGTGCATCGCCTCGCGGCCTCGGGGTCGGCCACCGAGCAGGAGCGCACGCAGGCCGAGTTCAACGAGCGCAGCCGCGCCGACGAGGTGACCTCGGCGCAGTTCGCGGCGCGCGGAGCGGCGTACGAGCTCGACAACGCGCGGGTGCTGCTCGGAAGGACCACGCAGGGTGACGGTCCCCACGACGCCATCGACCTGCGCTCGCCGGTGCGCGCGCGGGTGCTCCGCGTGTTTCAGCCCAGCGGCGGCGTGGTGATGGCGGGGGCTCCGTTGCTCGAGCTCGGCGACACCGAGGCCCTCGAGGTCGTCGTCGACCTGCTCACCGCCGACGCGCTGCTCGTCACGCCCGGCGCGCGGGCGCACCTGGACGCGGGCGGTGCCGTGGGCGTGCTGCAAGGGCACGTGCGCCTCGTGGAGCCGTCGGCGTTCACCCGCGTATCGGCGCTCGGCGTCGAGGAGCAGCGGGTCAACGTGCTGCTCGACCTCGACGATCCGCCGGCACGCTGGCGGGCCCTCGGCGACGGCTGGCGCGTCGAGGCGCACGTGGTGACGTGGGCCGGCGCGAGCGTGCTCACGGTGCCGCTGGGCGCGCTCTTCCGGCGTGCCGGCGCGTGGTGCGTGTTCACCGTCGAGGGCGGCCGCGCGCGGCGCCGCGAGGTGGCGATGGGGCACCAGGGCGGCGGCCTCGTCGAGGTCACCCGGGGACTGCCCGCCGGCGCGACGGTGGTCGTGCACCCCCCCGATCGTCTCGAGGACGGCGACGCCGTGGTGGCGGAGTAGGGCGGGCGCGCGCGAACGTCTCCGCCGCATGGTCGTCGCCATCGTGCGGCCTTGACGGCTATCACTTCTACACATCTACGAGCTCCCGGTGGG
>CAIMWA010000011.1 GCA_903845045.1 uncultured delta proteobacterium | reverse complement strand
GATGCCCGAGATGGACGGCTTCGAGCTCACGCGGCGCGTGCGTGCCGACGCGCGCACGAAGCACATCCCGGTGCTCATGCTCAGCGCCCGCAGCGAGCTCGACGACCGCATGGGGGGCATGGATTCGGGCGTCACGGCGTACCTCGGCAAGCCCTTCGCGACGCGGGAGCTCCTCGCGACGGTGCAGAAGCTCGCGAGCGCGAGCGACGTCGCCGCCGAGCGCGTGCTCGAGGAGAAGATGGAGTCCCTCGAGACCATCGCGGGCGGCCTCGCGCACGAGATCAACAACCCGCTCAACTACGTTCGCAACGCCCTCGCGCGCATCAAGCTCGACGTCGCCGCGGCGTTCAAGCTCGCGCTCGCGCCCGAGGAGGGCGACGCCGGGCGCGCGAAGGTCGCGTCCCTCGAGGTGCGCTCGCAGAAGATGTTCGACACCGCGCAGTCGGGGCTCGTGCGCATCGGCGAGACCGTGGCGCTCATGCGGCGCTACAGCCGCGAGGGCTTCGCCCGCGCGCGCAACCCGCACGACGTGATGCAGGGGACCCGCGACGTGGTGCGGGTCGTCGCGGGCTCCATCGGCAGGCCGGTGCACGTCGACGTCGAGACGCACGGCGACGTGCAGGTGGACTGCGTCGCCGAGGAGCTGCACCAGGCCCTGTCGAACCTCGTGCAGAACGCCATCGAGGCCGTCGCCGACGACACCGGGCGGGTCACCGTGCGCGCCGCAGCCGAGGGCGCGTGGTGGGTGTGCAGCGTCGCCGACAACGGCCCCGGCATCTCGGCCGAGGACCGCGCGCGCATCTTCACTCCGTTCTTCACCACCAAGGCGCCCGGCAAGGGCATGGGCATCGGCCTCACCATCGTGTGGCGAGTGGTGCACGCCCTCGGCGGCACCGTCGGCGTCGAGTCCGAGGTCGGCGTCGGCACGACCTTCACCGTGCGCCTCCCCGCGGTGCGCGTGCCGGGCTGACGGCTCGCGGCGATTCCTGCAAACCTTTGCCCGGGGCCGTTGTCCCAGGGACAGCCATGCCACGACGAACGCCGCTCCTGGGCGTGCTGGCGATGTGCGCTGCGGGGTCCTGCATGGGTCCTCGGCGCTCGCCCGCACCGGCCGATCACGCTCGCGCACCGACCCTCGAGGCCGAGCCTCCGCGCTCCGACCCCGGCGGGGGACTCCCGGTGCCGCACGCGCTGCCGCCGGTGGAGCACCCCAACGCGACCCGCGACGGCGACACCCTCGGCGCGCGCATGAGCCCGCGTCCGCTGCCGCTGCCGCACGTCGGCCTCGGGCAGTCGGCGACGTTCCATTTCGCGGGGCGGCGGCGAGGCTGGGTGGCGCGGCTCTCGGACGGCGAGACGCTGCTCACGCCGGCCTACGACGCCGGGCGCGTGTACGTCGGCGCGGGCTTCAGCAGCACCACGGTGTTCGCCCTCGACGCGCACACCGGCGCGCTGCGCTGGACCGCCGCCACGCCCGACGGCGGACCCTCGGCGGCCATCGTCGACGACGAGACCGTGCTCTTCAACACCGAGAGCTGCACGCTCTTCGCCTTCGACGCGCGCACGGGGCGGCAGCGCTGGTCCAAGTATCTGGGCGATCCGTTGATGTCGCAGCCGGTGGCGGCGCGCGGGCGGGTGTTCACTGCGTGGCCCGACGCCGAGCGACCCGGCGGCTTCGCCTTCGGCGCGTTGAGCCTTCGCGACGGTCACATCGTGTGGTCGCGCGCGGTGTCGGCGGACGTGATGACGGCCCCGGTGGTCGTCGGCGACGACGTCTACGCGACGCTCATGGACGGCACCGTCGCGCGCTGGCGCACCGTCGACGGACACCGCGTGTGGTCCCGCGCCGCGCACGCGACCAGCGCGCCCGCGGTGGACGGCGACGCGCTCTTTCTCGCCCAGCGCGTCGACGGCGGCCACGAGCGTCCGCTCTCGCTGCGCACCGACACCGGCGCTGTGATCTCCCGCGGCGAGGCCGTGCGCGTGAACGACGTCGCGCAGCGTCCCGACACTGGGGGCACGCAGCCTGGGTGGGCGTGGGAGGGCTCGCGCCCCGCGGTTGCCGACGGACGCGTGTACCAGGCCATGGGCGACGAGGTCGTGGCGCGCGACGAGCGCAGCGGCGCGGTGGTGTGGCGCAAGCGCAACCCGATGCCCGGTGGCGCGCGGGGCGTGACCGCGCCGGCGGTGGTCGGCGGTCAGCTCGTGGTGGGGACGCGCAGCGGCGACGTCTTCGGCCTCGACATCGACTCGGGCCAGACCACGTGGGCCGTTCGTGTCGGCGAGCCCATTGCGCAGCAGCCCGCGGTGGCCGACGGGTGGGTCTACGTCGCCACGACGCGGGGCAAGGTCGTCGGCGTCGAGGTGGGCGAGCCGGAGCTCGACGGATGGCACATGTGGGGCGGCAACGCGTCGCACACCGGCGCCACGCCTCCGCAGTCGCAGGCGCGCGCCGCGGATCGTCCAGAGGCCGGCGAGCTGCGCACCACCGGCGTCGGCGGCGAGCGGCTCCCGATGGTGCACACGGCGATGGAGGTGACCGTCGACGGACCCGTCGCGCGCGTCGAGGTCACGCAGGACTTCGTGAACCCGCACGATCGCTCCATCGACGCCGAGTACCTGTTTCCGCTGCCCGGCGACGCTGCGGTCGATGCGATGCAGCTCCGCGTCGGCGACCGCGTCGTCGAGGGCACGGTGCAGACCCGCGACGGCGCGCGGCGCACCTTCCAGAACGCACGCGCCCGCGGGCGCACGGCGGCGCTGCTCGAGGAGGAGCGGCCGGACCTCTTCCAGCAGTCCGTCGCGAACATCCATCCGGGCGAGCGCGTGCGCGTGCGGATGCGCTTCGTGGAGACCGTGGCCTGGCGCGAGGGCCGCTACGAGCTGGTCCTCCCGCTGCGGGCCGGGGGCGTTCCGGGGCAGGCTCCGGGCGACGCGACGGTGCGGGCGACGGTGTCGGCGGGCGTGCCCCTGGCGTCGGTGACCTCGCCGTCGCACGACGTGCACGTGGCGGCCCGCGGTGACGTTCGAGACGTCTCCCTCGCGGGACCGGTGCCCACGGACCGCGACTTCGTGCTGCGATGGGTTCCCGTCGCCGACATCGTCGCGCCCGCGGTGCTCACCTCCGAAGGACCCGATGGGCGCTACCTCACGCTGGTGCTGCACCCGGGTGCGAACCCTCCCGAGGCCGCCGTCACGCCGCGGGAGATGGTCTTCGCCGTCGACGTGTCGAGCTCCATGCGCGGACGTCCGCTCGCCCAGGCGCAGGCCGTGGTGCGCGCGTCGCTTCGTGCGCTGCGGCCGACGGACACGTTCCGTCTCGTCGCGTTCTCCGACGTCGCCACGCGCTTCGACACCAACGCCGTGGCCGCGGACGCTGCGTCGCTGGCGCGCGCCGTGGCGTGGGTCGAAGCGCTGCAGGCCGCGGGCTCCACGGGGCTTCGTCGCGGCCTCGACGCCGCGCTCGCGAGCGCGGTCTCGCCGCGTCGCATGCGCATCGTGACGGTGCTCTCCGACGGCTTCGCCGGCGACGACCGCGCGGTGCTCGCGGGGGTGCGCGGGGCGCTCGGCGGCGCGCGCATCTTCACCGTCGGCGTGGGCACCACGGTGAACCGCTGGCTCCTCGGCACGCTCGCCGACGAGGGGCGCGGCGAGCTCCACACGCTCGCTCCGTCCGACGACCCCGAGGTCTTCGCGTCGACCTTCGCGCGAGCCCTCGACCGTCCGTGCCTCACCGACGTCTCCGTCGACTTCGGTTACCTCGACGTGCGCGACGCGCTGCCGCGGGAGCTCCCGGATCTCTTCGCAGGCCGCCCGGTGGTCCTCCACGCGCGGTACGTCCGCGGCGGTCACAGGATCGTTCGCTTGCGCGGCCTCGTCGCGGGCCGGGCCTGGCAGCGGGAGCTCGTCGTCGACCTTCCGGCGGCGGGGAGTTCGTCGGCGCACGCCACGGGATGGAACCGCGATGCGCTGCCATCGCTCTGGGCCCGCGCGCGCGTCGCCGAGCTCGAGCGCGCGATGCTGCTCGGCGAGACCGACGCGCTGCGCGCGGAGCTGACCTCGGTGGGTCTGCGCTTCGGGCTCGTGACCGAGACCACGTCGTTCGTCGCCGTCGACGAGGGCGTCGATCGCGGTGCGCGGGAGTCGCATCTTGGTGCGAGCGGGCGCGGCGTCGGCGGGGTCCTGGGCGCCGTGGGCTACGGCGCGGGCGTGTCGACGATGGGCGATGTCATCGGCACCGCCTTCGGCTACGGCGGCAGCGGCGCGGTCGGGGCTCCCTCGGTGCACGTCGCGGCGATGCCTGCGGTTCGCGCCATGCCCGCGCCGGCGCCGGAGCCGTCGGCCTCGGTGCACCACGCAGACGAAGAGGCCGGACGCGCCCGCGTCGCCCATCCGAGCGCGACGCCTTCGGACGACGCGCTGGCGCCGTTGCGTGCGCGGCTCGATCGCTTCGTCGAGGAGCGGCGACGGCAGGACCCCTCGCTGCGCGGCGCCGTGCGCGTCGAGGTGCTCTGCGATGCCTCGGGACGCATCGTGCGCGTGCGCGTGCTCGGCGACGGCACGCTGCCCGACCAGCTCACGGCCGGGCTCACCGAGGCGCTGCACACGCTCGTGCTTGGGCCGGGAATGGCGGGGCGCAGCGCGGTCGTTCCCCTCGCGTTGGAACCGAGAGCGCCGTGAGCGGTCGTAATACGTGGCCCGGCGGCCGAACGAGGCCGTTCCGCCGGGCGTAGGCTCCACAAACACCCTAGGGAGGCCCGCGCATGCGCAACGTTCCCCTTCACGAGTCGCACCTTCTCGAAGCCGTCCGGCAAAAGATCCTGAGCAGCGACCAGATGGAGCAGGTGCTCGCCCTCGCGCGGGCGCGTCCCGCCGGCGGTGCCATCGCCGACGTGCGCTGGGCCACCGTGGTCCAGGGGCTCCTCGCGAGCGCCGCGGTGGGTGGTTCCGCGCTCGGCATCCTCGTCGACACCACGGACCACGGCGCCAACCTCGGCACCGTCGCGTACAGTGTCGTCGGGCTCCTCGCGATGCTCGGCGCCTCCATCGCGCTGCGTCGTTACGCGTGGGGACGCGTGCCCGCGGCGATCCTGCTGGCCGGCGTGGCGGTGTGGTCCTACGGCGTCGCCGTGGGCGTCGTCGGGATGCTGCTGCCGTTCGGCCAGCACGCGGTGAACCCCTACGACACTGGCTTCTACGACCCGCGCGTGGCGGCGCTGCGCGCGTTCCGCGGCGACGTCGCGATGGCGGTCGGGAGCCTCGTCGCGGCGGCGACGGCCTATGCGCTCTGGCGCCTGCGACGCTGCGCACCGGCGCTGGGCGTCGCGGCGGCGGCCGTGATGCTCGCCGGCGAGCGGGCGTTCGAGATGGCCATGCGCGACCAGGGCGGCTACTCCGACGGAACCACCGCGGCGCTCGTCGTCCTCGGCCTCGGGGCCGCGATCTTCACCGCCGCCTCGCTCCGCGACCGCGCTCCCAAGGGCGCCGTCGACGGTGTGTTCTGGGTGCATCCCGTCGCGATGTTCCCCATGGGCATCGCCGCGATCCTGCGCATCGACCGGCACGGCGAGGAGCTCCTGCTCTGGTTCCCGCTGGCGCTGGCCCTCGGCGCCATCGCCTACGCCCAGGGGCGCAAGCTGCCGCTGCTCTTCTCGGCGATGGCCGTGCTCGTGTTTCCGGCCTTCGCGGTGGCCGACGCGCACGCACCGCCGGCGGCCGTGGTGATGGTGCTCGTCGCCTGCGGCGCCGTCATCGGCCTCGGCGCCCAGTGGGTCCGCGCGCGGGACCTCGAGCGCCCCGCGACGGACGCCGATCCCGCGTCGATCTGGAGCTGATCCAGGGCATTCTCGGGGGCATGACGAGGCTCCCGGCACCGCTCTTCGCCGACCGCAGCGCCCTCACCACCCGCGAATGGATCGCCGGCAACGGCCTCGGCGGCTACGCCTCGGGGACCGTCTCGGGCATCGCGACGCGGCGCTACCACGGCCTGCTCGTCGCCGCCCTCGCTCCGCCGCGCGGACGCCGCGTGCTGATCACCCACGTCGACGAGACCCTCCACGATGGAGATCGCGCCACGCCGCTCTCGACGCACGAGTACCCCGACGCCGTGGTGCCCGACGGATGGCGGCACCTCGTCGACTTCGCCGTGGACCCGCTGCCGCGCTGGCGATGGCGTGTCGGCGACGCCGTGCTCGAGCGCTGCGTGTTCATGCGCCGCGGACACAACACGACGGTGCTCCGCTACACCCTCGTCGAGGGTCCGCGCGCAGTGCTACTCGGCGTGCGCCCCTTCGGCGCGTTTCGGGACTTTCACCACCACACGCAGCAGAACGCGACGGCGCGCATCGACGCCGTGCCTCTCGCGGACGAGCCCGGCGCCGTACTGCTCACGCCCTACGCGGGCGGTCCTACCGTGGTCCTGCATGCGCCGGGGCCGTTCCTGCCGTCGCCCTCCTGGTGGAAGCGCTTTCATCACGCGCTCGAGCGCGAGCGCGGCCTCGACGCCGAGGAGGACCTCTTCACGCCGGGTGAATTCCACCTCGCCATCGCGCCCGGTCAGAGCGTGTACGTGACGATGCGCACCGCCGACTCGGCGCATCCCGACGGCGCGGCCACCGAGGCCGCCGAGCGCGCGCGCATGGCGTCGCTGGTGCCGCCGGGCGTCGACGGCACCCTCGCGTCGCTGCACCGCGCCGTCGACGTCTACCGCGCGGACGAGGCCCGTCCGCCGGCGGTGATCGCGGGCTACCCCTGGTTCGAGGACTGGGGTCGCGACACGCTCATCGCCTTCACCGGGCTGTACCTCGTCCCGCGCCGCTACGCCGCGGCCCGCGAGCTCCTCGCCGCGTTCGCGCGCTACGCCGACCACGGCATGCTCCCGAACCGCTTTCCCGACGGCGGCGCCGGGCACGCCGACGACAACACCATCGACGCGCCGATGTGGTTCCTGCACGCGGCGCGGCGGTACGTGCAGCACACCGGCGACACGGCGTTCGCGCGCGACACGCTGCTGCCCGCGATGCGCGGCATCGTCGAGTCCTGGCGGGCGGGCACCCGCTACGGCATCCGGCAGCGTCCCGACGGTCTCGTCGAGGGCGGCGACGCCGGCACGCAGCTCACCTGGATGGACGCCCGCTGCGGCGACACCGTCTTCACCCCGCGGCACGGCTCGCCGGTGGAGATCAACGCGCTCTGGCACGCGGGCCTCCGCAGCCTCGACTGGATGGGCGCCCGCACCGGGAGCGAGCGCGGCGCCTGGGCCGCCGAGGCCGACCGCGTGCGCGGCGCCTTTCGCGAGCGCTTCTGGAACCCGTCGCTGGGATACCTGCACGATGTCGTGCGCGACGGCTTCACCGACCCGTCGGTGCGTCCCAACGCGCTCTACGCCGTCGGGCTGCCCGGTGACCTCCTCGAGCCGGCGCAGTGCGAGGCGATCCTCCGCCGCGCGCGCGAGGAGCTGCTCGTCCCGCACGCCGTGCGCACCCTCTCCCCGAAGGACCCAGCTTACCGAGGTCGGTATGGCGGCGATCCGTTCAGCCGCGACGGCGCGTACCACCAGGGCACGGCGTGGCCCTTCGTGCTCGGCGCTTACACCATGGCCGTGGCGCGGCACGGGCGGCGCACCGGCACCGTCGACGCCGCGCGCGCCGAGGTGCGGCGCTGCCTCGCGGGGCTCGACGAGGCCATGCGGAGCTACGGCGTGGGGCACCTCGCGGAGATCGTCGACGGCGACGCGCCGCATCGCCCGGTGGGCTGCTTCGCGCAGGCCTGGAGCGACGCCGAGGCGCTGCGGGCGTGGGTCGAGGACGGCGACGGAGACGGCGTGGCCGACGAGCTGTGACGCCCGCGCGTCCTCAGGGGCCCATCGGCAGCGGAATCACCGAGAGCGCGTAGGCCCCGCTCGCGTCGGCGTTGAAGCCCGCGAGAAAGACCCAGTAGTCGCCGGGATCGAGGGTGACGTCGAAGACCGCCGGGGCCCCACCGCCGCCCTGGAGGCACGCGCCGGGCACCGAGGATCCGGGGCAGGTCATGCCCGACGTGACCCACAGCACGCTCGTGAACGAGGTGCCGTCGGCGGAGAACTCGACGCGCTGCCGCGTGTCGGCGTGGTACGCGAAGACGGCGTCGGTGCCCGTCGCGCCGAGGGTGCACGAGGCCGTGTAGTCGCGGTGCAGGGCCGACGTGTTGCCGAGAAAGTACCCGCCGCCGGAGGGGATGGGCTGCGCCGTGGCGCAGGTGTCGTTGGCCGTCGCGGTGACCGGCGCGATGGGCGCCTGGGTCTGCAGCGTCACCGTGAAATCGGTGCCGCGGTAGGCGCGCACGACGAGGAAGTACTCGCCGGGGTCGAGCCCCCGCGCGCTCGCGCGTCCCGCGGTTCCGTAGCGGCACACGGACTCCGTCGCCGTGTCGCCGCAGTGCCGCTGGATCGCGACGAAGTAGTAGTCCGACGTGCCGCCTTGGACGATGGCGTTCACGTCGAGGGTCCGGTCGAGGGTGAAGCGGTAGACGAGGTCCGGGCTGGCGCCGCCGTAGCACGAGATCGGCGTGTCGCTCTGGAGCCCCGCGGTGGTGCCGGGCGTGCTCGTGCCCGCGACCAGCGTGATGGGGTTGCTGCACGTGTCGCCGGCCACCGGCGCCGTGGGAGCCGCGAGCGTCACGTCGAGGGTGAACGACGGCACGCGCGTGCCCTCGACGACGACCCAGTAGGTTCCCGCCGGGAGCGCGCGCACGAGCATGTCGGCGGGGCTGCCGTTGGTGCAGCGCAGCGTCGTGGGCATGCGGGTGCACGCGTCGACGAGCGAGAGCGCGAGGTGGTCCGTGCGCCCGCCGGCGGCGTGCAGCGTGACGTCGCGGGGCTCGGCGAGCGTGAGGCGATAGAGCACGTCGGGCGTGCCGCCGCCGCAGCGCGTGAGCACGTCGTCGGCGACGTCGACGAGGGTGCCGGTGAACGTTCCACCGGTCGCCGGGATGTCGATGGCGCCGGCGCAGGTGTCGTTGGCGGGCGTCGGCGTCGGATCGGCGAACTGCACCTGCAACGACACGCCGCCGGCTCCCACGAGCGCGCCGGTGGCTGCCACGGTGATCCAGTACTCGCCCGCGGGAAGGGCGCGAGCGCGGTACACGCCGGGCGCGCCGATGACGCAGTCTCGGGCTCGCTCGAGCACGCCGCACTGCGTCCCGAGCTGCAGGAGCACCGTGGCGCCGCCGCCGTCGGCGGTGATGCTGACGTCGCGCGGAGTGGTCAGCGTGAAGTGCGCCACGACGTCGCGCGTGGGGATGCCCCCGCCGAGGCAACGCGAGGCGTAGTCGCCGAGGGCGCCCGCGAGGGAGAGGGTGAAGGTTCCTCCCGCTGACACTTCGAGCGCGTCGGCGCAGGTGTCGTGGCTCGGGCGCACGCAGCCGGCCTCGTCGATGGCGCCGTCGCAGTTGTTGTCGATGCCGTCGCCGCAGATCTCGGGGAGCCGCGAGCTCACCCGCGGGTTTCGGTCGTCGCAGTCGCCTCCGCGCCAGCACGGAGGGTCGGGCACGCCGGCGTCGCACTGCGGCGCGTTGCAATGGATGTCGGGGTCGCCGTCGCCGTCGAAGTCGCGCGGACTGTGCGCGCAGGCCTGCGAGGCCTCGTCGCAGCGGTCGATGGTGCAGGTGAAGTTGTCGTCGCAGGTGATCGGGGTGCCGCGCACGCAGCCGCGCCGCGCGTCGCAGGCCTCGACGCCGTTGCAGTAGACGTGGTCGTCGCAGCGGGTGGAGTCGGCGACGCTGACGCAGCGCCCGTCGGAGGCGCAGAAGTCCGACGTGCACTCCACGCCGTCGTCGCAGTCGGCGCTGCGGGAGCAGACCCGGCCGCGAACGTCCATCACGGCGCCGCTGTCGGTGAGCGACGGACGCTCCGCGTGCCAGACGTCCTGCGCGACGGTGGCGTCGAGGGGGCCCGCGTCCGGAAACGACGTCGCGCCGCCGCCGCACGCCACGAGCAGCGCCGCACATAGAATCCCCGCGACGCGGAGACCGAACCCGGAGGCGAGGGCGCTCAGCTGCACGTGTGCGTCGTCGCGTTGCAGACGCGGCTGCAGCAGTCGGCGTTGGCGGCGCAGTTGAGCCCGGTGGTCTGGCATGCGCACCGTCCGCCGGTGCACCCCATGTACCCGCAGCACTCGTAGCTGTTGGTGCAGGTCACGCCGGACTCCTTGCAGCAGAGGGGGGTCGTCGGCGTCGCGCGGTACGAGAGGCCGCTGCAGCAGGTGCCGTGCTGCGGGTTGCCGGCGGTGTCGCAGCTCGACGCCACGCAGGTGCTCCCGTTGCACGAGAGCCCGGCGCAGCAGTTCGCCGGGAGCGTGCACGCCACGCCGCTCGCGGTGCACGTCGGCGTCGTCGTCGGCTGGCACGTGCCGCCGAGGGAGCTCGAACACGTGTAGCCGGTGCAGCACGCCGTGAAGAGCGAGCACGCCTGCCCCGTGCACCCCGCGGCCGTGCACGTTCCGCCGACGCAGCTCGCGCCCGCGGCGCACGCGTTGCCGCACGTTCCGCAGCTCGTCGTCGACGCGAGGCTGGTCTCGCATCCGTTCGACGACGCGCCGTCGCAGTCGCCCCAGCCCGCCGCGCAGACGTAGGTGCACGCGGTGCCGGAGCAGACCCCGGTGGCGTTCGCGGGGTTCGGGCACGCCGAGGTGATGTAGCCGGTGCCGAGGACGTTGCAGACCTGCACCGCCGTCGACGAAGCGCACGTCTGCGAGCCCGGGGTGCAGACGGGGCTCACGCACGATCCGGCGCTGCACGAGAGGCCCGCCGGGCAGCCCTGCGAGGTGTACCCGAGGCCGTCTGCGTTGCAGGTCTGCGAGACGGTGCTCGTCGCGCAGGATCGCGAGCCGGGGGTGCAGGTCCACGCCACGCATCCGCCGCTCGAGCACGAGGTACCCGACGGACACGTGCTCGTCGTGTAGGCGGTGCCCGTGGCGTTGCAGGACCGCAGCGTCGTGGTGCCGATGCAGTCGTTGGCGCCGGCCATGCACACCCGGGTGCTGCACGTGCCGCCGCTGCACGTCGTGCCCGCGGAGCACGCCGCGGGCGTGTAGCCGAAGCCGTCGGCGTTGCACGTCTGCCGCGTCGATGCGTCGGCGCAGCTCGCGTCGCCGGGGTTGCAGAGTCTCGCGCGACACGTGCCTCCGGAGCAGCCGGTGCCGCTGGCGCACGCCTCGACGGTGGTGCCGAGTCCGTGGGCGTCGCAGCGCTGCACGTGCGATGCGTCGGCGCACTGCGTGGCCCCGGGAGCGCAGGTCTGCGCATGGCACGCCGCGTCGGGCCCGCAGCCCTGGCCGGCGGAGCAGTCGGTGTCGGCGACGCAGTCGACGCAGTACCCGCGGGTGAGGTCGCACACCTGGCCGGTGCACATGCGCGACGAAGTGCAGTGCGTCACCGTCACGCAGCGCGCGCTGATGCACATCTGTCCCGCCACGAGGCAGTCGGCGGTGCTGTTGCAGTCGACGCACACGCTGCGCACGCGGTCGCACACGAGGCCCGCCGCGGAACAGTCACGATCCGAGCGGCACACGGGACCGGCGTCGGCGGGCGGAGCGCCCGCATCGGGCACGTCGGGTGCGACCGGGAGGTCGGCCACGGGGACGTCGGGGGAGGCGTCCGGCGCGGCGGTGTCCGCAGGCGCGGGCTGATCCGCGGTGACGTCGGCGAGCGCCGGAGTGTCCATCGTCGGCGCCACGTCCACCGCGGCCTCGACGGCGCCGTCGGAGGTCGACGGCGTGTCGACCGCGGCGTCGAAGGCTCCGAGGTCGTCGCCGCCGAGGGTGCCGCCCGCTCGCGACGAACACGAGGCCGTCCCCGCCAGCGCCGCCGACAGCAGCACTCCACCCAGTGCGCGAAGCATCTTCATCGACGCGGAGGGTAGCGCGATCCCCGTGGGGCCCGCCAACGGCCCGGACCATCGTGCTGCGCGATGCCGCCCCGCGTCGCGGCGCGCCGGTGTAGCGTCCGCGGCCATGTTCACCCGACGCACGAAGATCGTCTGCACGATCGGCCCGAGCTGCAACAGCGCCGAGGCCATCGACGCGCTCATCGACGAGGGCATGGACGTCGCGCGGCTGAATTTCTCGCACGGCACGCACGAGGACCACCAGCGCGCCGTCGACGCGATCCGCGAGGCCAGCCGCCGCCACAAGAAGGCCGTGACGATCCTCGGCGACCTCTGCGGTCCGAAGATTCGCGCGGGCCGCCTCGGTGGTTCGCGGGTCGTGGTGGCGGGCGACGCGCTCACGCTCATGGCCGGCGACGAGGCCCCGCCGGGCGTCGTTCCCGTTCGGTACGCGACGCTCGCCACGGACCTTCGCGTGGGCGACGCGGTGCACGCCGACGACGGGCGCATCCGCCTGCGCGTGACGAGCATCGACGGCCCGCGGCTCAACGTCGTCGTCGAGGAGGGCGGAACGCTGCGCGACGCCGTCGGCATCCACCTCCCGTCGGGAAACCTCCAGCTCGACGCGCTCACCGACAAGGACCGCCTGGACCTCGAGTTCGGCCTCGCGGCGGGCATCGACTACGTCGCCGTGTCGTTCGTGCGCAGCCCCGACGACGTGCGGCGCGTGCGCGAGTTCTGCGAGGCCAAGGGGCGCGTAGTGCCCGTGTGCTCGAAGATCGAGACCCCGCAGGCCATCGACCACCTCGAGGCCATCGTCGACGTCAGCGACGCCGTCATGGTGGCGCGCGGCGACCTCGGCGTGGAGTTTCCGCCGGAGCAGGTCCCCGTGCTGCAGCACCGCGTGCTCGTCTGTGCTGCGCAGCGGCGCCGTCCGGCCATCGTGGCGACGGAGATGCTGCACAGCATGGTCACGTCGACGCGCCCCACCCGCGCCGAGGCGAGCGACGTCGCCAACGCCATCTTCGACGGCGCCGACGCCACCATGCTCTCCGGCGAGACCGCTTCCGGCGCGCACCCGAAGCTCGCGGTGAGCATGATGGCGCGCATCATCTCCGCGGCCGAGAGCTCGCCGTACTGGCAGCCCGAGCCCCCGCCGGCGCACGCGCGGCCCATGCCGTTCCCCGAGGCCACGGCGCGCATGGCGGTGATGGCCGCCAACGACCTCGACGCGCGGCTCATCGCGGTGTTCACCCAGGGCGGCGACACCGCGCGGCTCATCTCCAAGGAGCGCCCGAAGGTTCCGATCGTGGCGTTCTCGCCGAGCGAGGCCGTGCGCCGCCGCCTCGGTCTCCTCTGGGGCGTCACGCCGCGCGTGATGGAGCCGCTCAAGGACACCGACGAGATGGTCGAGAGCGTGCAGGCGCACCTGCGCTCGAGCGGCATGGTCACCCCCGGCGACCGCATCGTCGTGGTGTTCGGCGCGCCCATCTCGGTGCGCGGAAGCACCAACAGCGTGCGCGTGCACCAGGTCGGTCCGTGAGCGACGTCGACACGCTTCAGGCGGCCATCGTGCCCGAGGCGAGGGCGCGCTGCGAGGGCGCCGACGCGGCCCACGACTGGCTGCACGTGCAGCGCGTGGTCGCCAACGCGCGGCGCATCTGCGCGGCCGACGGCATCGACGCGGCGGTGCCGGTGACGGCGGCGCTGCTGCACGAGCTCTTCAACCACCCCAAGGGCCACCCCGAGTCGCATCGCTCCGGCGAGATCTGCGCGGGGCACGCGGCCGCGCTGCTCGAGCGGCACCAGGCCGACGCGGCGCTCGTCGAGGAGGTTCGCTACGCCATCGCGGTGCATCCGTTCTCCCTGGGCGTCGTGCCCGACCGCATCTCCGCGAAGGTGCTGCAGGACGCCGACCGCCTCGACGCCATCGGCGCCATCGGCCTCGCGCGGTGCTTCGCGACGTGCGCCACGATGCAGCGGCCCTTCTACGACCCCGAGGATCCGTTCTGCGATCGCCGCGCGCCGGACGACAAGCTGTGGGGCCTCGACCATGTCTTTCGCAAGCTGCTGCGCCTGGGCGACGGCATGCACACGGCGACGGGGCGATCGCTGGCCGAGGCCCGCACGCAGGTGCTGCGGCGCTTCGTCGAAGACCTCCGCGGCGAGCTCGCCGGCGGCTGACGAGGAGAGAGATTCGATGGCGCTCGGCGCGACGGTGTTCCACTGGCAGGTCTCGGTCTCGGACGTGGACCGCGGCTTCTACGACGAGGTCGGCTTGCGCATCGCGCGGCACCCGTCGGAGAACATGCGCTACCTGCTCACCCGGGCCATCGCATACTGCCTCGAGTATGAAGAGGGCATCGCGTTCTCCAAGGGCGGCCTCTCCGACGACGAGGACCCGCCGATCTCCGTGCGCGACCTCACGGGCCTCTTGCTGGCGTGGATCGACATCGGGTCGCCCTCGGCGGACCGCCTGCACCGCGCCGCCAAGGCCGCGCCGCGGGTGGCCCTCTACACCTCCGCGGAGCTCGCGCTGCTTCGTCGCGAGGCGTCGTCGCGCACGATCCACCGCGGGGCTGACATCGCCGTGTGGCGCCTCGAGCCCGCGATGCTCGACGCCCTCGAGAAGAAGGTCGACCGCACCGGAAAGATCGACCTCCTCCGCAACGACGGGCAGCTCTACGTGACGGTCGGCGGCGCCACCGTCGAGGGCACCATCACCCGCGCCTCGCTCGTCGATCCGTGAGCGCGCGGGCGTCGTGGCTGGCCGTCGCGCTGGTTCTCCCAGCGTGCGAAGCCTCGTCGACGGCTCCGCCTCGCGACGCCACCATGGCGCTCGACGCCGACGCAGCGCTCCGCATCGACGACGCCCCCGACGTGTCGCCGACGCCCGACGCTGGGCCTGCCGACACCGGCCCCGCGCTGCGCGTGCTCCCGCCGTCATCGCGCGCGTTGCAGGACCTCGTGGGCTTCTCGCTGCCCGGCCTGGACCTCCCGTCGGGCGCGACGCCGCGGGACGTGGGCCGCCGCGCGTGGGCGCTGCGGACCGTGCGCGCCCTCGGTCTCCACCGCGTGCGTCGCGAGATCCTCTGGGCCGAGGTCGAGCCCGCACGGGGAACGTTCACCTGGGACGGCTACGACGCCATCGTCTCGGAGTGCGCCGCGACCGGCATCGACGTGCTCGGCCTGCTCGCCTACGGCACGCCGTGGGCTTCCAGCGCCGCGGGGGCGACTGCGGAGAACCCGCCCGACGATCCCGCGGACTTCGCGGCCTACGTGACCGCCACGGTGAACCGGTACCGCGCTCACGTTCACGACTGGGAGGTCTGGAACGAACCCAACGCGGGCTTCCGCTTCTGGCGCCCGTCGCTGCGCGGCGATCCCGTGGCCTTCGGTCGCCTCGTGGCGTCGGCACGGTCTGCAGTGGTCGCCGTCGACCCGGCGGCGCGCGTGGCCTTCGGCGGAACGGTGTTCCTGCCGCAGCTCATCGAAGGCGGGGTTGCATTCTCGCGGGACTCCTTCGACGCGAACCCGGGCCTGGCCGCGAGCCTCGGCGCCTTCGCGATGCACGCCTACACGCTGTATCCGCCGCGCGTCGGGCCCGAGGCCGAGGGCGGCGGCGAGGTGTCGCACGTCCACAAGATCCAGCAGATGGCGGCGATGCTCGGCGGCGAGGGCTTCGACACGGCGCGGCCGCTGTGGGTCACCGAGACCGGCTGGCCCGTCACCGCCGACGTGAGCGAGCTCCAGCAGGCGCAGTACCTCGTGCGCACGGTGCTGCTCTCGGCCTTCGCGGGGGCCGACGGCGTGTGGCTCTACGAGCTCGGCGACGGTCCCGGCGGCAACGCGCTCGTGCCCGAGGACGACTTCGGCCTCTATCACTACGACCCCGACCCGTCGGACACGCAAGACCCTGCTCCCAAGCCCGCTGCCGGCGCCGTCGCCGGGCTCGTGCGCACGCTCGGCGGGTATCACGTCGTTGCGCGCGAGACCGATGCGAGCGCACCCAACGACGGCTGGGTGCTGCGTCTCGAGGACGCCGCCGGGCGCCGCGCGTGGGCGGTGTGGCGGAGCGACGACGGTGGCCACCCGTGGCAGTGGACGCCGCCGGGTGAGGCCGTCGATCGCTTCGACATGAACGGAGACGCCCTCGCGGGCAGCGGTCTGGTGACGCCGGGCACGTCGCCGGTGTACGTGCGCGCCCGCTGAGGGCCGTCGTTCCCTTCGTGGCGCGCCCGCGGCCGCCCGGCGCCTACGTCGATGCCTTCGGTCGGCGCTCCCCACCCGCGCGGGGTCGCGACGGTGCCGGCATCACGCGGGATCGTGCCGCCGGCGTTCACAGAAGCTGTGAACGCGTTCACAGAAGCTGTGAACGCACGGTTGAACGAAGCCGCTGCGCGGCAGCTCTCGGACCCGTCGTCGCACGCGTCTCCGCGGGCCTGATGCCCCGCTTCGCTCGCCGTCCGTCACGCCGTCGTTGACGCTCGGCTCGTCGCGCTGCGCTCACCGCGGCGGTGCTGCGCCGTCGCGACGGAGAGGCAGCGACGGCGATGACGACCCGATGGAGCGTTCGATTCGAGGAGGACCTGCGACTACGCGGCCTGCGCCCGGCGACCTGCGAGACGTACGGGAAGTGGGCAGCGGCGTTCTTCCAGCACTGCGGCGTCTCGCCCGCGCGCGTCGAGGCGGCGCACGTGCGTGCGTGGCACCTGGAGCTGCACCGCACGGGGTACCAACCCCGCACGATCAACGTCGCGGTGAGCGCGTTGCGGACGTTCTTCCGGCACACGATGCAGCGCCCCGAGGTGGTCGCCGCGGTACGCAACGTCCGCGTGGACGACCGTCTGCCGGAGCTGCTCTCGGCCGCCGAGGTCGCGTCGTTGATCGACCACGGCCGCACCCCGAAGCACCGCGCGATGTTGATGCTGTTCTACGGCACCGGCATGCGCACGAGCGAGCTGACGCACCTTCGCGTGTGCGACGTCGATGGCGATCGTGCGGTGATCCACCTGCGTGACATCAAGAGCCGCCGCGATCGCATCGTGCCGCTCCCGGAGCGCGCCCGCGAGGCGATGCGGGCGTACTGGTGCGGGTGCCGCGTCCGCCCGCGCGGCACGGACCTGCTCTTCCCCGGCCGCGGGCAGCCCCTCACGCGCGAGGCGGTGGTGAAGATGGTTCGCAGCGCGGCGTCCGACGCGGGGATCACGCGCCGCGTCTGGCCGCACCTGCTTCGCCACTGCTTCGCGACGCACATGCTCGAGGCCGGGTGCGACCTGCGCACGCTGCAGATCCTGCTCGGGCACCGCGCGATCAGCAGCACGACGCACTATCTCCAGCTGAGCACGGCGCGCATGGCGACGGTGGGCAATCCGCTCGATCGGCTGCGCCCGCAGGGGGAGCAACAGCCGCCGGCGTAACGCGCCATGGCGGCCGACGGCGGGTGTTCCGCACGCGCGCAGGCCCCCGCGGCGGCGCGCGTGCAGATGGGCGACATCGTGCGCGCGTACCTCGGCGCGTTGCGGGAGATCGCTGCGTTCACGAGCGAGCAGTGCGAGGTCTTCCGCGCGCTCGAGCGCTGCCGTACGGCCGCGCTCGGCGGTCAGATCGCGATCTGCGACACGTGCGGGCACGCGGTCGCGAAGTTCAACTCGTGCCGCAACCGGCGCTGCCCCACGTGCCAGAGCCTCGACCAGCATCGGTGGATCGAGGCTCGGCGCGAGCGGATCCTGCCGGTGCGCTACTTCCACGTCGTCTTCACGCTGCCGTCGGAGCTGCGAGCCATCGTGCGATGGAACCGTCGCGCGCTCTTCACGACGCTCTTCGCCGCGGCGTCCGGGACGCTGCTCGCGCTCGCGCGGGACCCGCGGCGCTTCGGCGCGCTGCCCGCCATCACGATGGTGCTGCACACCTGGACGCGCACGCTGCTCTTCCACCCGCACGTGCACGCCGTCGTCAGCGCCGGTGGGCTCTCGCCGGACGGCGCGCGCTGATTCTCGACGCGCGGCAAGGGCGACTACCTCTTCCCGGTGAAGGTGATGGCGAAGCTCTTTCGCGGGAAGTTTCGGGCGGCCCTCATCGAGGCGCTCGGCACCGGCGCCGTCGAGCTTCCACCGGACAGCCCACCGGACGTCCTCGACCGGCTTCGCGCCGCGCTCTACGCGACGGACTGGTTGGTCTACGCGAAGGCCCCCTTCGGCGGCGCCGAGCAGGTCCATTCGTACATCGGGCGGTACACGCATCGCGTCGGCATCGCGAACTCGCGCATCCAATCGATGGACGAGCGCGGCGTGACCTTCGCGACGAAGAACGGCGGCGTCGAGACGGTGTCCGGCGTGGAGTTTCTGCGGCGCTTCGCCGAGCACGTGCTCCCGAAGGGCTTCACGAGGATACGCCACTACGGCCTGCTCGCACCCAGCCACGCGACGACGACGCTCGAGCGGGCGCGGGCGTTGATCCCGGTCGATGCCGCCGTCTCCGCGCAGCGCACCGCGGCGCCGCCTTCCGACCCGTCCACCGGGCCCGGGGCGCATGCGTCCACGTGGATCGACTTGCTCCGCGAGCTCACCGGTGAAGACGCCGAGCGATGTCCTCGATGCGGCACCGGCCGGTTGGTGCGCCATGCGCCGGATCACGGGCCGGCGCCACCACGGAGAGACACCTCGTGACGATCTCGATGCGGCCCTTCATCGCCGATCCAGACGCGTGGCCGGACGGCGCGCCGGAGGGCGGCGCTCGCCCTGCGCGCGGTCGAGTCGGGCTCGATCTGCGCGTCGGTGCCACCGCGGCGGCGCGAGCGTCGGTGAGGTCCGTGTGCGACGGGCGCCTCGTCACCGACGCCGACGTCATCGACGCCCGAGCGACGCGACCGACCACTGGCCCCCGAGTCAATTTCCACATGGGCAGTTGACGGCGTCGCGGCGGCTCCGCGGCTTCGTTCAACCGCGACTTCGCGAAGCGCCCGACGCGCCGCGGCGGACCACCACCGTCACGCGGGGGCGCTTCGCCAAATCGCTGTCCATTCCGAGAGAAGCGCGCGGCGGCGCGTGGCAGCCTCGGCGTCATGGCGAAGGCGAAGGGTGCGGCGAAGGGATCGTCGAAGCTGCCGGCGGCGCTGGTGAAGAACGCGCTGGCGAAGAAGGACGCGCGGCGCGCAGCGCTGGCGCGGGAGGGGTTCGCAGCCATCGCCGACGTGCACGCGCTGCGCACGAAGATCGCCGACGACTTTCTCGCCATGGGGCGCGCGCTGGTGACGTTGAAGCGGCGCGAGGTGTACGAGGCCGTGGGCTTCGACACCTTCGAGGCGCTCGCCGAGGCAAAGCTCGACCTCTCGGCGACGCGCGCGGCGACGCTCGTGGCGCTCTTCGCGCGGCTCGACGCCGAGACCGTGCGCGCCCTCGGCGTCGACCGCGCCTCGGCGCTCATGAACCTCGCCGATGCGACGCCCGCCGACGACGATGTTCCGGCGTTGATGACGGCGAAGCTGACGCTGCCCGACGGGAGCGTCCTCGACGTGGCGAAGGCGTCGGTGCCCGCGATCGTGGCGGCGGCGACGGCCTTTCGACGCGCTCGGGGGACCCCCGGCGCCCGGCGCGGCTTCACCGTCGGCGCCGTGGACCCGGCGCGCCTCGAGGCGGCGCTGCGCACGCTCGAGGCCGCCCTCGGACACCGGCCCGTCGCGCGCCTCGTGGCGACGCGCAAGAAGACCGGCGCCGACGTCACGCTGCGCATGACCCTCGAGGCCTTCGAGGGGCTCGCGAAGCGCGTCGGGCGAGCGAAGACCGGGCGGGGGTGAAGGGGGACGGCGACGGCTTCGACCCCTTCCGCCCCGCGCACGCTCCGAGGGCGCGAATCACGGCAGACGGATGAATTCCTGGCTCGATCCCAGGAGCGCTGGCGCCGTGGCGGTGTCGTCGGGGGCGGAGTCGAAACGGACATCGGGCGACGCACATCCGCGTGTGCCGGTGCGTACGCCGAGGCGTACGGCCGCGTCGCCGCCATCCCCTGCCGCCACCCCCGCCGCCATCCCGCCACCCTGGCGGCGCAGCGAATTCGACGAGAATTCAAGGATTCCGTGCTCGGCACGGGTCGCGCTCTCCGGTGGCGCACGATGCCCGCGTCGACGTCGCACGAAACGCTCCTGGTCTGGCTGCGCGACGCACCCGACCTCGTCGACCATCTCGTGGCGGGCGTAGGGGGCGGCGTGCCGCACGCGGGCTGGACCCTCGAGGACTCGGCGCTGCGCGAAGCGTACCCCGTCGAGGTGCACCCCGACCTCGTGCTGCGCGACGCGTCGGCGGGGAGGTGGATGATCGTCGAG
>CAIMWA010000010.1 GCA_903845045.1 uncultured delta proteobacterium | reverse complement strand
ATCCAGGTGAAGCTGCTGCGCGTGCTGCAGGAGCGCACCTTCGAGCGCGTGGGCGGCAACGAGCCCATCAAGGTCGACGTGCGCCTCATCGCCGCGACCAACAAGGACCTCACCGCCGAGGTCGAGTCCGGGCGCTTTCGCGAGGACCTCTTCTACCGCCTCAACGTGGTGCACGTGGAGATGCCGCCGCTGCGCGCCCGCGACAACGACGTGCTCACCCTCGCCCGGCACTTTCTCGACAAGTTCGCCGGCGAGAACGACAAGCGCGTCGAGGGCTTCACGGACCGCGCCGTGGCGAAGCTTCTGTCGCACCGCTGGCCGGGCAACGTGCGCGAGCTCGAGAACGCCATCGAGCGCGCCATCGTGCTCGCCGAGGGCAACAACATCGACGCCGACGACCTGCCCATCCAGGTGGCCATGTCGGGGCACCGCGGGGTGCAGATCCCCGGGTCGACGATGGCCGAGATCGAGCGCTACGCCATCGAGTCGACGCTCGACGCCGTCGGCGGCTCCACCGCCAAGGCCGCGGAGATGCTCGACCTGAGCATCCGCACCATCCAGTACCGGCTGCACGAGTACGGACGCGCGCCGGTGCGCAAGGTCCCCTGAAGCTCAGTGGAGCTCGCGCGGGTCGGCCCCGCGGGTGAGCTGCCAGATGCGGTCGACGGCGAGGCCCGGGTAGTCGCTGCTCGTGCCGTCGGGCCAGCGCACGGTGACGGTGGCGGGGCCGCCCGCGGCGCCGAGACCCACGTGCTGCGTGCGCGGCGACTGCGTGCCCCAGGTGGCGGTGCCGCCCTCGACCTCGCGAATGCGAGAGACGCCCAGTCCATCGCGCACCGTCACGCGCGCGCCGAGGGCCGCGGTGTTGCCCGTGCGCTGCGCGACGCGCACCTCGATCCAGTGGTTGGTGGTGTGCAGGTCGTTGCGGAACACCGTCCAGTTGCCGCTGGGACCGGTGAGCAGGTCGAGGTCGCCGTCACGGTCGACGTCGAACCACACCGCGCGGCCGTTGCTCTCGGTCTGCGTGCCGGAGAGGTAGGTCTCGTCCCAGAAGTGGTGCTGGTCGTCCTGGCGGTAGAGCCGTGAATACTCGAAGGGGTAAGTGATGGCGACGTAGAGGTCGAGGTCGCCGTCGTCGTCGAAGTCACCCCAGGCGCTCGAGATCTCGCCCTCGGTGAACAGGATGCCGCTGTCCGTCGCGACGTCGTCGAAGGTGAAGCCCGGCGCGCCGGCGTTGCGGAGCAGGCGCGAGTGGTCCGTGTCGACGCCGGTCTCGTCGTAGCGCGGGTGGGCGATGTTCGTCTCGTAGGTGTCGAGGTCGCCGTCGTTGTCGTAGTCGCCGAAGGCGTAGCCGAAGCTCGTGCCGGGCGTGCCGTCGGCGTCGCCGTCGCTGCCGAGTTGCGCCGCGACGTTCACGAGGTGGCAGTGACCGTCGTTGCGCCACGCGTCGTTGGGGCTGCCGCCGTAGTTCGCGACGAAGACGTCCTGGTCGCCGTCGTTGTCCCAGTCGACGAAGGTCGCGCCGTAGGTGGGGTGTCCATCGGGGCGCGCGGGGAGACCCGAGGCCACCGACGCGTTGGCGAAGAGCCCGTTGCCCAGGCCGTGAAAGACGAAGTCCGGCGCGGCGTTGCGCGGGTACTGACGGAGCCACTGGCCCACGAAGAGGTCGAGCGTTCCGTCGCCGTCGCAGTCGCCGACGGAGCCCGCGGCGGTGGGACCGGCGGGCTCGACGTCGCCGGCCACGACGGTGAAGCGCCCGTCGCTGCCCTGCAGCCAGACCTTCGATTGCGACGGCGGGTCGAAGGGTCCCGCGCCGTCGCGGTAGACGCCGGCGTAGACGTCGGCGTCGCCGTCGCCGTCGAAGTCGCCCCACAGGGCCATGCGCCCCACGGCGGTGTCGAGGCCGAGGCGCGTGGTGATCTCCTCGAAGGTTCCGTCGCCGTGGTTGCGCCACACCTGCAGGCCGTCGACGGAGGTCATGCCCGTGGTGGTCGTGCGCGTGCCGGCGAGGTCCTCGAGGCCGTCGCCGTCGACGTCGACGACGTTGTACTGGTTCGTGGTGCCGCGGAGCCCCGAGGCCATGGAGACGTCGGTGAACCAGGGCGCGCCCTGACGCTCGCAAATGGCTTGTCCGCGGGCCTCGACGGCGTACTCGAGGGCCGTTCCGCCCATGCCCGCGACCTGCACCCAGCGGAACGTCGCCGCGTCGCCGCCCATGGCCGTGAGCTGCGCGATCTGCCACGCGCTGTGGACGTAGGAGTGGTAGCTGCCGCCGCGCGTCGCCGCGACGGCGAGGCCCATGGGCTCGGTGACGTGCTCGACGACGACCCAGGCGTGCCGCGCGGGGTGCAGGTCGAGGGGTGCGGGGAGCGTGAGTTCGACGGGGTCGGTGCTCGTGAACGAGACCTCCATGGGGTCGACGAGGTCGTGCGGCGCGTCGTCGCGGACGTCGGGGTTCGAGCGTCCGTAGTCGTCGGTGATGCGCACGCGCACGCGGCCGCCGGCGCTGCCGCGGAACATCATCCAGAGCCGCTCGACGCGCACGGGACGCTCGACGACGAGGTGCACGGCCTCGAGGTCGCCGGGGCTGAGGTGCTGCAGCCCGCCGGTGACGCCCATGGGCGCCGTCGAGTACGCGAAAGCCGTCGCAGGACCGCTGCGCGGACGCCCCGCACACACCTCGCGGAGCAACGCCTCGGTGCTCCCCGGCGCCGCCGGAGGAAGGTCCGCGGGGACGTCGGCGGGCACGTCGAGGGCGAGGTCCGTGGGCGTCGTGCGGTCGTCGACGGCGTCGGTGGCGACGGTAGCGTCGCGCGGCGGCGCGGGATCCGAGGAGCAGGCCGCGAGGAGGAGGGCGGCGACGGCGAGGGCGATCTTCGGGCGGGGCATCTTGGGAGCGGGATGGTACCGGGGAAGGGGACCTCACCGTTCCCGGGATCTCACGCTTGTCGCTCGCTTTCTGCGGTCGTGGCGCAGCAAGGTGGCCGCTGCGAACGCGGCGTCGACACCGTCGGTGTCGCCCGCTCGTCGATCGGACGAGCCCTCGCAACGCCGCAACCGACGAGGCT
>CAIMWA010000009.1 GCA_903845045.1 uncultured delta proteobacterium | reverse complement strand
TGCTCGTCGTCGTCACCCGGGCCCCGAGGAGCCGCGCGATCTGGATCGCGACGGTGCCCACGCCCCCCGACGCACCGTGGATCCAGACGCGTGACCCATCGGTGACGCGTGCGACGTCGCGCAGCACCTGCAGCGCCGTCAGCGCCACGAGCGGAACGGCCGCCGCGTAGTCGAGGCCGCAGCGCTTCGGGAACCGGTGACCGCTGAGCCACGCGAAGCGCCCCTTGCGGAAGAGCGCGTCCTTGGGGTTGAGCGCGGCGCGGCGCACGTCGACGACGACCTCGCCGGGCCCTGCGCTGGGAGCCTCCACGTCGCTCACGACGAGGTTCTCGATGGGACCGTAGGCGGCGTTGGGTGAGAGCGCGCATCGACGGAACGCGTGACCCGGCGCTCACGGGTAGAGCGCGTCGGTCTGGGCGATGCCCCAGGGCTCGAGCTCGGCATCGGCCTCCCACGCGCGGAGGTCGGCGTCGGCGAGTACGGTGGCGCAATAGGCGTCGAGCGGCGCCCGCATCGGCACGGCGTAGGTGCGAAGGCGGGTCACCACCGGCGCGAACATCGCGTCGGCGATGCTGCGCGCACCGAAGAGCCACGGACCACCCTCGCCGAAGCGCGCACGAAGGTCCGCCCACATCCCGAAGAGGCGATCGAGGTCCTTCGCGGCGTCGTCGCTCCACGACGGCGGGGCGCTCACGCGCCGGCGGACGTTCATCGAGAGCTCGCGACGCACCGCAGCGAAGCCCGCATGCATCTCCGACGAGACGGCCCTCGCTTCGGCCCGCGCGTCCGCGTCCGCTGGCCAGAGCGACGGCGCGCGCTCCGCGGCCCACTCGCAGATCGCGAGGCTCTCGTGCACGCGCACCGTTCCGGTGTCGAGCAACGGGATCCGCCCGGTCGGCGAGACCGACCGCAGCGCCGGGTTCGTTCCGCGCCCGTAGTGTTCACCGCCGAGGGGCATCAGGCGCTCCGCGAAGGCGATGCCGCCCCAGCGAAGCGCGAGCCACGGCCGCAGCGACCACGACGAGTAATTCTTGTTGCCGATGAAGAGGATCGGGAGCGGGGAGGACATCGTTCGGGAGCGTAGCAAGTCCGCGACGGGACCTCGCTCGGTCCGCGGGATTCCTGTACCGCGGGGCTGGCGGCGAGCGACGACTTCGGCGAAGAACGCAGCCATGAGCATCGACGGGTCGTGGGGGCGCATCGCGCGATGGCGCCGCCCCGCTTCGGGCCCTGGGGTTCGAGGAGCGCGCGCGTGAAGGTCGTCGTCGCCGGAGGAGGCATCGGCGGTCTGTCCTGCGCGCTCGCGCTCGCGCGCCGGGGTCACGGCGTCGTGCTCCTCGAACGGGCCGCGCGCTTCGAGGCCGTGGGCGCGGGGATCATCCTGGCTCCGAACGCCGCCCGCGTGCTCGAGCGGCTCGCCGTCGATCTCGCGAGCGTCGGACACCCCCTCGACGTGCTGAATGTGACCCGCGCGGACGGCTGCGTGCTGCAGCGCCTGGACCTCGTGACCCTTCGCGCGACGCAGGGGGCGGCCTACTCCTTCGCGCGACCGGAGCTTCACGAGGCCCTCGCCGCCGCGGTGGGGCACGCCAGAGGCATCGACGTTCGCTTCGATGCCGCCATCGCGAGCTTCGTCGCGAGCGCTGTCGGGGTCCGCGTCACCCTGGCCTCGGGGGACGAGCTCGCAGCCGACATCCTCGTGGGCGCCGATGGCCTGCACTCGACGGTGCGCACGGCGCTCCTGGGCGATGCCGCCCCGCCGCTTCGGTACAGCGGCGTCACGTGCTGGCGCGCGGTCGCCGAGGGCCTCGGCATCACCGAGACCGTCGAGGCCTGGAACGGTGCGGCCCGCATCGGCGCCGTCCCTCTCACGCGCGGTCGCACCTACCTCTTTCTCGTCCGCAGCGCGGAGCGTCGCGCGCCGGCGCCGACATGGCCCGACGGGTTTCGCGACGCCTTCACAGGGTTTGGTGGCGTGCTCCAAGGCCTCGTCGATCGCCTCGGATCGGCGCCGCCGCTGCACCATGATCTGGAAGAGCTCGACCGGCCGGCGTGGGGCGCGGGGCGCGTTGCCCTGCTCGGCGATGCGGCGCACGCGATGACGCCGAACCAGGGCCAAGGAGCAGCGATGGCGGTCGAGGATGCCTGGGTGCTCGCCGACGCCCTCGACGCCGCGGGGCCGTCGGGCTTCGTGGCGAGGTACGCCGCTGCGCGGCACGACCGCGTGCGCAGGGTGCAGCTCGACTCGCGCCGTTTCGGCGCCGTCGCGCACTGGACGAACCCCGTCGCCGTCGCCCTTCGCAACGCGCTGCTTCGAGCGACGCCAGAGCATCTCGGCCGCGCGCAGTACGCCCGCGTCGTGGAGCCGGGCCTCGCGCTGCTCGGGGCGGACTGCTAGCTCCGTCCCGCTCCGAGCGCTCTTCGCGTTGACAACCGGAACCCCTCTCGTACACCTCGACGACGCTGGCGCGCTCCGCGGGAGCTGCGCATCCACGGCGCTCCGGAGTGCTCCATGTCCGCTTGGTCCTTCGACGACATCGCTTCGCAAGACGGCCGGCTGGCGGTGGTGACCGGCGCCAACACCGGTCTCGGCTTCGAGACCGCCCGCATGCTAGCCGCGAAGGGCGCCGAGGTGGTGCTCGCGTGCCGCAGCGCCGCCAAGGCCGACGACGCCGCACGGCGCATCCGCGCGAGCGTTGCGGGCGCCCTCGTCCACGTCGAGCCGCTCGACCTCTCGGACCTCGACGACGTCGCGGCCTTCGCCGAGCGGGTCTCGTCGGGTCGTTCGCGCCTCGGCCTGCTCGTGGCGAACGCGGGCGTGATGGTTCCGCCGCTCGCACGCACGCGGCAGGGCTTCGAGCTCCAGATCGGGACGAACCATCTCGGACACTTCGCCCTGGTCGGACGCTTGCTGCCGCTCCTCCGCGCGACGCCGAACGCGCGCGTCGTGGTCGTCTCGAGCCTCGTCCACCACTTCGGTCGCATCGACCTCGAAGACCTTCTGTGGCAGCGCCGCCCCTACCAGCGCTGGGCGGCCTACGCCCAGAGCAAGCTCGCGAACCTGCTCTTCGTACGGGAGTTCCAGCAGCGCCTGGCGCGGTCGGGCTCGGCGCTCCGGGTGACGGCGGCGCACCCCGGATGGTCGTCGACGGAGCTTCAACGAACCGACGGCTTGTCGCGCTTCTTCTCGCCGTACCTCGCGATGACCGCGGCCCAGGGCGCGTTGCCCACGATGCGCGCGGCGACCGATGCCGCGGCCGAGGGAGCGAGCTACTGGGGTCCTTCGGGGCTCGGCGAGATGTGGGGCCACCCCGTTCCTGCGCGCCAATCTCCGCGGGCGCGCGATGCGGCCGTGGGCGAGAGGCTCTGGGCCCGGAGCGAGGAGCTCACCGGGGTGCGCTTCGGGCTCGACGACGCCACGACGTGACGGCCGGTGGGTCGACCGCGGCGAGACCCGCGGGGCGCCAGATTCCAGCCTCGACGATGTGGGCCACGCGCCACCGCGTGATGCGCCGAACCAGATCCGTCGGCACCGGTGCGCCGTGCGGAAGCTGGATGGCGCCCTTCGAGGTCTCGTACGCCGTCAGCTCGTCGGCGAAGGCCACCATCGCCGCCGCGCCTGGATACACGCCCACATGGTTCTTGAACGCTCCGAGGTGGATGAGGTTCTCGCCGAGGTGCCACGTCGCGAGGCCGTAGGCGATGCGCTCGACGGCCTCCGGCGCCTCGCCGCGAATGACCTCGCGAAGCTCGCGCAAGCGGGAGCGAGCGGGTTCGGCCGCAGCGTCGATGTATGCCGTGACCGGGCTTGCTTCGACGGCGGCGGGGCGCTGGCGCGGCGGCATGCGCACCGTTCTACCGCAAGCCGCGGACGCCTTCGCCTCGCTGGAGCGGCGACGCTGCCCGCGCGCCCGCCGCGTGGAGCCCCGGAAAACGCGAAACCCCGAGAAGCTCTCGCCGCTCGGGGTTCCACCTTCGGACTGGTCAGGCTCCGCTGCCTGAATCGCAAGCTCCGGCTGCTGGACTTGAACCAGCGACCCGGCGGTTAACAGCCGCCTGCTCTACCGACTGAGCTAAGCCGGAATATCGTCGGAGCCCGGCCTTGTAGCAGGTCCCTTCGGGGTGTCAATCCCGTTGTGAGCGAAAGGTGCGTCCCCCCTCGCAATTCGCTCCGAGCTGTGGCAATCCACTGCCCCTCGCGGCTGCCGGCGCGGGTTCTTCCACGCGGTACCGGCGGCGTTCGCACGGAGAGCACGCATGAGCCACAGCGGCACCAGCACGACCCAGGGTGAGGCCGAGCCCACCCCCGAGCCCGGAAACGTCGCCGTCCCCGAGAAGGACCTCGACGACAACATCGGCAACCGCATCGACGCCGCCTCGCAGGCGCGCAGTGCGGCCGAGGACGACGAAGACGACGAGGCCCAGCCCGACGTCGACCCCACCGGCGCCGTGGCGTCGGGAGCCTCGTCGGCCAGCGACACCGAGCCCGGCAACGCCCTCCAGGACCCGGCGAAGAAGAAGCGCCGTCGCAAGAAGAACCGCGGTCCCGGCGCCGAAGGCGGGCATCCGGGTGGCGGCGCGGGCGGCGGCGATCGCGCGCCCCACGGCACCCCGCTCAACGCGGGCCCCGCACACCGCGCGTTCAAGATCGGCGACAAGGTGCGCGCGCGTGTTCTCAGCGTCGGCACCGGCGGCGTGCTCTGCGACCTCTGGGGCAAGGAGAAGGGCGTCCTCGACCTGCGCGAGCTGGCCGTCGACAACCCCGAGCCCAAGGTCGGCGACGCCGTCGAGGTGATCGTGCTTCAGGACGGCGCCCGCGGCGGGTTCCTCGTCGTAACGCGCGATCCGCGCCGCGCCGAGCAGGGCCGCGAGGCCGCGTCGAACGCGTTCAACGCCGGCGAGCCCGTCGAGGGCCTCGTCACCGGACTCAACAAGGGCGGCCTCGAGGTCGACGTCGGCGGCGTCCGCGCGTTCTGCCCGAGCTCGCAGGTCGACGTGCGCCTCCCGTCGCAGACCGAGCTGCAGAACCTGGTGCTCAGCCGCGAGCTCTTCCGCATCACCTCGGTGATCGAGGGCGGGCGCGAGATCGTCGTGTCGCGGCGGATGCTCCGCGAGGGCGCCGTGCGCGAGCGCGCCGAGGCCGCCGCCGCGAACTTCAAGGTCGGCGACCGCGTGAAGGGCATCGTCGTGTCGGTGCGCGAGCACGGCATCTACGTCGACCTCGGCGGCATCGAAGGCCGCATCCAACTCCAGGAGCTCTCGCACGATCGTGGAACGCGTCCGCAGGACGTGGCCCGCGTCGGCGACGAGATCGAGGCCGAGGTGCTCCGCATCGACATCCCGCCGGCGCCGAAGCCCGAGGAGGCCGCCGCGGCCACCGACGCCGCCGCTGCTCCGGTCACCGACGCCCCCGCCGAGGAGACCCACGAGGCCGCCGCCGAGGCTCCCGCCGAGGGCGCCGAGGGGTCCGCCGACGCTGCGGGACGCGACCGTCGCAAGCCGCGCTTCTCGCGCCGCCCCGAGGGCACGCCGCGCGTCGAGCTGTCGCGCCGCCGCGTCGAGCCCGACCCGTGGTCCGACCTGCACGTGCGCTTTCCCATCGGGAGCGTGCACAAGGGCAAGGTCGCCCGCATGCAGCCCTTCGGCGCGTTCGTCGAGCTCGAGAAGGGCGTCGACGGCCTGCTGCACGTGAGCGAGATCGGCGATCGCCGCATCGAGCACCCCAACGAGGTGCTCAAGGACGGCCAGGAGATCACCGTGCGCGTCACGAAGATCGACCGCGGCCAGCGCCGCATCGGCCTCGCGATGCTCCCCGAGGGCGTCACCGCCGAGCAGCTCAAGCAGTCGGTGCAGCCCCGCGTGGGCCTCGTGACCACCGCCAAGATCGTCGAGCACGAGTCCTTTGGCGTCTTCGCGCAGCTCGACAACACCGTCGGCAAGGTGGGCCGCGGCCTCATCATGCCGCAGGACAGCAACCAGCCCCGCGGCACGGACCTCAAGAAGGCCCTGCCCATCGGGAGCGAGGTCAAGGTCAAGGTGGTCGAGGTCGAGCGCGGCCGCCTGAAGCTCTCGATCCGCGCCGCCATCCACGACGAGGAGCGGCAGGCCTACCGCGCGTACCAGCAGCAGGCGAACGCCACCACCGTCGGCGTCTCCCTCGCGGACAAGCTCCGCAAGCTGAACCTCGGTCGCTGATCCGTCGCGCGTGCGCGTCCTGCGCCCGATCGCCCTCGCCCTCGCTCTCTTGCTGCCCCTGGCGTGCCGTACGCGGCGCGCGGGGCACGCGTCCCCCGCTTCTCCGCCGACCGACGCGCCACGCGCTCCGGCCCCGCTTCCGCGGCCGCCGGCCACGCCGTGGTGCGTTCATCTCCTGCCCCGAGCCGACCTCCGCGCCATCGACGATGCCGGAGACGTCTGGACGCTTCGCGGAGACTCTCTCGCGCGCGACGACGGCGCGGTATCGCTCTCGCTGTCGGCGGAGCTCCCGTGCCCCGTGGCGGGTGCCTGGGCCCTCGAATTCCGCCCCGACGGAAGCGCGTTCCTGCTCGCCGACGGGCGGCTGCACCTTCGTTCGTCGCGCGATGCGCACTTCGCGGTCACACCGATGTGCACGGACCTCCGCGGCGCGCCGTGGTCACGTCGCGTCGAGGGGGGATGGTCCTTCGTGGCGAACACATGGCGTGCGGTGGGACCGGGGCTCTTGATGACCCGCGACGCCGCCGGCGCGTCGGGGTGGTTCGCGACGACGGCGCTCGACCGCTCCCTCGGCGCCGCGGTCCTCGACGAGCACCACTCGATGCTCTCGCTGGTCAACGGAGGGCACCTGCTCCTCGTCGACCAGGTGCAGACGGCAGCCGGCGAGGTGCTCGAGGCCCGCGGCGAGCTCTTCACGACGCTCTCGCGCAGCCCCGCCGGCGTGGCGGCCTCGCGTGACGTCGACGGCCCGCGCCGCGTGATCGTCCGTGCGCCGTCGGTCACGGGTCCCTTTGCGCGCATCGACGCCGTGCGCGACATCGCCGCCCCGACGCGCGCCCTCGTCGCCCTCGACCTCGCGCGCTGGGTGGCCCTCACCGACGACGCCATCGAGGCCAGCGACGACGGCGGGCACTCGTTCCGTACGGTGTACCGGGCGCCCTCGGGGCATCTGGAGCGGCCGCACGCGGGCCGGCTGCGCGATGGCTCCGCGGCGGTGACCACCCGCGACGCGCTCGTCACCGAGCGATGCCCCGCCCCGTGACGAGCTATCCTCGGCGCCAACGGTGATGCCCACGCGAAGCTGCGACGTGCTCGTGATCGGCGGCGGCCCCGCGGGATCGGCTACCGCCGCGCTCCTCGCGCGCAGCGGCCTGCACGTCGTCGTCGTCGAACGCACGCGTTTTCCGCGGTTTCACATGGGCGAGTCGCTGGCGCCGGCCGCGCGCGAGGTGCTCGACGACCTCGGCCTCGCCGACGACCTCGACGCCCGCTACCTCCGCAAGCACGGCGTGTCCGTCGCTTGCGCGCGCACCGGGCGCCGGGAGCGTTTCTCCTTCGAGGACGCCCACGACGCCGCGGGCACCTGGGCCTGGCACGTGCCGCGCGCCGACTTCGACGACCTTCTGCTCCGCCGCGCCGCCTCGCTCGGCGCCGAGGTGCACGAGGGCCGCAACGCCGAGGACGTGCTCTTCGAGGACGGCGCCGCCGCCGGCGCGAGCACCCGCGGCGACGATGGGAGCTCCCTCGAATTCCGGGCGTCGGTGGTCGTCGACGCGAGCGGCGCCGGGGCCCTCTTCGCGTCGCGGCGCGGCGACCATCACCCCCTCGAAGGGCTCGAGCGCCACGCCCTCGCGACGCACTACCGCGCCGTTCGACGCGCCGAGGGGACGGCCGAGGGCGACCTCGAGCTCGTCGCGTTCCCTCACGGGTGGTTCTGGAACATCCCGTTTGCCGGCGAGGTTCACTCCGTCGGCGCGGTGTGCGCGGCGTCGTGGATCCGCGCGCGGCTGCCCGCGGAGCCCCTCGAGGCGTTCTTCGCGCGCACCGTCGACGACGTCGCCGCCGTTCGCAGCGCCCTCGACGGCGCCACGCGGCTCACCCCGGTGCTCTCGCATCCGAGCGTGGCCTGGCAGCCATCGCGACGCGCCGGCGAAGGCTGGCTGGCCGTCGGTGATGCCGGCGGAACGACGGACCCGCTGCTCTGCGCCGGCACCACCCTCGCCCTCGGCGGCGCCGTGCGCGCGGCCCGTGCGGTGCGTGCCTCCTTCGACTCCGGAGACCGTTCGTCCCGCGCCTTCGCTGGCTTCGCCTCGGAGCTCGACGCGGCGAGCGCGATCTACCTCGAGACGACGCGCGCGGTGCACGCCGACCTCCTCGACGACCTGCTCGAGGCCGACGCGCCGCGCGCCCTCCGCCGAGCCTTCGCGTCGGTGCTGGCTGGAAACGTCTTCGGTGACGATCCCGCGTGGCGGCTGGCGTGGCGCGAGGCCTGCGCCGACTGCAACGACGACTGAACTTCAGCGCGTCGAGCGCACCTCGGTGACGTCGATGCGCTCCCCGCGCAGGACCCGCGCGATGGGCCAGCGACCCAGGGTCTCCGCCGTCACCGGCGTGCACGCGCTCGCCGTCAGCGCCCGCGCGACGTCCTCGTTGGCGGCCACGACGAGGGTCACCGACGCGCCGCCGGCATGCACCAGCACCGCCTCGGTGAGCGTCGTCCGGGCACCGCGCCAGGTGATGCGGCGGATCGGCGACGCGTCGGCGGCCTCCGGGCAGTCCCAGAAGCCCGTGGGCTCGCCGAAGCGCGCCCGCAGCGCCGCGAAGTGCGCCCCGAGCCCCGCGGGATCGTCGAGCCGCGAGAGCACCTGCACCCGCACGAGCACCTGCGCGCGCGCCCCGAACTCGGTGACGAGGCGCGCCCCGGAGTCGAGGGTCTCGTCCCAGAGCAGCGCGCCCGGCCGCGCCCCTCGCCCCGGCTGCAACCGGGGACGCCGCGCCCGCAGCGCAGCGAGCGTCATGCCAAGGTGCACGTCCCCGAGCCCCTCGGGCATCCACCGCGACGACTCGTCAGCGATGAGCCGCAGCACGGTCCGCGCGTCGTCATCGGCCCGACGCTCCACCGGGTGTGACGGCGGCTCCGGCGCCGACGCACGCCACGCGACCACTCCCACCAGCGCGGCGACGGCGACGGTGCCCAGCGTCAGCGTGATCCACGGCCGCGTCATCGGCGGCAGCTTCGCACGCACGCGGCGCGATCGTCAGGCGAGGATCAAACGGAACACGGTGAAGAGCAGGCCGCCGCCCAGTGCGGTCACGGGCAGCGTCAGCACCCACGCGAAGGCGATGTTGCGCACGGTGTCGCGCTGCAGGCCGGTGCCCTTGGCGACCATGGTGCCCGCGACGCCGGACGAGAGCACGTGCGTGGTGCTCACCGGGAGGCCCGTGAAGCTCGCGACGCCGATGGTGCTCGCAGCGACGATCTCCGCGCACGCTCCCTGGCCGTAGGTCAGATGCGACTTGCCGATCTTCTCGCCGACGGTCACGACGATGCGCTTCCACCCCACCATGGTGCCGATGCCCAGGGCGATGGCGATGGCGATGATCACCCAGCGCGGCGCGTACTCGGTGAGCCGGCGAAACGCCTTGCGGTCGTGGTCGAGGCGATGCGCCTCGGCGTGCGACAGCGCGAGGCGGTGGTGCTTCACCAGCGCATCGACGGCCTTGTCGGCGGTGAGGATCGCGAAGCGCACGGCGAACCGATCCTCGCGGGGGACGTCGCCGACCTGCGCGCGTCCGTCGAGGCGATGCCGGACGTCGTCGATCTCGCGCTGCACGATGGCGGCGTCTGCGTCACCGGCCGGGGCGTGCGCGGCGACCACCTGCTCGATGGCCGTGGCGGCCTGCAACGTGCCGCGCAGGTGCTCCGGCGAGGTGCCGAGGTCCAACGCGAAGCCCGCGGGCACCATCGCGATGAGGATGAGCATCACGAGGCCGACGCCCTTCTGACCGTCGTTCGTGCCGTGC
>CAIMWA010000008.1 GCA_903845045.1 uncultured delta proteobacterium | reverse complement strand
CCGTGGTGACCCGCGCGAACGCTCCGTCGGCCACGGCGATCCAGTGGCTGCTGCTGCGCGCGACGTCGAACATGGGCACGGGCATCCTCGGCCGCACCCACTACATCCACCGCGTCGCGACCACCGGCGGCGTGGCGCCGGCCTCGGGATGCGGCGCCGGCACCGTCGGAACGACGCAGAACGTTCCGTACACCGCCGACTACTATTTCTGGGGCACGCCCTGAGCTTCGGTCCCCTCGCGGGCGTCGGCGCGCAACGTTGCGCCGACGCCACGCCGAGTCGCCCGCGCAGCGCCCCGACCCCGCACGAAACGCTCTGATTCCCGCTCTTTCTGCTCGGCACGAGCGCTGCAATCTCCTCCTCCGCCGGCCGACGCGCCGGCGAGCACGCCCTACCGGAGTTGCACCATGAGCACCCTTCGATCGCTTCTCGTTCCGTCGCTCTTGACCCTCGGCGCCGTCGGCTGCGCCGGCGCCGCGCCGCGCACCATCGACGCGAACTACGTGGCGCGCATCCGCCCCGGAACCACGGCCCACGCCGAGGTTCGCGCGTGGTTCGGCGAGCCCGAAGACGTGGTCACGACGCGGGACCCGCGTGCGGTGGCGGCGGGTTGCGTCGAGGCGTGGCACTGGTCGCACCCCACCCGGGAGACGTTCCAGAATCTCACCGTCCGCTTCGATCGCGCGGGCGCCGTCTGCGACGCGTACTTCAGCGGAGCACCGCGGCCGCGCGGCGAGGTCACGGCGGTGATCGCGCGCAGCATGCGCTCGCGGCTCGTCGCCTCGAACGGGCGGTGACCCGGTCTCAGCCCTCGCGCCGAAGACCGTAGCGGTTCATCGAGCGGAACAAGGTGACGCGATCGATGCCCGCGCGGCGCGCCGCCTCGGCGACGTTTCCCTGGGTCTGTTCGAGGAGCTTGGTGAGGTACTCGCGCTCGAAGCGCTCGATGAGCTCGGCCTTCGCGACGCGCAGCGGCAGCTGGTCGAGGCCGTCGGACAACCCCGTCGTGACGCCCGGCGCGTCGTCGCCTCCGAGCGGCGCGGCGGCTCCGCGAAGAATCAACAACTGCTCGAGGTGGTTCCGCAGCTCGCGCACATTGCCGGGCCACGCATGCCCGGCGAGCGCCGCGATCTCCTCGGGACCGACGTCGACGGACGCGTCGAGGCCGCGCTCGCGCTTGATCTTCTCGACGAGCGCTTGGGCGAGCAGCGGGATGTCCGCGGCGCGCTCGCGCAGCGACGGCATGCGCACCTGCACCACCGCGAGGCGGTAGAACAGGTCGGCCCGGAAGTGACCCGCGTTCACCTCGCGCCGCAGGTCGCGGTTCGTCGCGGCGACGATGCGAACGTCCACCTTGCGGGTCTTCTTTCCGCCCACCCGTCGCACCTCGCCCTCGCCGAGAAGCCGAAGGAGCTTCGGCTGGCACTCGAGGGGCAGCTCGCCGAGCTCGTCGAGGAACACCACGCCGCCGTCGGCGCGCTCGAAGGCGCCTTCGCGCTCGGACGTCGCGCCGGTGAACGCGCCGCGCTCATGCCCGAAGAGCTCGCTCTCGATGAGGGTCGCGGGGAGCCCTCCGCAGTCGACGACCTCCATGTGCATCGCGGCGCGCGGGCTCGCGGCGTGGATGGCGCGTGCGGCGAGCTCCTTGCCGGTTCCGCTCTCGCCGGTCAGCAGCACCGGCGTGGTCGTGGACGCCGCGCGCTCGAGCACCGCGAACACCGCGCGCATCGCTGCGGAGCGGCCGATGAGACCGCCGAAGGCGGGGTTCACCGACGTGGGAATGACCGTGCGCCCGTCGCCGAAATGGAGCTGCAGCCGCGTGTGCCCGACGGTGAGCTCCAGGGCGTCGCGCAGCACGGCCTCGCGCAGCCTCGTGCGACCGAGGTGCGTGCCGTTGGTGCTCCCGAGATCGCGGACGAGGATGCCGCCCTTGACGGCCTCGAACTCGACGTGGAACCGGCTCACGGTGGGGTCCGCGAGGCGCAATCCGACGCCCTCGGTGGTGCCCACGGTGATGCGTCCGTCCACCGACGAAGCCTCGGCGCCGGCGTCGGGACCCGACACCACGCTCACGCGAAACCGCGCGACCTGCACGATGGCCTCGTCGGACCGTACCGTTCCCGCCGAACGCGCCTCCATGTGCGGCGACGATACCACCGCGGTGGACGCCGCGCGGGGCCGTCACTCGTAGCTTCGAATGGGCGCCCCCGG
>CAIMWA010000007.1 GCA_903845045.1 uncultured delta proteobacterium | reverse complement strand
GCCTCCGCTCCGGACACCCTGCCCCCACTCGTGGGGGCGGGGCCGGGGGTGGGGGCCGGGAGGCCGGAAGAGTCATTCCGCCGCGCGAGCCTCCGCTCCGGACACCCTGCCCCCACTCGTGGGGGCGGGGCCGGGGGTGGGGGCAGAGAGGCCGCAAGAGTCATTCCGCCGCGCGAGCATCCGCTCCGGACACCCTGCCCCCCACCCTCCGCGGAAAACGCCCCGCAATGTTGCCGCCCCCCCGCCGCCCGCGGCTACCGTCGCGGGCACTCCAGGAGGGTTCCGATGCACAACGTCCCCACGAACGCGCCGATTCGTACGTACATCCTCGACCTCGTCTACCTGAGCGCAGCCCTGCAGGGCGCCGGCTTCGACGACCTCGCGGCCCGCGCGCAGACCACCATCGCCGCGCTCAAGCACCAACGCGCCGAGTACGAGCGTGCCGAGGAGCTCGAGGTCGTCGCCACCGCCGCCGTGAGCGCCCGGGACTACCAGCTCGACACCAGCGTCACCGCCGCCGCCGCGCTGCTCAAGGCGCACCACCCGGCGCTCTTCACCACGGTGTTCCCGGCCACGCCGTCGGCGGTGGTGAAGCAGGCCTACGACGACGAGATGCGCTCGGTGCGCGCCGCCGTGGCCCACCTCGCCACGCTCCCCGGCACGGACCCCGTGCGCACGGCGTTTGCGAGCCGCCTCGACGCCCACGTGCACGCCCTCGAGCAGTCCCTCGCCGCCAAGGACGACGTGCTCACGCAGTTCGCCGTCGTGCGCTCCGCCGTGGACCGCGCCAAGAGCGACGCCAACGCCCTGCGCCTCGCCCTCTACGCCGAGCTCCTCACGCGCACCGGGGACAAGAAGGTCACCGCGAACTTCTTCCGCCCGGCGCCGCCGGCCTCCGCCCCCGCCCCCGCCGCCCCGCCCGCGGACCCCGCCCCCACGCACTGACCCGCCGTTCCCGCGACGCCCGTGCCCGGACGTCTCCAGGGCTCCTGCAGGCGCTGCAACCGCCTTGGAGCAACCCGGAGAGGCCTTTGCAGTCGTTGCAATCCCTTCGGAGACCTCCGTCCCTCCCCGTTGCAGCCGCTGCATTCGCCCCTGCGGACCCTCGACGAGGCCGTTGCACGCGCTGCATTCCCCATTGCGAGGTCCGTCCATGCCTCGTGCGGGGACTGCACTCGCCCCGGTGGAGACCTTCCGACGGCGTTGCAGGCGCTGCATGACCCACGACGGAAGGAGCCGGGGACGGGGGTAGGAAAGTAGGTTGTTGGAACGCTGGCAGCGTCAGGCGGCCGTCGGCGCGCGAATCACCCCGAAATCGCGGGCTTCGACGCTGGATCGGGAGCGTACGCAGGAGATTCCTACTTTCCTACCCCCGTCCCAACCCCTGATGCCGAGCCTCGCCTCGCGAGGCTTGCGCAAGGTAGCCATGCCCATTTCATGGGCCGGGCGAACGGCGGCAAAGGGTTAACGCCTATGGGGGTGGGGGCTCGACGTGACCGCAAATCCTCGAGAAACAAGGCATCCCGACACGAAACCCGCATCCCGGGTTCGTTCACGACCGCCGGAGCGCGGTGACGTGCTCGCGCCCCAGCGTGACGACGCTCGCATCGTCGCGCCCGAGCTCCCTCAGGAGCAGAGGCCACGCACGATGCAGCAGCCCGAGCAGGTCCGTCGTCGAGATGTTTCCGACCGCGACGTGGAGCACGACCGGCGGTGCGCCGTGAACCGCCGAGAGGTCCAGGAAATCGCGGTCCTTGCTGACGATGATGGACGCGTCGACGGCAGCGCGGCGCCAGATGTCGGCGTCGGCCATCTGGAGCCCGCCGGGCAGCGCGGCGACGTGGAGCGCCTCGTGCCCCTCGACGGTCAGCCACGTTGCGAGCCGCGGCGGCAGTTGCGCGTCGACGAGGAACCTCACGCCGCGTCGCGCCCGATCGGAAACTCCTCGCGTCGGGCCTGGCTCGCGGCGAACTGCAGGCAGGCCACGATGTCTTCGCGCTCGAGATAAGGGTAGTCCGCGACGATCTCGTCGTGGGACATGCCGCCGGCGAGGAGTTCCAAGACGTCCGCGACGGTGACGCGCATGCCTCGGATGGTGGGGCGGCCCCCGCAGAGGCCGGGAACGACGGTGATGCGAAGGTCGGACATCGGAAGCTCCTCGTGCGACGCGGGATGGTGCCGACGGTAGCATCTCCCGGTCGGAGGCACCGACGGCGAGGCGCCCGCGTTTCAGCGCTCCCACGGCCGTGATAGCGTCCCTTCCGACCTTGGAGGGACGGGAATGACGAACCAACGGATCTGGGGAATGGTCGCGGCCTGCCTTGCCGCCGCGTGCAGCAGCACCGCCAACACGCTGCCGTCCTTCGACGCCTCGACGCGCGACGGGACGACGGACCTGGGAGTCTCGCCGACGGACCTCGGCACTCCGATGGACCTCGGAACGCCCGCGGACACCGGCATCCCCGTCGACGCCGCTCCGGCGAGCTGTGCCTCGGACCGCGACTGCTCCGCGCAGGGCCTCGTCTGCGACCTCGCTGCGCAGCGTTGTGTCCAATGCAACGCACAGGCGGACTGCATGGCGCCGCGCGTGTGCTTCCTGCACGCCTGCCAGAG
>CAIMWA010000006.1 GCA_903845045.1 uncultured delta proteobacterium | reverse complement strand
GACGTCGTGCAGCCCGTCGCGCCCGGCGCCACGAGGCGCACGGTGTACGCCGCGGGATCGAGGGCGAGGTAGCTCGTCACGTTGGCGAAGGTGAGGCCGCCGGCCACCGAGGCGCCGAGCACGGGTCCGACGAAGGCGCCGGTGGTGCCGGCGCGAACGCAGAAGTCCACCGCCGGGGCGTTCGGCGAGAGGTGCGCGACGCGCACGTGGATGCGGGCCGGGGCCACGCTGCAATCGGAGAGATGGTTCGTCGCCGTGATGTCGTTGCAGATGAGCGCCCCCAGCGGGAACTGGTCGTTGCCGAGGCGTCCGATGGCGTACGCCGTGACCTGCGCGCCGGCCGGGACGGCGACGCCGTCGAGGCGCAGCGGGTACGCGTCCGCCGCCGGCGTGGTGCCATGCGCGCGGGCCGCGACGGTGACGCCCGGTGCCGCGATGGCGGGAGCGGTCTGGTACGCCGCCGCGCCCGCCGCCGTCGCCGGGAAGGCCACGTTGTCGAAGAGCGTGGTGAAGGTGTTCGTCGACGCGGCGAGCAGGCCCAGGTCCACCGCGGGCGTACCCGGCGAGGCGTGCACGAAGCGGAGCTTGAAGTTGCCCGACGCCGGCGCCGAGAGGTCCTCCACGAAGGGCGTCAGCGCGAAGGCCGTGGCGCCGGTGTCGCCGAGCACGCCCGTCGCCGCCACCGTGGCCACGGTGCCCGCCGCGAGGTTCGGCAGCGTCACGTCCGGGAGCCCGGCGAGGGCGCTGCTGCAGTCCGCCGCGTTCGGGGCGACGAGGCGCGCCGTGTACTGCCCCGCAGGCAGCGTCAGCAGCTCGGTGACCTGCGCGTACGCGAGGCCCGCGGTGACGCCCAGGCCCTTCATCACCGGTCCGATGAAGGCCGTGCCGCCCGCCGCGCGAACGCAGAAATCCACCGGCGGCGCGCCCGGCGAGAGGTGCGCGACGCGCACGCGGATCGACGAGGATCCGGCGTCGGTCGTGGTGCTGCCCGTGTCCGTCGGCGTGCCGGAGTCGGCCGTGGTGCTGCCCGTGTCGGTGCTCGTTCCGGCGTCGCTGGCCGACCCGGTGTCCGTCGTCGTTGGCGTGTCGGTGACGGTGCCGAGGTCCGTGGCGGCGTCGGTGCCCGTGGAGGCCGGATCGCTGCTGCAGCCGATGGCGGCCACGCCGAGCGCGGCCAACGTGAAGAGAGAAAGGTTCTTCGAACGCATGGGAAGTCCTCCGTTCGCCGAGCGCAGGACCCGATGTCCCCGCCGGCGTATCGGGTGGCAAGTACGCCGCACCCGGTCGGCGGTTACAGGTAGGTGGACGAATTTTCGTTCATAGGTACCGAAATGACCGAATTGGTCAGGGCACCGCGACGTCCCAGCGCACGCGCACGCTCGCCGCGGACGTCTGGCGCACGGTGAGCGCGCCCGCCACGACGGCGGCCGTCGAGCCGGCGGGGGGGTTCAGCCGCACGCGCCGCACGCCGTCGGCGTCCACGGTGACGTGCCCGCACGCCGTGCACGTCGCGAGCATCGCCTCGTCGGAGACGTCGGTGAACCCTGGGGGCAGCGCGAGGGCGCCGGTGCCCAGCGTGGCCGTGAGCGCGGTGCCGTCGGCGAGCGTCGCCGAGGCCGACGCGGAGGTGGCATCGACGGCGCCGCGGACGTCGTAGAGCCCCGCGACGTCCTGCGCGGAGATGACGTCGGTGCGGGTGTCCGGCGCGAGCGTCTCCACCGAGGCGTCGAGCATCGCCACCAGCGACCCCGACCGCAGCAGCACCGGGATGCGATCGAAGGGCGCGTCGCGGGTCACCATGCCGCCGGCGCCGTCGACGCGAGCGCCGGTCCACCAGTCGAACCACACGCCCGGCGGGAGCCAGAAGGTGCGCGTCGTCGCCGCCCGCTCGATCACCGGCGCGACGTACAACGCCGGACCGAACCAGTACGACGCATCGGCGCTCCACGCGCCCGGCAGCGTCGGGTTCACGAGCACCGGGTGCCGCACCACGGGCATGCCGGTGGCGTGGGCCTCCTGCGCGGCCGCGTAGAGGTACGGGTTGAGCCGCGTATGCAGCCTCGCATACGACCCGTACACCCGCGTGGTCTCGTCGTCGGACCAGAGCGTCCATTTCTCCGGCGCGCCGGCGGGGCGCTGCGAGCAGGCGTTCTCGTCGTGCATGTCCGACGAGAAGGCGCCGAAGGCGGCCCAGCGGAGGTAGACGTCCTTGTCCGGCGGCGGGTCGTTGAGGCACGTGTATCCGCTGACGTCGCTGCCCCAGAAGGGGATGCCGCTGAGCCCCGCGCTCATCGCCGCGCGCACCTGCGCCGGGAGCCCGCGCGCCGGGTCGAAGCTCGCGCTCGGGTCGCCGGACCAGACGATGGGCGTGTGCGCCTGCGTGCCCGTGTAGCCGCTGCGCACGAAGAACATGAAGTCGTCGCCGCGGGCGCGCTGCAGCCCCTCGAAGGCCGCCGTCTGCACGAGCACCGGAAAGAGGTTGTGCGCGGCGTCGCCCGGCGTGCCGTCGAAGAGCTGCGCGTCGGACGCGAGGTACTCGCCGAAGTCGAGCATCCAGCCGTCGTAGCCGAGGTCCAGCGCGCGCTGCTGCAGCGACTGGAACCACGCCCGCGCGTCGGGGTTCGTGAAGTCGATGGTGGCCACGGTCTGCAAGCCCGCCGACACGATCTGCGTCTGGAACTCGGTGCCCGTGCGCGTACGCACGAAGAGCCCGTGCGCGCGGCCGTACGCGAGCAGCGGCGCGGCGACGGGGTTGCTCACGGAGACGTGCGGGTTGAAGTACGCGACGGTCTTGAAGCCGCTCGCGTGCATCTGCGTGGTCCAGTCGTGCAGGAACGCCGTGCGCGTCTCGTCGAAGCCGTTGGGCAGGAAGTGCGTCGTGTCGTCGACCATGGTCGTCGGCACGTGCCGCACGCGCAGCGCCTCCTCCTCGGGGATGCCGCCGACCATCACGCCGTGGTCCACGCGCCGTCGCGGACCGAAGACCCACGGCGCCGGGAGCGGGGCGCGGCCGGTCAGCTCGGTGAACCGCGCGAGCGTTGCGCGCGGGTCGTCGTGCACGAAGATCCGGTACGTGAGCCGGCCCTCGCTGGTGTAGATGCGCCACGCCGCGGGGTCGTCGGTGCCGAGCACGAAGCCCGTGCGGCGCGTCGTCTCGAGCCAGAGCCCGTAGCCCCGCGTCGACAGCAGGAACGGCACCGGCAGGCTCGTCATCGACGGACCGTTGGGCGCAGGGTTGTGCGGCCCGAGAGGCGTGTGCTCGCCGCCGCCGACGCCGCCCTCCTCGACCCAGCACTCGTAGGTGCGGCCGCGGTGGTCGTTGCCGTCGTACCGCTCGCCGAGGCCGAAGAAGTGCTCGTCGGCGCCGAGCGCGAAGGACTGTCCGAAGCGGTTGCGCGCGTTCGCGTCGCGGGCCGTGACGTCGACGCGAAGCTCGGCGCCGTCGAGGGTGAGCGTCACGCGCATGCCCGTGCCCTGCGCACTCTGGGCGTCGACGTCGACGGTCGCGTGCGTGGCGTCGTGCATGGCCGAGACGACGTGCGACGCGGCCACCCAAGGGTCCTCGTGAAAGATCGCGTGGTCCCAGCCCTCGACGATGACCGGGCGGCTCGACACGTCGAAGGTCGTGGCGCCGAGCTCCGCGTAGCCCGGCGCAGCCGAGCCCGATGAGGTGTCGAGGAGCGTGCGTCCGTCCGCCGTCGCCACGCGCAGACCGAAGGGCGCCGTGCGCACCGACACGCGCACCGCCTCGTTGGCGATCTCGAAGGGAGCCACCGCCGCCCCGCCGTCGAACGAGGCCTCCACGCCGAGGTCCTGGAGCACCGCGTCGGCGGCGGCGTCGCGCACCGTGGCGTCGAGCGAGGCGGGCGGCGGGGTCGAGCACGCGCTCGCGAGGAGCGCCACGGGAGCGAGGCGGCGGGGGAGGTTCATCGGTGCGTTCCGCCAGCGACGATACCGCGCGCGGGTCAGCGCGGTGGCAAGGTCTGCCGCGTCGTCGCGTCGAAGATCATGAAGCGCTCGCCGGTGCGCTTCGCGGCGTACATCTGGGCGTCGGCGCGGCTCAGCAGCTCCTTCGCGGACCGCGCGTCGCGAGGGTAGATGCCGACGCCCACGGCGGCGCCCACCGCCGCGGCGCCCACGCACGTAGGCAGCGCATCGAAGGCGTCGGCGATGCCGCGTTTTACGGATCGGAGTATGTCATCGACGTCCTCCGGCGGCGCCGCGCGCAGCACCGCGAACTCGTCGCCGCCGAGGCGCGCCACGAAGCCGAGCACGTCGAGGCGCGCGTCGAGGCAGCGCGCGACGTCGGAGAGCACGCGGTCGCCGGTGGCGTGGCCGAGGCGGTCGTTCACGGACTTGAAGCCGTTGAGGTCGATGAAGGCCAGCACCAGCGCCGCGCCCTCGGTCTGCGCGCGCTGCACGCCCTCGCCGAGCCGGCGGTCGAAGGCCGAGCGGTTGGGCAGCCCGGTGAGCGCGTCGACGTGGGCGTGGTAGGCCAGCACCTCCTCGCGGAGCTTCTCGCCGGTGACGTCGAGCACGGTGCCGCACAGCATCGCGAGGGGGTCGACGCCGTCGGAGATCATGGTCCCGTGCTCGCGGTGCCAGCGCACCTCTCCGCTGGGCAGCACGAAGCGGTAGTCGACGTCGACGGGACCCTCGCCGCGCTTGCAGGCGAGCTCCGCCGCCAGGAGCCGCGCGCGGTCCTCGGGGTGCACGCGGGCGTAGAACTCCGCGGGCGTGGAGCGCGTGGCGTCGACCTCGCAGCCCCGCAGCGCGTAGAGCTTGTCGGACCAGTACCAACGGTCGGACTTCGCCTCCCAGCGATACACGCCGACGTCCGACGACTCCATGGCGCGCTGGTACCAGAGGTTCTCGGCCTGCAGCGCGCCGAGCACCGCCGCCGTCTCCGCCGGTCCCACGCCGCTGCCTCGGTGCCCGGGCGCAGCCGCGCTCTCGTCGGCGAGCCGCTGCATCGACACGAAGTGCGTCACCACGCCGCTCGCGTCGCGCACCGGCGACAGGCTCCACGCGACGGTCTGCCACGTGCGGTCCCTGCGGTAGTTCACCGTCCACCCGAGGAACGGCCGACCGGCGCTCAGGCAAGCGCGCACCTCGGCGAGCACCGCGGGGCTCGAGCGCGGACCCTGGAACAGCCGCGGCGTGCGACCCAGGAGCTCGTCGGCGCGGTAGCCCGAGATGCGGCACGCGGCCTCGTTCACGTACACGATGCGCGGGCCCAGCGGACCCGGCGTGGCGTCGGTGACGACGACCGCGTCGGCGCACTGCGCGAGCGCTGCGAGGAGCGTCGGCGTGAGCGTCGCGAGATCGGGAACGTCGGCGTGGTCCATCACGGAGACGGGCGTCGTGGCCCCCCGCGTGAACGATTGACGCGGCGGCGGCGCGGCGTCAACGGATGCCCGCGCTCGTTGCCGCGCGCGCAGCTCGACGTTGGTGCCGCGGTCGTTTTCTTTCGCGGACTTCCGCGTCTGCGACGCGCCGCGGACCGCCAGCTCGACGATGCCCCCCTTTCCATCGACGGCGCGCGGGCCCACGTTCCTGCCTCCACGGGACCGGCGCCCGACGCCGGAGCACGCGGGACGCGACGTCCGGATCGTCCCGCCGAGGGTGTCCACCGATGCTCGCCACCAACGCTTCGCTCGAGGCCTTCGCCACCCACGCGCTGCTCGGTGGATCGCTCGCCGCCGTGGGCATCGTGCACCGCGGTGCCTTCGTGTACGCGAGCGACGGCCTGCGACGATCCATGGGCTGGAGCGCCGATGCTGGCTCGGTGGCGCTCGAGGTCGCGCTGGTCCCGAGCGACCGCAAGCGCGTCGAGGCGGCGATCGCGGCGGTCACCGACGTCCGGCGCGTCGTCGAGTGCCGCATGCTGCGCGCGGGCGGCACGGAGTTCGACGCCGAGCTCGCGATGGTGCGCGCCGTGGGCCTCCCGGACGCGGCCGTGGTGCTCTGCACCGACGTCACGGCGCACCGCCGGGCGACGCAGGAGCTCAGCTACCTCGCGTTCATCGACCCGCTCACGGGGCTCGGCAACCGCGCGCTCTTCGCCGACCGCCTGCGCGACACGCTCATGGAGGCGAGGCGCACCGGGCGCTCCTTCGCCGTGCTCTTCGCCGACCTCGACGACTTCAAGGCCGTCAACGACACCTACGGCCACGACGTCGGCGACGCGCTGCTGCGCGAGGTCGCCGGTCGGCTCCGGGCCATCACCCGCGACTCCGACACCGTCGCGCGGCTCGGCGGGGACGATTTCGCGTTCGTGCTCCCGCAGTCCGGCACGCCGCAGGTCGCCGCGCTCGTCGCGGGGCGCATCGTCCTGGCGGTGTCCGAGCCCATGCGGGTCCGCGACCTGCCGGTGCGCGTCGGCATCAGCGTCGGCGTGGCCGTGTACCCCGACCACGGGCGCGATCAGGACGCCCTCGTAGCCGCCGCGGACTCCGGTGTCTACGCGAGCAAGCGCGGCGGCCGCAACCGCTACACGTTCCCCGAGCACGCCGAGGGCCACGGCGTGGTGCACGCCGAATTCATCGCCTGGGACGACACGCGCAACCTCGGCGTCGACCTCATCGACACGCAGCACGCGCGCCTCGCCGCGCTCATCAACGACCTCGGCGAGGACCTCAAGTTCGGCCGCGACCGCGACCGGCTGCTGCGCTCCCTCACGACCCTCGTCGACTACACCGAGAAGCACTTCTGGTCCGAGGAGACGCTCATGCGCACGAACGACCTCCCGGGCCTCGAGTCCCACGCCCGCGCGCACACGCAGCTCCTCGAGGACGTCCGGTGCATGAGCATCGGCCTCGACGAGAAGAGCATGATGCTCACCATGCGCTACCTGTACGAATGGCTCGTGCGCCACGTCGAGACCTACGACCGCGCCCTCGTCGCGGCGCTGAGCGCCGCGGTCAAGCCCGCGTAGGTCGAGCCTCGCCTCGACGCAGACTCTGCGTGGCCGCGTACGCGTCGAGCCCTTGCCACGCGCGGCGGGCTGGACGACGCTGTCGCCCATGTCCGACGGTTCCAGAAGTGGAGCGCGGCGCGGCGCGGCGCGGGGGACGTCGCGAGCCGTGCGGTACTGGACGCTCGGCGCGTGCGCGGTGGCGTCGATCCTGACCGGCGCGGCCAGGCTGTACGTGCACCTCGCCACGGAGAACCGCAGCCACGTGAAGCTGCTGCTCCGCGACGCCGCGAGCGCGCGGGCCGACCTGATCCGCGCGCACGTCGTCGAGCGCCTCGCCGACGCGGCGCTCTTCGCGCAGCACGGCGAGGTCGCGGGCGCGGTGTCGCCGGCGGAGTCGTCGGCGGCCGTGGTGGCCGTTGCGCGGCGCACGCTGATGCAGACCCTCGAGGCCTACCACTACCGGGCCATCGACCTCGTCGACGCCCAGGGGCGGGTCGTCGTCGGCGTCGGCGCAGCGTCGCTCTCGACCGAGGCGCGAGAGGGCGTCGACGAGGCGATGCGTGCGCGGCGCGGGGTGCTGGTGCCGGCGCGCCGCTCCGCCGACGGGTCCTTCGGCTACGGCGTCGCGAGCCCGATCTTCGCCGGGGGCGACGAGGCCCGCGGTGCCGTGCAGGGCGCCGTCTATCTTGCGATGGACGCGCGCACGGTGCTCTTCCCGATGCTCGCCGAGGGGCGTGCGACGAGCCGCAGCTACGAGGCGATGCTGCTCCAGCGCGGATCCTCGGACGTCGAGGTGCTGATCTCCGGCGGGGAGTCGGCGACGGGCCGCCCCGCCGCGGGCGTTGCAGTGACGAGGCTGCGTGCGCTCGCGCCGCAGACCCTCGATCGGGGCGATCCCGCGACGCTCGAGGGATCCGACGGGCGAGGCGTCGCGTTTCTCGGCGGCGTCGCGGCGGTGCCGGGCTCGCCGTGGCTCGTGCTCGCGCGGGTCGGACGGGACGAGGCCGACGCGCCGATGCGGAGCATGCTCGAGGTCATCGTGCCGACGGCGATGCTCCTCGTGGCGCTCGTGAGCGCCCTCGGGCGGGTGCTGTGGCGTGACCGGCGCAAGGCCGACGCCCTCCATCGGGCGGCGCTGGCGCAGCGCG
>CAIMWA010000005.1 GCA_903845045.1 uncultured delta proteobacterium | reverse complement strand
GCGCGCCCTGCTCGGTCCACACGAGGTAGAGCATGTCGTTGAAGGTCACCTTCGAGGCGGCCTTGCTGCGCAGCACGTTCCCTTTCTTGTCGTGCTCGAAGCGGTCCGTGCTGCGGGCGTCGGCGTGGAGCCCCTGCACCGCGCCGCCGGTGGTGTCGCCCGCCGCGACCTCCTTCGCCGTCATCTGCTCGGCCGACGCGCCGGCGCCGTCGGAGAACGTCTCCTCGCGCACGCCGAGCAGCGCGACCTTGCGCGGGTCCGACGGGATCGTCTGGCCGAAGGCCTGGTAGACGAGCTCCACCCAGTTGTAGACCGAGTGCTCCACGACGCGCCGCGCGCGCCCGTCGCTCGTGCCCATCGCCGCGCCGTTCGTATGCCCGCCCTTCGGCGGCACCGGCGGCGTCACCACGTTCTGTCGCGCACCCGCCATCGCCTGCCTCCTCAGTCGCTCCGGAACTTCTGCAGCGGCTTCAGCACCATCACCGCGGCGTCGGCGCAGAGCCCGGTGACCTGCGCGCGGCCGTGGACCACCTGGTCCGCCCACTTCTTGTGCGGACACACGACGTGCACGGTGACCGACGCGAGGGCGCGGCCGAGGCCGTCGCAGTAGTCGATCTCCATGCTTCGGTCGTGCGGGACCTCGACGGCGTGGCCGCCCGCGAGGTCGCCGACGATGACGTCGCCGCTCCCCGTCACGAGCTCGCCGCCGCCGCCGCAGTGCGCGACGTGGTCACCCTGCCGGTGCGCGCGGCGCCCGTTGATGAACACGCCGGGCGCGCCCCCCACGGCCTGCCACTGGTTGGGTCCGCAGCACGACCCGTGCTTGCCGCGGTCGCCCACGCGCAGCGCCGCGCGGCCGTTGATCTCCACGTCGGGCGAACCCTCGGTGGCGCCGCCGCGAACGTCGTGGGGGCACTTCGGGCACCCGTGCGCGTCGTTCGGGCAGTGCGCGTCGTCGCCGAGTCTTCCTGCTTGCGGCATGCGTCGCTCCTCGCGCCCCGCTCAGTTGATCTTCACCACGCCGCCGCGCACCACGACCTCGTTCTCGCCGAGCACGGTGATCTTCGGCGACGAGAGCGTGATGGAGTCCGGCGTCATGATGATGGTGCTGCCGCCGCACTCGAGCACGAGGCGCCCGTCGGCCCGCACGTAGCAGGTCTCGTCGACCTGCACCGAGGCGCCGCGCGCGCCGTGCACGCTCACGTCGAGGTTGTCGGTGACCTCGAGGGAGTCGTTGGCGAGCACCTGCGTCGTGCGGTTCTTCTCGACGGTGTTGCGCTCGTTGGCCTTCACCACCTTGGTGCGGTGGCGCCCCACCACGAGCGACTGGTCGTGGTCGACCTTCGTCGCCTGGTCGTGCAGCACCCAGGTGTTGAGGTCGCGCTGCGCGCGCACGTAGACCTCCTCCTGGTCCGCGAGGTCCTCGAAGCGGAGCTCGTTGAAGCCGCCGCCGCCGGGCGTGCTGCGGGTCTTGATGATCGAGCGGCTCTTCTCGCCGGGGAGCCCCAGCGGCGGATGGTTCTCGCCGTTGTAGACGCAGCCCGTGACCAGCGGGCGATCGGGGTCGCCGTCGAGGAACGCCACCACCACCTCCATGCCGATGCGCGGCGTGAACACGAAGCCCCAGTCGGGCCCCGCCCACGGCTGCGACACGCGGAGCCAGCACGACGCGTGGTCGTCATCGGGTCCGAGGCGGTCCCACGGAAAGCGCACCTTGATGCGCCCGTGGAAGTCGACGTGGATCTCTTCGCCCGGCGGTCCCACCACCGTCGCCGTCTGCGCGCCGTGCACCACCGGCCGCGGGGTGCTGCGCGCCGGACGCCACGGGACCCCTGCGCGCACGCAGGTGAAGCGGCTGGCGTAGCGCCGCTCCTGGCCTCGGCCTTCGTTCGCGCCGAGCACGTCGCGCAGCACGGACCCGAGGCGCTCGCCGTGGCGAACGTCCTCGGCGAGGTCGCCCCACGCGTGCACCTCGTGCTCGACGGACGTCAGCAGGAACGTCCCGTCGCCGTCGGCGCGCTGGTGCCCGGTGACGGTGAAGGTGTGACCCGGCGCGAAGCCCGGGACGGTGCCGAGGCCGCGGCCCGTGCGGGCGTCGACGTGCTGGGCCTCGTGGCGCACGCGCGCCTGGCGCGTACCGTCGTGGGCGCCGTGCACGTTGCTCCCCGGGTCGTAGGCGTAGAGGTTGAGCCGCGACGGGTGGTCGTAGACGGGGCGCGCGCCGGCGGCGCCCGGGTGCGCGGCGGTGAGCGCGAGCACGGCCCGCGGCTTCGTGAAGTCGTAGTCGCGCACGGTGCGCGAGGTGCTCTGAAGCTCTGCGCAGACGTCCAGCCACTGAACGCTCTCGCCCTTCGCGACGTGCGACGACGCGTCGGTGATGGAGAGCGCGCCGAGGTCCGTCGGCACCGTGTCCCAGCGCTGCGCGTCGTCGACGAGGACCAGCGTCTCGCCGTGGCCGTCGCCGTGCCGGAAGTAGAACGCCACCCCCTCCTCCTCGAGGAGTCGGCGCACGAAATCGAGGTCCGTCTCGTCGTGCTGCAGGCAGTAGGCGCGCGGCGGCAGCGCGTCGAGGGACGCCGGGATCTCGAGGCGATCGCCGTCCTGGTAAACGCCCGCGGCGCGGAGCACCGCGCGCACGATGCCCGCCACCGGGAGGTCCTGGAAGACGCGGCTGTCGCGGCGCTGCGAGAGCGTCCAGAGCGCGGGCACGACGGTGACGCGGACCCAGCGCTGCGTGGCCGTGGTGCCCAGGTCCTCGACGCGGCGCACGAGGCCCAGCACGCGACGGGTGCGAAGACCGCGACGGAGCTCGATCTCGGCGGCGCCTCCGAGGAGCGCGTCGGGATCGGCGCCGGGCACCGGAAGCGTGAGCACCGCCGTGCATGCGTAGGGCTCCGACAACGCCTCGTGGAGGTGCACGTGCACCGGACGCCACGCGTGCCCGTCGGCTCCGCGGAACGACACCTCGATCTCCCCGACCACGCCCGACAAGGCTGCTGGCAACGACGTCGACACGGCACCTCCGCGCGCCCGCTGGGCGGCGGCGAGACCATAGCGGTCCCCGCGAAAGAAACCTATCGGCCGGCGGCGAGTCCCAGCACGAAGGCGACGAGCGCGATGCCCAGCGCCACGATGAAGATCGCACGCGCGTGGGGACGCGCCTCGCTCGCCGCGGGGTGCGGCGCTGCGACCACGGATGGCGTCGGCGGCGAAGGAGGCGACGGCGGTTGCATCGCAACGGCAGGCGCGAAGGGGAGGCGCGCGCGCGGCTGCGGTGGCATCGTCGGCGCGCGCGGGGGCGGCGCGAACGGATCCTCCGGCGCGTCTGCGGAGAGCGACGGCGTCGGGTGCGGCACGGGCGCTAGTGATCGTTGCGACGAGGGCGGCGGCGCGTGGCGCATGGTCGTCTCCTCGCGGCGCGGCGGGGCCTTCAGCACCATGCCTCGGAGGGGAACGCCCACGGCCAGCACGCCCTCGGCGGCAACGCCGAAGCCGTGCGCCTCGACGTCGAGGGCGCGGGTCTGCTCGCGGGCGAAGAAGCCGCCGCGCTGCTCGGGCGCCGCGCGGAGCTCGGGTCCGAAGAGGTCGTCGCCGACCTCCGAGACCTCCTCGGTGAGGTCGCGGTCGCTCGTGTAGTCGGCGTGGTCGTCGGGGGGCTTCGAGGGCGCGAGAGGCGTCGGCGCGGCCTTCGCGACGGCCTCGGCGCGGAGCACGCTGCGCAGGGCGTGCAGCGCGTCGAGGGCCGACGTCGAGGGCACCGTCGACTCGACGAAGGGATCGGTGCCCAGATCCGGCGCCATCGCGGAGTGGTCCGTGTCGGGGTCCCGCGGCGCGGCCTCGACGGCGCTGCGCAGGTTCATCGGCGCGGGGCCCACGTCGGCCACGAGCGCCGCGGGGAGGCGCACGAGCACGCGCGAACCTTCGGTGCGGGCGGCGGCGAAGGTGGGCATCGCGCGCGGCGGCGGCGGGAGCTCCGCGACGGGCTCCCAGGAGGCGCGGCGCAGCGCCGTTCGCAACGCACCGGCGTCGGCGTGGCGCACCGCGGGGTCGAGGGCGAGGGCGCGGGCGAGCTCGGCGCCGAGGGCCGGCGCGAGGTCCGGGCGGAGCG
>CAIMWA010000004.1 GCA_903845045.1 uncultured delta proteobacterium | reverse complement strand
ATCGACGCAGGCGAGGTGCAGACCGTGGAGTACGCGCTCGACCTGCCGCACGGCCGACAGGCCTTCGAGGCCCGCATGGCGCGGATGAGCGACGACGAGGTCACCGTGATGGTGCGCAACGTCACCGCCGACCGCGCGAACACCGAGGCGCTCCGGTCGCAGCAGCAGCAGCTCACGGCGCTCCTGGCGACGACCTCGGCGCTCGTCTACTCGGCGCGGCTGCCGGACTTTGCCATCGATTTCATCAGCCCTTCGGCGACACAACTCCTCGGCTTCACGCCCGCGGAGATGACCGCGCCCGGATTCTGGGACTGGGCCATCCACCCGGACGACCGCGACCGCGTGATCGCCGACCTGCCGGCGCTGTTCGAGCGCGGACGCCACGTGCACGAGTATCGACACCGACACAAGAACGGCGGGTACCGCTGGCTCCGGGACGAGCCGCGCCTGGTCTTCGACGACGCGGGCCACCCGCTGTACGTCGTCGGCGCATCGTTCGACATCACCGCCCGCAAGCGCGACGAGAGCCGGCTCAAGGTGCTCTACACCGTGCAGCAGGTCGTCTCCGCGGTGTCGCGCGCCTTCCTCGCCTCGCCCGACGCCGACGCCGCGGGCGTCCTGCAAGACCCGCTCGCCACGCTCGGCCACGCCTCCCGCGCCGACCGGGTGTACGTGTGCCTCTGCGACGGCGTCACGTTCGAGCACTCCTTCGAGTGGTGCGCCGAGGGCGTGCCGCCCCAGGATCCCACCGCACGGCGCGTGCCGCTCGAGGCCACCTTCGGGTTTCTCCCTTCGCTGCGCGCGGGCCGACCGCTGCTGGAGTCGACCGCCGGCGCGACGCCGGAAGACCTCGGCGCCTACCGGGCCTTCTGCGCGGCGCGCGGGGCCGAGCGGGGCCTCGCGGTCCCGATGAAGATCGACGGCGCCCTGCGCGGCGTGGTGGGCATCGACAACCCCAGGTTCGACGAGGTCGAGCCCGAAGAGTTCGCCCCGTTGCTCCAACTCTTCGCCGACGCCGTCGCCGCGGGTCTCCGACGGGCCGACAACAAACGCTCCCTCCAACGGCTGAACGTTCAGCTCACGCAACGCGGCGAGCGGCAGCGAGCACTGCTCGCGCTCTCCACCGAGCTGGCCCGCATCACCGATCACGCCGCGATGTTCGAGAAGATCCGTGCGATCTTGCGGTCGTTCTTTACGATCGAGCGCTTCTCGTTCGGTGAGCTTGACAGCACGACCGGCAACTATTTCCTCCGGATGGTCGACGAGCCGCCGCCCCCGGCCGGAACCGCGCAGGCGGCCGCCAGCCAGAACACCACGGGCGGCTTCGGACCGGTGCTGCCCACCACGGGCCTCGACCTCGAGGGCACCGCGATCGCCGAGGCGCTGGCGTCGGGCGTGGCCGTGAGCACGCGCGACCACGCGCGGACGGCCTTTCGCGACTGGGTCAGCCTCTACGAGCGCCGCGGGTACAATCAATTCGTCATCATCCCGCTGCTCGACTCGGGCGGTGGCTTCGGCACCCTCAACGTCAGCGCGACTCTGGATGCCCCGTTCGAGCTCGAGGACATCCACTGGCTCTCCCAGGTCGGCAACGTGGCCGCGGCCCACCTCGCCGCGCTCGCCGCGCGCAACTCCCTGCGGGCGCTCAACCTCGAGCTGGAAGACCGGGTCGCGGCGCGCACCCGCGAGCTGCGACAGAGCGAGGAGCGCTTCGGGATGCTCTTCCAGTACGCGCCGCAGGCGATGCTCATCGTCGACAGCGCCGGGTTCGTGTCCCAGTCCAACCGCAACGCGCAGGCGCTGTTCGGTTACACCGAGCCGCAGTTTGTCGGACTGCCGGCGACCGCGCTCGTCCCCGAAGAACAGCGGGGAGTGCCGCACGGGTTGCAGCAGACATTCACCGAGGCAGGGAAGATCGGCAAGGCGGCGGGCGAACGGCAGGTGAGCGCGCTGCGCCGCGACCAGAGTCCGTTCACGGTGGAGATCGGGCTGGTGCCGCTGCGGCTCAACGGCGAGCGGGCGGTGCTGGCGGGCGTCACGGACGTGAGCGAGCGGGTCGCGGCGCAGGCCGAGGTGACGCGCTCGCTGCGCGAGAAGGAGACGCTCCTCCAGGAGATTCACCACCGGGTGAAGAACAACCTCCAGATCATCTCGAGCCTGCTGATGCTGCAGGCTGACAAGGTGCCCTCGGACCAGGGGCGCCGGGAGATCGAGGAGAGCGTACAGCGGGTGCGCTCGATGGCGCTCATCCACCAGCAGCTCTACGGCACCGAGTCGCTCGAGCGCATCGAGCTGGGTACCTACGCGTCCCAGCTGCTCGAGTCGCTGCGCGGCGCGCTCTCCCCGCGGGCGCGCGTCGAGGTTCGCGCCGCGCCGGTCGAGGTGTCCGTGGAGACCGCGGTACCCCTCGGGCTGATCCTCAACGAGCTGCTCACCAACGCGTTCAAGTACGGCGTGCAGAGCACGGCGGCGACGCTGCCCGAGCGACGCCGTCACACGGGGCCCGACTGCGACGTACTGCTCGAGATCCACGCAGAGGGCGACGCGGTACGGCTCGTGGTGAGCGACGCGGGCCCCGGGCTCCCGGCCGGGTTCGATCCCGGCCGCACGAACACCCTGGGACTCCAGCTGGTGCGCACGCTCGCCCGTCAGCTGCGCGGCAAGCTCACGGTGACGAGCGAAGGGGGCACGCAGTTCGCGTTCGTCTGCCCGCTCCGCGCGACGACCTGACGGCGGTGCGCCGCGGGTCTGCGCGGGTCGCGATCACGCGGGCGTAGCGCGTCCCGCCGGCCGCCCGCTCAGCCCCCGCGGCGGGGCTTGTTCGCCTGCATGGAGGGCTTCGGCGGCCCGCCCGACAGGTCGTCGCGCTTGCGCTTCGCGCGGAAGCTCACGCGCACCGGCACCGCCTCGAAGCCGAAGCGCTCGCGCAGCTGGTTCTGCATGTAGCGCGCGTAGCTCTCGGCCATCGCCTCGATGTAGTTGACCACCGCGGCGAAGCGCGGCGGGTGCGTGCCCACCTGGCTGATGTAGTAGATGCGCGGCGACCGCCCCGCGTGCACGGGCGGCGGGTGCTTGGTGATCACCTCTTCGAAGAAGCGGTTCACCTCGCCGGTGCCGATGCGCTTGCCGTGCGACTCCCACGCGCGGTCGACCATCGAGAGCAGGTTGCTCGTGCCGCGACCCGCCTTCGCCGACATCTTCAGGATCGGGATCCACGGCGCGAAGGACAGCTTGCGCTGCGCCTCGGTGACCGCCTTGCGCTCGGTGCCCATGTCGACCTTGTCGACCTTGTTGAGCCCGAGGATCACCGCGCGACCGCGCTCTTCGGCCAGCGCGATGAGCCGCAGGTCTTGATCGGAGAGGTTCTCGGTGATGTCGAGCAGCACCACGACGACGTCGCAGCGCTCCATCGCGCGAATGGCCTGCATCACGCTGGTCATCTCGACCGGCGCCGACACCGAGCGCTTGCGCCAGCGTGGCGCCCGTCGAGGGCTTCCGAGGGGGACATGACGCGCGTCAGCGGGCCGACGTGCTGCGTACTCTGGAGATTCTGTAAACTTTCGAATTTGCTGGACCCATTGCTTGCCCT
>CAIMWA010000003.1 GCA_903845045.1 uncultured delta proteobacterium | reverse complement strand
GGCCGTAGCCGCCGCCCGGAGGCATGAAGCCACCACCCTGCGGAGGGTATCCGGCGCCCGGCGGACCGAAGCCTCCGCCCGGCGGACCGTACGGCCCGGGCGGCGCGAAGCCGGGCGCGCCGAACGCTCCCGGGTGCCCCTGGGCCGCCATCCGGATCTGGCCGCGCTTCGAGAGGTAGAGCGGGAACGCGACGATCCACAAGAAAAGCGTAGCGAGGAACCATCCGCCGGGACCGATGTCGCCGAGGCCGGGAACGAGGCCCTTGCGCGCGCCGATGCGCTTGGCGTCGGCGTACACCCAGATCGCCGAGAGCAGGACGAGGAACGAGACGCCGGTGCTGGTCCCGGAGCCGCCGGACGAGACCGCGCGCACGTCGCTCATCTGCACGCTCATCGTGCAGTTGCTCCACGACGGCACGGCCACGCCCTCGCCACAGAACGCGTCGGGCGCGCCGCTCGGGAACACCAACGGCAGCGTCACCGTCGTGCGCGGCTGCAGGAGATGCGAGCACAGCCGGGCCGACGGGAGCGTTCGGTGCGTCGTTCGGTTCGTCAGCTGCACCGTGGTGCATCCGCTTCCAGGGTCGGCGCCGGTGTTGCTGAACACGCACTCCGCCCCCCGCGCCGACGTCGTGCAGTTCGCCTGGATGTAAGCCTCGCCGTACGCCGCGGCAGCGATGCCGAGCGCGACGGCGAACGCCTTCGCCTTCGTTCCCCGAGGTCTCATGGAGGCGATGGTCGCGCGCCCGAACGCCGCTCTGCAAGCGCGACATTTGCGTTCTCGCGCTGCCTCGACGGTCGGCGGCGATTGACACGCGTCGCGCACCAGCGCTAACCCGTTCGGCGCCCGATGCACCACGTCATCTACGGTTTCCTGGTCACGTTCCGCCACCAGACGCCGGGAGGCGGCGCGCCGCACGTACCCGGGACGTTCGAGCTCATCGCGCAGGCCACGCTGCCGGTGAAGATGGTGCTGCTCCTGCTGCTGATCTTCTCGCTGATCTGCTGGTACATCATCGGCTTCAAGTGGCTGTACCTCCACCGGGCGTCGGCGGAGAACGAGGCGTTCCTGCAGCTCTTCGAGAAGACGCGGCAGCTGAACGTGGCGGCCGAGGCCGCGGCGCAGCACACCCGGAGCCCCGTCGCGCAGATGTATCGCGCCGGCTACGACGAGCTCCTTCGCGTGCGGGCGGCGGCCGACGCCGACGACGGCGGCGGCATCGAGAACGTCGAGCGTGCGCTGCGCCGGGCGTTCGCGCGGCAGACGACGGTGCTCGAGAGCATGGTGCCGTTCCTCGCGACGACGGGCAGCACGGCGCCGTTCATCGGCCTCTTCGGCACCGTCTACGGAATCATGCACGCGTTCACGCAGCTCGCGGGTTCGCGCGACACGGCCACCATCGACCGCGTCGGACCGGGCATCGCCGAGGCGCTGCTGACCACGGCGGTGGGCCTCGTCGCGGCCATTCCCGCGGTCATCGCGTACAACTACTTCGTGCGCCGCCTGCGGGTCATCACGACGGAGATGGACGTCTTCGGGAACGACTTCCTCAACATCGTCCGCCGGCACATCCTGAAGTAGGCGGGCGATGTCGTTCTCGAGCGGAGGTGGCCAGGGCGGCCCGATGAGCGAGATCAACGTCACGCCGCTCGTCGACGTGATGTTGGTGCTCCTCATCATCTTCATGGTGACGACGCCGATGGTGCAGGCCGGGCTCCACGTGGACCTGCCGAACGCCGAGGCGCCGGCCCTGCCGAGCGCGGAGCAGAAGCTTCGCGTCACCGTCGGTCACGAGGACGCCGCCAACCTCGCGTCGCCCATCGCGGTCTGGATCGGGCAGGACCGCACGAACCTCGAGCACCTCGCCGAGCAGCTTCGTGCGAACGCCATCGTCCAGCGCGACCACGAGGCGTACATCCAGGCCGACGAGAGCGTTCCGTATGGGATCGTGGTGCGGGTGCTCGCGGCGATGCGCGCCGCGGGCATCGAGCGGCTCGGCATCGTGACCGACCCGCTGACGAGCCAATAGCGCGCGACGGGGCAAAGACGCGTGGCACCTCGCGGGTTCTCGTACAGGATGGCTTCGGAGCACCGACGGTGAGCACCACCCGACGACCCCCGCCGCAGGGGCGCGACCCGAGCCTGCCGGACCTCTCGCGTCCGTCGATTCCCTTCGCCGTGGGGTCGTCGCCGTCGATGGTTCCGCCCGCTGCGCCGATGCGCCTGCGCGACACCCCGCCCGCGACGGAAGCGCAGGGCGTCGTGGCCGGTGTGGCGGCGGCGTTGGTGGTGCACGGGCTCGTCGTGGCGCTGTCGCTTCGCCTGGGGCACGTCGAGGGCAACGTCGCTGTCGCGCACCACGACCCGCGGCAGGACCAGGTGCTCGAGACCCACCTGCTGCAACGTGGCGGCGGCGTCTTCGATCCTCGGCACGTCGTCCATCGCGAGGTGCCGATCCGCGCCGAGCGCGAGGCGCCGCAGACCGTCGCTCCGACGGCGGACCCGTCGCGCATCGCCCTCGCCCGCGACGCCGGCGCGCAGGACTACATGGCGGCCATCACCGGCCGCACGCGGCGCGGCTCGGGCAACCAGGACCTCGCGGAGATCGACCGCATCGCGCGCATGGCCGCCGCCGAGCAGGCCGCGGACCCCACGGCTGCGGGACCGGGCGACCCCAGCGGCAGCGCCCACGGCGACACCACCGACCGGAACCTCGCGACGCACGGCGCCGCCACGAAGATCGACGCGTTCCTGCGCGACAACATCCGCCTCTCGACGACGCTCACGGGCAGCGAGTCGCGCACGGTTACGTTCCGCATCCGCCTCGATCCGAGCGGCTCGATCCAGGTGGCGGAGCTCGTCTCGGCCTCGGGCAACGAGAGCCTCGACGGCGACATCCTCAGCCAGGCGCAGCGCCTCGCGACGACGCACGCGCGGATTCCAGACCTCACCGCGGAGGAGCTGCAGACCGTCGCCGGCGCGAACATCAACGTGCGCGTGCCCATCGATCGCATCGGTCACTGAGCGCGAACGCTTCGCATCCGGCTTCGGCCTCCGCTAGACTGCGCGCACGATGCTTCGGCGCCTGCACCTGCTCCTCGTCCCTGCCGCGTGTGTCCTGGCGGTGCTGCCGCCGCTGCTGTCGAGCGCCCAGCCGGTTCCTGCCCCGAACCCTCCGCCGGCGCAGGGAAACGGCGAGATCACGCTGACCCTGGCGGGCCTCGAGGCGCGGCTGTTTCCGGTGGCGGTCCCGGCGTTTCGCGGCGCGGGCGGCGACGCGCTGGCCGCCGTGGTCGCCAACGACCTTCGGCTGAGCGCGCTGTTTCGCGTGCTCGACCCGCACTCGTTCACCGCGGATCTCGACGCCGAGGGGCTCACCATCAACCCGCCTTCGTGGGTCAACGTCGGCGCTTCGGCGGTGCTCAAGGCGCAAGTCTCCGGCGGCGGCGACGCCCTCCGCGTCGAGCTCAAGGTGTGGGAGCCGGGCAGCCCGTCGGCGCCACGCTTCACGCGCAGCTACGGCCCCGGGGGCGCACGCACCCTCGCGCACCGCATCGCCAACGACATCCTCCAGCTCTACACGCACACCTCGGGCGTCTTCGGCACGCGCATCGCGTTCGCGCGCCGCACCGGGGCCGGCCGCAAGCAGATCTTCAGCGTCGACTGCGACGGCGAGAACCTCGCGCAGGTCTCGTCGGGCCGCCGCTTGAACTTCACGCCGGCGTGGGGGCCCGGCGGCATCTACTTCTCGTCGCAGACGCCCGACGGATTCCTCGCGCTCTTCCGTCAGGGACGCAGCGAGCCCGTGCTCCGCTCCGACGGCCTCGTGATGGGGGCGGCGTTCAGCGGTTCGCGCATGGCCGTGGTGCTCACGCGCGACGGCAACAGCGAGATCTACGTGGGGGGACTCGACGGCGCGAACCTCCGACGTCTCACCAACGACCCCGGCGCCGACATCACGCCGGTGTGGTCGCCGGACGGTTCGAAGATCGCGTTCGTCAGCGACCGCTCGGGTGGACCGCAGGTCTACGTCATGGATGCGGGAGGCGGGGGGCAGCGCCGCGTGAGCTTCCAGGGCACGTACAACACCGGCCCTTCGTGGGCGCCGGACAGCACCACGCTCGCCTACGCGAGCCGCGGCGCCGGCGGCTCGGACATCTTCACCGTGGCGGTCGGCGTCAACGGTGTGCGGCGCCTCACCGAGGGCCAGGGGAACAACACCGACCCGACGTACTCGCCGGACGGACGCCTCATCGCGTTCAGTTCGTCGCGCGGCGGCATCTTCCTGATGAACCAGGACGGCCTCAGCCAGCAGCGCATCCTCCCGGGCGTCGCCGAAGGGCTTCGCTGGGAGCCCCGGTGAGGCCGTCGCGCCGGCGTGCGTTGCCGGTGCTGGCGTCGGCGCTCCTCGCGGCGGTGCATGCGTTCGCCCAGTGCGATGCGGGCGACGCCGGCAGCGATCCGACGGGCACGCTGCTCGCGTCGTTTCCCGGAGACGGCGCCGCCGACGTGCCCACCGATTCGCCGGTGCGATTGCGCTTCGCGGGGTCCGTGCCGACGGCGGCGACGGTCTGCCTCTCGCAGGTGGGCACCTCGGGGTGCGTCGCCGGAGCGCTTCGCGTGGACCGCGACGAGCTCTGGTGGCTGCCCGCGGCGCCCCTCGTTCCCAGCCACGCTTACGTGATCGCATATTCCGATCCCTTGGGTGGCGCCGTGAGCCTCGGTTTTCGCACCGCGGCCGGTCCGTCGGCGGGTCCGCCGCGCTTCGCGGGGATCACCGACGTGTCGTCGCGCAGCGCGGGCTCCGACGGATGCGACCCCGGGGCCGTGGACGTCACGGTGCGCTTCAACCGAGCGGTGGCTGCGCCGGGCGGCGCCGCGTGGCCCGAGAGCGACGTGGAGTACGTCGTCTTCGAGACGCGCGGTCCCGGTGTGGGAGGACCCGTGGAGCGCGACCGCGCGCGCCTCGAGAGCTCGGGATCGGCGGTCGACCCGGTGGCGCAGCGAACGTTCCGCCTGGGCGGCGCGCAGGTGTCGGGTCCCGTGTGCTTCAGCGTCCAGGCGGTGGACCCGCTCGGGCGCGTCGCCGAGAACGTCGCCGAGTCGTGCGTCGATCCTG
>CAIMWA010000002.1 GCA_903845045.1 uncultured delta proteobacterium | reverse complement strand
GGTCATCCTCACCGACGACGAGGACCGCGAGAACGAGGGCGACCTCGTGCTGGCCGCGGAGAAGGTCACGCCCGAGGCCATCAACTTCATGGCGCGGTACGCCCGCGGGCTCATCTGCCTCACGCTCACCGAGGAGCACATCGAGCGGCTGCGGCTGCCGATGATGGTCGAGAAGAACAAGGCCTCGCTCGGCACCGCGTTCACCGTCAGCATCGAGGCCCGCGAGGGCGTCTCCACGGGCATCTCCGCGGCGGACCGCGCGCAGACCATCCGCGTGGCGGTGTCGCCGCAGGCCCGCGCCGAGGACCTCGTGTCGCCGGGGCACGTATTTCCGCTGCGCGCGAAGCCCGGCGGCGTGCTGCAGCGCACCGGCCAGACCGAGGGCTCCGTGGACCTCTCGGTGCTCGCCGGGCTGCATCCGTCGGGCGTGATCTGCGAGATCATGAACGACGACGGGACCATGGCGCGCATGCCCGAGCTCGTGGCGTTCTCGAAGCTCCACGACGTGCCGCTGGTCACCATCGAGGACCTGATCCAGTTCCGGCTGCAGACGGACCGGCTGGTGCGCCGCGCGGGCTCGACGCGCATCGTCCCGCGGGGTCTCTCGAAGCCTTGGGACGTGCACGTCTACGAGGCCTCGGTGGAGTCGGGCAGGCAGTTCGTGGCGCTGGTGCACGGCGACCTCTCGCCGGAGCGCGCGACGCTGGTGCGCATGCACCCGGGCGCCGTCTTCGCCGACCTCGTGGCGCCCGCGCGCACGATGTCCGGCGCGCCCATCGTCGGGGGCGGCGCGCTGCTCGGCGAGGCCATGGAGCGCATCGAGGCCGACGGGGCCGGCGTCGTCGTGTACGTGCCGCCGCGGCACATCGACCTGCTCGACGACCTGCGCATGCTCTCCGGTGACGCGCCGTCGCGCCCGCACGACCTCGCGGGCAACGGCTCCCCCGCCCAGCGCGAGCACGGCATGGGCGCCCAGGTGCTGCGCGACCTCGGGGTGCGCAAGATCCGGCTCCTGACGAACAACCCCCGGCGCCTCGTGGGGCTCAGCGCGTACGACCTCGAGGTCGTCGAGCGCGTGGCCCTGGGGGAGAACGGTTGACCGAGGGGGGGCGTCGATGGGATGACCCCCGGCGCCGCACCACCGGCGGAATACCCATGAACGTAAAGATCATCGAGGCCGACCTCATCGCCCGGGAGCTGCGCGTGGCGCTGCTCGCGAGCCGCTTCAACCACTTCATCGTCGACCGTCTCGTCGACGGCGCGACGGACTGCCTCGCGCGGCACGGCGCGACGGACGTGACGGTGGTGCGCGCGCCGGGGGCGTGGGAGCTCCCGGTGGTGTGCCAGACGCTCGCGCGCAGCGGCCGCTTCGACGCCATCGTCGCGCTCGGCGCGGTGATCCGCGGGAGCACGCCGCATTTCGACTACGTGGCCGGCGAGGTCACCAAGGGCCTCGCGGCGGTGTCGATGGCGACGGGCGTGCCGGTGACCTTCGGCGTGCTGACCGTCGACACCATCGAGCAGGCGGTGGAGCGCGCCGGCACGAAGGCCGGCAACAAGGGCTGGGAGGCCGCCGCGAGCGCCATCGAGATGGCGAACCTGCAGCGGGCGCTCAAGGCCGATGGCTTCTAAGCCGGGGCGCGTTCCGAAGCGCGACGACGGGCTTCGGCGGCAGGCGCGCGAGGCCGCGTCGCAGGTGCTCTACGCCGTGGACGCGCAGGGCGACCGCAGCCTCGAGGCCGCGCTCGCTGCCGCGCGGGACTACTGGGCGCACCTCGAGGGCCCGGCTCCGGGGCGCGACTACGGCGACGCGCTCGTGCGCGGGGTGACCGAGCGGGCCGACGAGCTCGACGCGATGATCCGCGCGGCGAACCCGAACTGGCGCATCGAGCGCATGGCGCGCGTCGACCGCAACGTGCTGCGCGTGGCGGCGTGGGAGATGGTCTTCGGCGGCGTTCCGCCGGAGGTCGCCATCGACGAGGCCATCGAGATCGCGAAGCGCTTCGGGGCCGAGGAGTCGGCGGCGTTCGTGAACGGCACCCTCGACAAGCTGGCGACGCAGCAGGGCAAGCTGACGCCGCGGGGGTGACGGGCCGTGGAGGTGCGCTTCGTCTCGCTGGACCTCGCGCGCCTGGACGCCCAGCGCATGGAGATGCTCGCGCTCCCGTTCTTCGAGGACGAGCGGCCGCTGCGGGGCGCCGCCGGGCTCTGCGACTGGCGGCTGTGCGGGGCGCTGTCGCGCATCGTCGGCTCCGAGCGGGTGCGCGGCGACGTCGGCGAGGTGCTGCTGGTGCCGGGGCGTCCGCGGCTGGCGTTCGAGAAGGTCGTGCTCTTCGGCCAGGGTCCCGCGGCGGCCTTCGACGGCGACGTCGCCGCGGTGGTGCTCGATCGCGTGCTGCGCACCCTCGACGGGCTCCGGCTGCGCTCCATGGCGCTCTCGTTGCCGGGGCGCGGCAGCGGGCGTGCAGCGCCGGCCGAGGCCATGCGATGGTTCCTGCGGGCGCTGGAGTCAGCGCCGGACATCGACGAGGTGCTCGTGGTGGACGATCTCGAGGCGCAGCGCGCCATGGTGCCGGTGATCGAGGCGGCGCGGCGCGGCGTGCGCGTGGTGCGCGCGCGGGAGACCGACGCGTGAGCGGCCGGGACCTTCGCGACGCGGTGGCGCTGGTGACCGGCGGCGGCAAGGGCATCGGCGCGGCGGTGGCCCGGCGCCTCGCGGCCGAGGGCCTCGCGGTGATCGTCTGCGGGCGCGACGGGGCGCGGCTCGACGCCGTGGCCGCCGAGGTGCGAGGGCGGGCGATGGTCGCGGACCTCTCGGATCCATCGTCGCGCGACGCGCTGCTGGCGGCAGCGGGCGACGTCGACGTGCTGGTGAACAACGCGGGCATCGCCGAGAGCGCCTCGCTCGCGCGCACCACCGACGACATCTGGGAGCGCACCTTCGCGCTCAACGTGACGGCGCCCTTCGCGCTGTGCCGCGCGCTGGTGCCCGGCATGGCGAAGCGAGGGTGGGGGCGCGTCGTGAACGTCGCCAGCAACGCCGGTCTGCGAGGCTACGCTTACACGTCTGCGTATGGTGCCAGCAAGCACGCGCTGGTGGGCCTCACGCGCTCCCTCGCGGTGGAGTTCGCGCGGCAGGGCGTGACGGTGAACGCGGTGTGCCCGGGCTTCGTCGACACGGCCATGAGCGACCGCGCCGTGGACAACATCGCCCGCGCCACGGGCAAGGACGGTCGCGCGGCGCTCGAGGCCCTGTCGCCGCAGCGAAGGCTGATGACGCCGGACGAGGTCGCGTGGGCGGTGTGGTCGCTGGTGCCCGACGGTGCGCGCGGCATCACCGGGCAGTGCCTCGCGGTCGATGGCGGACAGACCGCCTAGGGTGCGAAGATGGAGGGTGCGATGAGGGTGATCCAGCCTGCGGCGTGGGCGCCGGCGAAGGGCTACGCGAACGGGGTGCTCTGTGTCGGCGGTCGCACGCTCTACGTGGCCGGCCAGGTCGGTTGGGACGCGCAGCAGCAGCCCGGTCCCGACGATTTCGTGGCGCAGTTCGACGCGGCGCTGGGCAACGTGCTCGCCGTCGTCGAGGCCGCCGGCGGGCGCCCCGAGAACGTCGTGAAGATGACCGTGTACGTGACCGACGTGGCGGCGTACCGGGCGTCGACGCGGGCCATCGGGGCGTCGTGGCGGGCGCGGCTCGGACGGCACTTTCCGGCGATGGCGCTGGTCGGGGTGACGGAGCTCGTGGAGCCCTGGGCGAAGGTGGAGATCGAGGCCGTGGCGCACTGGGAAGAGGGAGACTGAGCGATGGGCATTCCGGAACCGAAGACGTTTCGCTTCGCGCTCGACCGCGGCGTGGGGACCATCACCCTCGACCGTCCGGAGCGGCTGAACTCGCTCACCTTCGACAGCTACGTCGAGCTCGGCGCGTTCGTGCGCACGCTCGATGCCCACGACGAGGTGCGCGCGGTGGTGCTCACCGGCGCGGGAAACGGGCTCTGTTCGGGAGGGGACCGCCACGACATCATCGCCAAGCTCTTCGAGCGCGACATGAAGGGCCTGCTCGACTTCACGCGCATCACCGGGGCGTTGATCCAGGGCATCCGGCAGCTCCGGCGGCCGGTCATCGCCGCGGTGAACGGCGTCGCCGTGGGCGCCGGCGCGGTGATGGCGCTCGCCTGCGACATCCGCATCGTGTCCGAGGACGCGCGCTTCGGCTTCGTGTTCCCGAAGGTGGGGCTCTGCGGCGCGGACATGGGCGCAGCGTTCCTGCTGCCTCGGGTGGTCGGGCACGGGCGCGCGTCGGAGCTGCTGTTTCTCGGCGACCTCGTCGACGCCAACGAGGCGCTGCGCATCGGCCTCGCGAACCGCGTGCTGCCCAAGTCCGAGGTGCTCCCGGCGGCGCAAGCCATGGCGCTGCGGCTCAGCGAGGGCCCCGCCTTCGCGCACACGATGACCAAGCAGATGCTCGAGTCCGAGGCGTCCATGGGCCTCGTCGACGCCATCGAGGCCGAGGCGCAGGCGCAGGCGATCTGCATGGCTCACGGCGATTTCCGCGAGGCCTTCGACGCGCTCACGGCGAAGCGCCCGCCGCGCTTTCGCGGCGCGCCCGAGGGGAGCTGACGCATGGCCCGCGCGTGTGCCCCGAGCACTGACGACCTGCCGTTCTTCTTCGACGCCTCGCACGCTCCCGTCGCGGAGTCGGCGCGCGCCCTCGCGATGGGTCCCGCGGCGGCGTCGCACGATGCGTTCGCGCTCGCGCGGGAGCTCGCCTCGGCGGGGCTGCTGCGGGCGTGCGTTCCGTCGAGCGTCGGCGGATTGCCCGCGCGGGACGCCGACTCCATCGACGTGCGCGCCGTCTGCCTCGTGCGCGAGGCCCTCGCGTGGGGCAGCGGGCTCCTCGACACGGTCTTCGCGATGCAGGGCCTCGGGAGCTTTCCCATCGTGCTCGCGGGCACCGCCGGGCAGCGCGAGGAGTTCCTTCCGCCGGTGCTGCGCGGCGAGTCGCTGGCGGCCTTCGCGATCACCGAGCCCGACGCCGGGAGCGACGTGGCCTCGCTCGCGACCACCGCGCGGCGCGACGGCGACGGCTGGGTGCTCGACGGCACCAAGACCTTCATCTCCAACGCGGGCGTGGCAGGGCACTACGTCGTCTTCGCCAACGCCGATCCCGCCGCCGGGCGCCGCGGCATCACGGCGTTCATCGTGCGTCCCGACGACCCGGGCTTCGTCTTCGCCGGCGAGCTCCCGACGATGGCCGAGCACCCCCTCGGCACGCTGACCTTCGACGGACTGCGGGTCTCCGACGCGCGGCGTCTCGGCGAGGTCGGCGACGGGTTCCGCATCGCCATGGCCACCCTCGACGCATTTCGCAGCACCGTCGGCGCGGCGGCGCTCGGCATGGCGCGCCGGGCCCTCGACGAGTCCCTCGCGCGCACGGCATCGCGCAGGCAGTTCGGCAAGCGCCTCGGCGAGTTCCAGACGGTGCAGGGCTACCTCGCGGACATGGCCACGGAGCTCGACGCCGCGCGCCTGCTCGTCTACCGCGCGGCGTGGATGAAGGACCGCGGCGACGGGCCCGTCACCCTCGCGGCGAGCATGGGCAAGATGTTCGCGACGGAGGCCGCGCAGCGCATCGTCGACCGCGCGGTGCAGCTCCACGGAGGCACCGGCGTGGTGCGAGGCGTGGCGGTGGAGCGGCTCTACCGCGAGGTGCGCGCGCTGCGCATCTACGAGGGCACGACGGAGATCCAGCGCCTGGTCATCGCCGGGCAGCTTCAGCGCAAGGGTGATCGATGAGCGCGCCGACCTTTCCCGAAGTCTTCAACCTCGCCGACTACTTTCTCTTCGACCGCCTCGCCGAGGGCCTCGGGGCCGAGGCCGCGGTGCGCTTCGGCGCGCGCACGTGGACCTACGACGACGTGGCCGCGCGCACCCTCGGCGTCGCGTCGATGCTGCGCGCCGCGGGGCTCCGCGCCGAGGAGCGCGTGCTCATCGTGCTCCCCGACGTGCCGCCCTTCGCGTGGACGTTCTTCGGGGTGCTCAAGGCCGGCGGTGTCGTGGCCATGGGCAACCCCGACGCGCCCGCCGACGACCTTGCTTACCTGCTCGAGTATACGCGGGCGTTGGTGGTCGTGACGGTGCCGCGGGTGCTCGCGGCGCTCGCGTCGCCGCTCGCGAATTCCCCGTGGATCAAGGGCGTCTTCGTCGTTCCCGACGCGGCGACGGGCGATGATCCCGAGGCCGCGGTGCCCTTCGACGCGCCGGCCGGCGTGCGCTGCGCCGCCCTCGCGGACTGTGCCTCGGCGTCTGCGGTCGAGCGCGATGCGGCGGCGTCGGTGCGCACGAAGCGCGACGACCTCGCCATCTGGCTCTTCACCAGCGGATCGACGGGCAAGCCCAAGGCGGCCGTGCACACGCACCGCGACTTCGCGTTCAACACCGAGGTCTATGCGCTCGGCACCGTGGGCTACCGCCGCGGCGACGTGTGCGTGAGCGTGCCGCGGCTCTTCTTCGGCTACGCCACGGGCACGAACCTCATGTTCCCGTTCCGCGTCGGCGCGTCGGTGGGGATGTTCTCGGAGCGCCCGACGGTGGAGTCGCTCACTCGCGCCATCGCGACGTACCGACCGACGGTGCTCACCAACGTGCCGACGATGATCGGCAAGCTCCTCGAGCAGGGCGCGGACCTCGACGTGTCGTCGCTGCGCTTCTGCCTGTCCGCCGGCGAGGCGCTGCCGCCCGCGCTCCTCGAGCGTTGGACCGAGCGCTTCGGCGTCGACGTCTACGACGGCATCGGCTCCGCGGAGATGTTCCACATCTACGTGAGCAACCGCCCCGGCGACGTGAAGCCGGGCTCCCTCGGGCGCGTCGTCGACGGCTACGCCCTCAAGGTGCTGCCGCGCGACGCCGAAGGACCGGGTACCGCGGAGCTCCCGCCGAACGAGGTGGGCGTGCTGTGGGTGCGCGGCGACAGCGTCGCCCTCGGCTACTGGCAGGACCGCGACAAGAGCTGGCAGACCTTTCACGGACGCTGGTGCTGCACCGGCGACCTGTTCCGCCTCGATGGCGACGGGTACCTCTGGTTCGCGGGACGCGCCGACGAGCTCTTGAAGGTCTCGGGGCTCTGGGTGTCGCCGCTCGAGGTCGAGGACTGCCTGCGCGCGCACCCCGCGGTGGGCGACGTGGCGGTGATCGGCGTCGACGTCGAAGGGCTGCTGCAGTCGCGCGCTGTGGTGGTCGTGCGTCCGGGCTTCACCGCCGGCGACGCGCTCGCCGCGGAGCTGCAGGCCTTCGCGAAGGACCGCCTCACCAAGCACAAGTACCCGCGGCAGGTGGTCTTCAGCGACGACCTTCCGAAGAACGACCGCGGCAAGGTCGACCGCAAGGCGCTGCGCGGCGCGTGACCGACGTCAGCGCTTGAGGGCTGCGCGCAGGCGCTCCTTCACGGGCTCGCTCACCCACACCGGAACGACCTCGGACACGAAGGCCGCGCGACGCTCCGCCGAGACGTTCACGACGTCCTCGCGGAGGGCGCGCTTGGCGGCGGTGTAGCCTTCGCGGGGGTGCGCCGCGAGCTGTGCGAGCACGGCGCGGGCGCGGGCCTCGGGGTCGGCGCTGACCTCGTCGACGAGCCCCAGCGCGAGGGCCTCGGACGGCGCATGCAGCCCCGCCCCGAGGAACACCCGCTCCCGCGCGAACACCGGCACCCGCGAGCGCACGATCTCCCACGTCTGCGGCGGAAAACGCAGCCCCAGGGCGACCTCGTTGAGGCCGATGCGGGCGCGGGCGTCGTCCCCGGCGATGCGCCAATCGCAACAGAGCGCGAGCACGCAGCCGCCGGCGATGGCGTGGCCCTCGACGAGCCCGACCACGGGACCGGGGTGCAGGTAGAGCGCGCTCAGCGTCTCCTCGAGGAGCCCGAGGAACGCCGTCATGCCGTCGACGTCGAGGGCGGCGACCTCCTTGAGGTTCAGCCCGGCGGAGAACGTTCCACCGGCGCCGCGGAGCAGGATCGGCGCGTCGCCGGCCGCGCGCACGCGGTCGCGCAGGGCGGTGAGCACCGGGGTGCCGAGGGCGTTGCGGCCCGGACCTTCGAGGGTGATTTCGAGCATGGCCGCGCGGTCGTAACACGGCGGCACGAGCGGCGGGAGCGGGGCACCACGCGGCGCCCCGGCGGCGGGGTCACTGCTTGATGAGCTCGACCTCGAGGCTGATCTTCACGTCGTCGCCGACGAGGATGCCGCCGGCCTCGAGGGCGACGTTCCAGCCCAGGCCGAAGTCCGAGCGCTTGATCTTCGTCGTCGCGACGGCGCCGCGGCGGGTGGAGCCCCACGGGTCCTTCTGCTCGCCGGTGATCTCCTCGACGGTGAGCAGGACGCTGCGGGTCACGCCGTGGATGGTCAGGTCGCCGGTGAGGGCGAGGCCGTCGCCGTGGGCCTTCGCCCCCGTCGACTTGAAGGTCAGCGTCGGGAACTTCTCGACGTCGAAGAAGTCGGCGCTGCGAAGGTGCGCGTCGCGCTTCTCCTCGTTGGTGCTGATGGACGCCGCCTCGAGGGACACCTCGACGGACGCCGCCGCCGGGTTCGCGTCGTCGTAGCTCACGGTGCCCGAGAAGCGCTGAAACTCGCCGCGAACGTTCGAGACCATGAGGTGCCGAACGGTGAAGGAGGCGTGGGAGTGCGAGCCGTCGATGGTGTATGTCGTCATGGGGGTGTGCTCCTGTGTCGGTCGCGTGCGGGCCGGGGACCGGCCTCGTCGACGGACTGCAAGGTGCGCTGCGACGGACCTGCGCGCGAGGCCATCCGATGCGAACCCGAGGTTTCCAAATCGGAAACCGAAACGTTCAGTCCACGAGATGGCAGGCCACGACGTG
>CAIMWA010000001.1 GCA_903845045.1 uncultured delta proteobacterium | reverse complement strand
GCGGACATTTGGTGCGCGGGCAACAGGTCCTGGAAAACGCCTCCTATGAATCGATCGCGGCGATGATTTTGGGGGCCGCGGCGATGATGGCGGCCTCGCGGAACAATGACAGTAGATACGACCCGATGGTCCCGCATAGCAACGTGCCGCGCACCTATGCTCCCGGAATGGATCCTGGAATGGGGAGTTATCTGGCATTCAGCCGCAGCATCGAGGGATCCGCCGACACGGCTGCCCTGACGTTCCTCGATAATCTGCATCAGTCGTCGCGGGGATTTCTCGAATTCATGCAGCTTCTCTCGGGCCAGGAGCTGCGGCGGCGGGCTGCGCGGCGCTCGCGGCGGTGTCGATCTCGGCGATGGGCACGTTCACCGGCACCACGGCCTGCTCGGCGGCGAGCAGCGCGACCACGCGTCCGCCCACCGGCGACGGCACGTCGGTGTCGGCCTTGTCGGTGGAGACCGTGACGAGGATCTGGTCCTTCGCGATGGTGTCGCCGGGCTTCACGTGCCAGCGGGTGATGGTTCCTTCGACGACGCTCTCACCGAGCTGGGGCATGACGACGGGGACGGCCATGGCGTGTGCGGATCCTTTTTCGAGGGGTCTTGGGAGGGGCCTGCGGCGCGACTTCGCTTACCGCCAAGCGCGCGGCGAAGCAATCACCGGCGCGCGACGGTGAGCACGTACAGCAACGCCGCGACGGCGACGCCGACGAACATCACCGCGAGGAGCACCAGCAGCGCGCCGTTCGATCCCTTCGGCGCCGGCGCGGCGGACTGCGGGACCGTCGGCGCCATCGGTCCGGAGTTCCAGCCCCCGGGAGGCATCGGCGGGAACGGATCGGCCTGGCCGCCCTGCAGACCCATCTGCTGCGGCTGCGCGTACTGCTCGTGGCGCACCAGCGGCTGCGGCACGGCGTACGCCGGCGACGGGTGATCCTGCAGCGTCGACGAGACGTCGTGGGCGCCGACGTGCTGCACCATGTGCGGGACCTCGTTGGGGTCCGGCGCCTCCGGCGGCACGCTGTCGCCTCCCGGCTTCGGCGCAGGCTGCATCGCGCGCGGCGGATCGAAGGGGCGGCGCTGCGACTGCAACGTGTCGTGCGTGTCGTGCGACGCCGGCGCCGTGAACTCCTGCGCCGACGCCCGGATCGCGGCCATGCCCGGCATGCGGTGCGTGAACAGCGCCGTCTCGTTGTCGTCGTCGTACTCCTCGTGCGGCTCGGAGTTCGCCGGCGGCGGAGGCGGCAGCGTGGAGCGCGACGATCCGCCCTTGGTGGGCCCCTTCATCGGCGCCGCCCGCACCGTGGGCGGACGCGCGCGCGGCGGCGACGGACCCACGCCCGCGCCGTCGACCTTCACCGGCATCGCCATCGTCGGCTGGCGGATCTTGCTGGGCCGCGGACCCGACTTGTCCTCGGCGCGCACCCGCGGCGAGGCCGTCGACGGAAGCATGGCCGGCGGGATCTCGGGCTCCGTCTGCGGGTGCCGCAGCGGCTCCACCACCGTCGACGACATCGGGTCGAGGTCGTAGGACTCCGACGCCGACTCGCGCATGGCGCGGCGCTCGCGTTCGAGCTTCTGCGACGCCACGCCGGAGATGAACGCAGCGACGTCGCGCACGCTCGCGAGGGAGCCCGCGAGGTGCGTCTCGATGGCCTCGGCGAAGGCCTCGGCGGTGTGAAAGCGCTGCTCGGGGTCGGGGTGCAGCGCCTTCTTGCAGATCTCGTCGAGCATCGCCGGCAGCCGCGCGTCGAAATCGAGCAGCGGCGGGTACTCCCCGCTCAGGATGCGGCGCGCGGTGTCGAAGTCGTTCTCGCCGGCGTAGAGGCGGCGCAGCGTCACGGCCTCCCACAGCGTCACGCCCATGCCGAAGACGTCCACGCGGCGGTCGAGGGGCGCGCTCCGGAGCTGCTCCGGGGCCATGAAGTTCAGCTTGCCCTTGATCATCCCCACCTTGGTGGTGGTGACCCGGGACTCGGCCTTCGCGATGCCGAAGTCGACGATGCGCGACACGCCGTCGACGCCCACGACGATGTTCTGCGGCGAGACGTCGCGGTGGATGATCTTGAGGTGGTTGCCCTCGAGGTCGCAGAGCTCGTGCGCGGCGTGGAGCCCCGTGAGCGCGTCGAGAACGACCCGCAGCGTGATGCCGATGGGGATGCGGCGGCGCAGCGAGATCGCGACCTTCTCGACGTTCGAGAAGCTGTCGCCCTCGATGTAATCCATGATGAGGAAGACGAGGCCGTCCTCGAAGCCCACGTCGATGATGGGCACCACGTTGGGGTGGTGGATCGTCGCGGCCACCCGCGCCTCGTCGAGGAACATGTCCACGAAGGACTCGTCCGACGACAGGTGCGGGTGCATCACTTTAATGGCCGTGAGCCGCCGGAACCCGCCGCTCCCCGTGGAGCGCGCGAGGTACACCGACGCCATGCCCCCGGTGCCGATCTCCGCGATGATGTCGAAACGCCCGATGCGGGATCCGACGAGGCTGTTGCGAGCGGCTCCAGCTTTCATCACGGGCGGCCGTCGCGACGCTACCACACCGCCGCGCGGCGCCGGTAGCCGCTGCATAGCGCGAGGTCAGCGTTCGACGCGCACCGGCGCATAGAGCCCCTTGGGGCGCTCCACCAGCGGACCGGCGAGCACGCAGCGGTCCCCGCGCTCGATGCGGCGCTGCAGCGCCGTGAGCCCGCGCTCGTCGACGCGCACGTGCTGCGAGGACTCCACGGCGGGCGGCGGCGCGTCGGCCAGCACGCGCGCGAGCAGGGCCGCGTCGGTGCCGTGGCGGTACGTCATCGTGCGCGGGTACGAGTGCGCCGGCGTGAACGCGGTCAAGAGCTCCAACGGACCGAACCGGCGGTGCATGTGCAGCGCGCGGCCGTTCCACTGCGCGGCGCCGACGAGCGAGCGGGCCCGGAGCAGCCGGCACCCGAGGGCCTTGGTGAAGGTTCCGAGCCCCTTGAGCCCCGCGTCGCGACCCAGCGAGCCGACGTTGTGCTCGAAGAATTCCCCCGGCGCGACGGTGGGGATCGCCACGTGCAGCGACAGCGGCACCCAGACCTTCTCGCCCGGCGCGACCTCGAAGCGCTCGCGCAGCGACGGCGAGACGTCCTTCGGGCGCGCGGCGAGGCCGAAGAGGGCGCTCGGCCACTCGGCGCAGTCGTAGAAGACCCAGCGCTCCATGGCCATCGCCTGCGGGCCGAAGGTCTGCGCGTCGAGGCGCTCGATCCACGTCAGGAAGCGCTGCGACGCGAGCATCGTCGGGTCGATGCGGAGGTTCTTCGGGACCTTGATGCCGAACGGCGCGAGGTCGAGGTGCTCCCAGTGTACGCGGGGCGCGACCACGAAGGGCCGGCAGATGCGCAGCGCGTCCTGGTAGATGCGGGCGAGTTCGGGGTTCGCGGCCATTTGCGGGGACCGTATCACCGCGCACGCGAGGTCCCACGAAACCGGTGCGCGGCGCCGTGATAGAACCCCCGGCGCCCGTTCGTACCCACGCTGGAGGCAACGCGATGTGGAGTCCCGATTCCCGGCGGCAGCGCGCCGCGGAGCTCAAGTTCCTGGGTGACCGCATCACGCGGTACCGGCAGCTCACCGACCGCTTCGGTGCGTACTTCGCCGCCGGCAGCGACCGCTCCCGCGAGCTCGACGCCCTCCGCCGCCGCTTCGAGGACCTGCAGGAGCGCGCCGCGCACCGTCAGCGCCGCCTCGCCAAGGGCGTCGTGAAGATCGGCGTCGTAGGGCTCGAGAAGCAGGGCAAGAGCGCGTTCCTCTCGGCGTGGCTGCAGTGCGAGAAGCTGCTGCCGTCCGAGGCCGAGCGCTGCACGTGGTCGACGACGGTGGTCGAGCCCGGCGCCGAGGGAACCTTCCGCGCCGTCGTCGAGTACTACGCGAAGGACGAATTCCAGCAGCGCATCGCGAGCTACTTCGACGCGCTCGAGCCTGGCAGCGCCGCGCGCTGGGAGGGCCTCGACGGCGCCGAGCTCGGACGCCTGCGCGCTTCGTACCGGGCGCGCACGGGCCACGAGATCGACGACCACGACCGCGCCTCGCGCCGCGACCTCGCCGCGTGGACCGAGCTCCACGAGATCGCGGCGAGCCTCGCGGAGATCAAGACGCGGCTCGGCGTCACGCCGCACACCCTCGAAGCGGGCTCCCTCGATGAGCTCGCGGAGATGATCCGCCCGTTCATCGCGCTGAAGGACACGCGCGCGGGCAACCGCCCCTACGCCGGGGTTCGTGCGGTGCGCGTGGTGACGGTGCAGATCCCCGTGCGCGGCGCCATGCCGGGCGTGGTGCTCATGGATCTTCCGGGCATCGACGCGCCCAGCGACAAGGCGCGGCGTGACACCGAGGAGGCCCTCGCCGACGAGGTCGACGTCACCGTCTTCGTGAAGGACGTCACGCGCCCGTCGCTGGTGCAGCAG